>VFZH01000016.1 GCA_016871255.1 Acidimicrobiia bacterium | reverse complement strand
GGCCGGCCACTGAAGCGCCCCGGCCCCGCGGAGCCTGCTCTGCAGCACGGCCGAAGCACGAGGCCGGCTCGACAGCGGAAGGCCTCACCCGCGTTTCCTGCGCTCGAGGTCCTCGAGAGTGGCCGGCCAGTCGTCCTTGAGCAGACGTGACAGCGCGCGGTCGGCCAGGAGCCGGCCGCCGGTCTGGCAGCCCGGGCAGTAGTTGGCTTCGTTCGACGCGTACACCACGCGCTGCACGGCGGAGCCGCAGCGCGGGCAAGGCTTGCCGTACCTCCCGTGCACGGCCATCCCGTCGCGAAACGCCGTGACCTTCTCGGGAAACCCGTCACCGGCTTCCTCGCGAAGCGTCTGCGTCCAGGCCGCGAGGACGCTACGGACGGCGTCGAACAGGCGTCGTTGTTCGTCGGGGTTCAGCGCATCGGTCAGCTTGAACGGAGACAACCGGGCCGCGTGGAGGATTTCGTCGGAGTACGCGTTTCCGATCCCGCCGAACAGCCGGGGATCGGTGAGCGCCCGCTTGAGCGTGTGCCGCTCCGCCGTCAGGGCCGAGACGAACGCGGGAACGTCGGCGCCCAGGACATCCAGGCCGCCCGGATCGTGCCCGGCCAGCGCGGTGAGGCCGGCCACCACGTGGAGCGACGCCCGCCTCGTGGACCCCGCTTCGGTCAGCAGCAGCGTGCCCGCATCGAAGTCCACGGCCAGCAGTCCCACCTTTCCCGGCAGGGACGCCGCCGGCGGGCGCCACCGGAACCGGCCCGCAATCATCAGGTGAAAGACCAGGAACAGGTCCTCCTCGAGGTCGATCACGACACGCTTCCCGAGCCGGCGCAGGCCCAGCACGCGGCACCCCTCGACCGCGCTCAGCGGCGGGTCGATCGAGCGCAGGAGGAAGGGGGTCGCGAGGCGGGCGCGCCGCACGACGTGCCCGACGATCCGCGGACGCAGGGCGTGGAGGTACAGCTCGACGTCGGGGAGTTCAGGCACGACCGCCGCCGTGGGTTGCAGGGCGGGCTCCCGTGGGGGAGCCTGGCGGGTGAGCGATGGCGTTGACTTCCACCCTCCGGATGGTACGCTTCGCCGCGATCCGCCGGAAAGCGGACGAGGCATGCCGAGTAACATGGCGACGATCCGCGTGCGGAAGGCAGGCTGAGTCATGGCCCGGGCGCGGAGCGGTCGCCGCGGCACGGTGTCGGCCACCGCCATGGCGCGCGCGCCCTGGCTGGTCAGCCCCGTCTTCGATCTCGCGTTCCTCGCCAACTGGACCTGGCCGCTGCTCGTGCTGCTGGTGGTCGTCACGGCCCAGCGACCGCAGGAAGGCGGGTTCCTGACGCATCCCGGCCTGTCCTTCTGGCAGATCTACTTCCTGACCACCCCGCATCGCTGGATCACGCTGGCCCTGGTGTTCATGGACGGGGACCGCTTCCGCCAGCGGGCCGTGGCCTACTCCGGCGTGGGCGTCGCCACGCTCGTCGGCGTGGGCGTGGTGTGGCTCGGCACGGGGACCCTCGCGCTCCTCGTCCTCGGTGACTACCTGTGGAACGCGTGGCATTACGCCTCGCAGCACTCCGGCGTGGCCCGGATCTACGGTCGCGCGTCGAATCCGGGAGCCCCGGGCGGGGCATGGTTCGAGAAGATCGCGCTGCGGGTGTTCGTGCTGTACGCGATCTTCCGGCTGCCGCTCTGGGCGCTTCCCTCCATCTACCCGACCTTCGAGGACATCGGAAGCTCGCCAGCGTGGGTCCTGTCCGTTGTCCTGTCGTTCTATGAGGGGCTGGAGCGTTTGGCGATTCTGGCCCTGGATCTGGACCCGCTCGTGCTGATTCTGCCGGTGGCGCTGCTGGTGGTCGAGCTGGCGCGGGCCGGGCGGGGGACGGTCGGCCGGCTGGCGTACCTGGCGAGCGTGTGCGTGCTGTACGCCAGCCTGATTGTCGGAATCCGGTCGGGTGCGGACAACCGGGTGCTGCTGGGGCTCTTCCTCGCGATCTCCATCTTCCACGCGACGGAGTACCTGGCAATCGTCAGCTGGTCGGTCTGGAAGCGCCATGGCCGCGGTCCCTCGACGCTGTTCGGGTCGCTCGTGCCGCGGTGGGGGCTCGTGCTGCTGGCGTTCATGGCCGTGCTGGCGGTGACGGCGTGGATGATGGACCGCAACTACCTGCGCGCCTGGATGGTGGTGACGATTGTCGTCTCCTACCTGCACTACGCCTACGACGGGATGATCTGGAAGGTGCGGCGGCCGGCGAGCGCCGCCGTCGCCTAGGCCATGCCGCCACGCGCGGTGATGCGTGGCGCTCGGCGGCAGCTTCGCCCCGATCACGCGCTCGATCTCGTCGAAGGACATCCGGACGACGGCGCGTGACTGTGAGCGGAGGTACTCTGTCAGCGGTCTGTCCCGCCGCGCCGGTGGTTGACACGCGTCGGCGACACGTGGTCGGGCCCGTGGCCTTCGACTTCGCCTGGGCCACGAACGCTGGCCGCGAGTGTCCGTGCTGGTCGGGCCAGACCGAAGCTGGCCCCTGCGAGTCGGGCGGGCTGAAGCTGGCCTACGACGCTGGGCTCTTCGCCGCCGACGGGTGCGCGACGAGACGATCGCCGATCGCCAGGTAGTCCAGGTTCCCCTGCAGGAACGCGCGGATCGCGTCGTCCGGACTGCAGACGATCGGCTCTTCGTGCATGTTGAAGCTGGTGTTGATCACCGAGGGGATGCCGGTCAATGCGTGGTACTCGCTGATGATGCGGTGGAAGCTGGGGTTCGTTTCCGCGGTGACCAGCTGCGGCCTCGCCGTCCCGTCCACGTGGACGGCCGCGGGCGAGTCCCGCCGCATCTGCTCCGTGCAGTCGAACGTGATCGTCATGAACTGCGCGGCGTGCTCGGCGCCGGCGATGTCCCGGTAACAGGCGTCCCGCGCTTCGAACAGCGTGGCGGGGGCGAACGGCATGAACTCGGTGCGGCCCAGCCGCTGGTTCAGCCACTGGTTCACTGCCGGTTCCTTCGTGTGGTACAGGATGCTGCGGTTGCCGAGTGCGCGCGGCCCGTACTCCATCCGGCCGTTGAAGCGCGCCACGACCTTGCCGTCGGCGATGAGCCGCGCGATCACCGGCTCGATTGTCGGCTGCCGCTCCGACGACAGCCCCGCCCGCTGCAGCGCGCCGGCGATCTCGTCGTCGGTGTAGCCGGGTCCCCAGTACACGTCGCTGACCGGCGCCAGCACGGAGCGCCCGTCGAATGACAACAGGGCCGCACCCGTCCCGCAGCCGCCGTCGCCCATGTTCGGGTGGATGAAGATCCGCTCCACGCCGGGGATCGCCTTCAGGCGCTGGTTCAACTTCACATTGGCGACCACGCCGCCGGAGAGGACCAGGTCCGTGAGCCCGGTCTGCCGCACGTAGTAGGCCACGTAGCGGACGGCCACCTGTTCGAGGACGTGCTGGTAGGCGGCAGCCACGTCGATCTTCGGGAACTGGGTGGCCAGCCAGCGCGCGAAGAAGAGGTTGTTGCTCTCGCGGATGCGGAAGCTGCCGGGCTGCTCGTCGAAGCGGGCGAGCAGCACGTCCGCGAGCACCTCCGGATCGCCGTACGCCGCCAGACCCACCACCTTCCCCTCGTGCCGACTGGGCTGCATGCCGAGCGCCGACGTCACGGTCTCGTAGAAGGTGCCCAGGGAGTGTGGGTACTCGTTGCCTTGCAGGCGGCGGATCACGCCACCGCGGCCTTCGCTGACCGACCCCGCCAGCCCCGATCCGTACCCGTCGAGCGTGACGATCAGCGCGTCGCTGAAGCCGCTGGTGTAGTAGGCGTTGGCGGCATGGCTGACGTGGTGTTCGACACGCCGCAGTTTGGACAGCAGGTCCAGCTCGCCGAGCGAGGCCTCCAGCTCGTCGTGCCACTGGCGGTGGAAGGTTTCCGCCTCGCGGCCCCACTCGCGGGACCCGCGCTTGGCCACGTTGCGCGAGATCACCCCTTCGTTCGCCAGCACGCGGTAGGCGAGCGACTTGAGCGCGCTCTTCTCCATGCGCTCGTTCGGATCCCGCAGGCCGGGGATGGCCGCGGTGCGCGGCCGGACGCGGCGTTGCGCCGCTGCCACGAGCGGCCCGGACGGCTCGTCCGTCCCTTCGTCCAGGAAGGCCCGCTCGGAAGCCAGGTTCTTCCGGAACAGCTCCGATTCCCGCGTCCACTCGAAGAAGGGGTAGACGATCTCGTCGAGATCCGGAGGACCGAGCCCCGTGCGCGCCAGGCCGTCGCCGAGCGCCTGCCAGGGGAAGCCGGCCTGCAGCTTGACGCGTGAGAAGCGCTCCTCGCCGGCCGCGTACGTCACCCGGCCGTCCTGCACGATGGTGACCGTGGCGTCCTTGTCCAGCGGCGACAGCCCGAGCACGTTCATGAGGCTACGGGTCCGGCGGCGGCGTCAGCCGCTGCCGCGGCGAGCAGCGTGTCGCGGAACGCCTCCGGTGTCGTGGTGACGCCGCCGAGGGTGCGGAAGAAGTACCGCAGGAAGGCCTCGAGACGGGCCAGGAACGCCTGCTGGTCGGCGTGGCTGCGCACGTACGGCGTGTGCCCGGGCTCGATCGACGTGCTGTGCAGGGTCAGCGTCAGGATCCGCGTGCCGCGGCGCACGAGATGCGTCGCCAGCCGCTTCATCTCGGCGAGCGAGAAGCCCTCCGGCGAGAGCACCAGCCGATCGGCGATCCGCAGGCGCGCCAGGAGGCCCGGCACGTGGAACCGTTCGTACGCCGAGGCACGGTGGCGAAGCGACGCCGCCGATCGGCCGGCCATCCCGATGACGTCGCACGAGCAGGGCAGCGCCAGCAGGCGTCGCGGGCCGAACAGGAAGGGCTCGGCCGTGAAGCGCAGGTACGAGGGGCCGCGCTGCGCCGAGAAGTCGTAGTGCGGCATGATGCTCTGGTCCACCTCGAATCCCAGTTCCTCGATCCAGTGCACGGTTTCGGCCCCGAGCGCGTAGCGTCCGGCCTTGAACACCGTCGGTCTGACGCCCATGTGCGCCTCGACGGCAGCCATCGTCGCCTCCATCTTCGCCCGTTGCAGCGGGGCCGGCAGGTTGCAAAGGAAGCTGTTCGCCGTCGACACCGGCTCCTCGAACGGCGGCGTCACCCAGGGGTGAACGTGCGTGCCTATGGTGGCACGTCCGGCGCGCGCGATCTCGCCAAGCGGCTCGTAGCCGTCGGGTTGCGACGCGACAGGGTAGTCCACCACGTAGGTCGGGCGCACCTGGTGGCGATCGAAGATCGCCTGGACCTGCTCGATCTGCCGCAGATGGCGCACCGACACGCGTTCACGCGAGAAGGGGGCCTGCCAGTCGAACTCCTCCTCGGTGTCGATAACGACGAAGAGCACCGGTGGCGCGGATGGCGGCAGGGCGACGCGCCGAAGCTGCCGTCCGTAGACGTCCGCCGGGGTGGGGGCGAGGGAGGGCGTCACCTATATGACTGACTGGCCATGAATTACCGCGCACCATGATACCGAACCGCATACCGGGGGACACCACGGGCGGCGGGCCGAGGTGTGGCGACCGGACCGTTCAGAGTGCTATACATGCCAGGACGCGACTGTGGTGGCGTCCGCGGGCCCGAAGTCTCGCAGGAGTGCCAGATGGGCGCGGAATCGGCCGATATTAGTCTGCATATAGTCAGATAAATAGTCTGGAACACGCAAGGTCATGGGGCGCGATGACCCTCGCCAACAGGGCCAGGCTCCTCGGATTTCAGACCAGTACTTCAGGAATACGGCCGTAGAAGTTAGGCTTCCCAGGAGTAGAACTTGGCCGCCCGTTTGCAAACGCGTTCGATGGTGCTGGTGATCGGCCCGCACCAGCGGGTTGACTTTCTCCTGCGGTTCCGGCCATCGGGCTGCACCGCCTCATGAACGTGTCGGAGAGCACAGCCGTGATACCGAAGAGCCAGACGAGCGAGCTGCTGATCGGCCAGAGTGCGGTCATTCGCGAGCTCAAGGAAGAGATCGATCGTGTTGCCCGGTCCGATGCCAAGGTCCTCATCACGGGCGAGAGCGGCAGCGGCAAGGAGGTGGTCGCCCGCTCGATCCACGCGGCCAGCCGCCGGGCGATGCGACCGTTCATCGCGGTGAACTGCGCCGGCCTGCCGGAAACGCTGCTCGAGTCCGAGCTCTTCGGGCACGTCAAGGGCAGCTTCACGGGCGCCTATCGGGACAAGGCCGGCAAGCTCGAGATGGCGGACCAGGGCACGGTGTTCCTCGATGAGGTCGGGGAGATGACCCTGCGCATGCAGGGCATGCTGCTCCGCTTCCTCGAGACCGGCGAACTCCAGAAGGTCGGCACGGATCGCGGCGGCGGTCTCGTGGACGTCCGGGTCATCGCCGCGACGAACCGGCGCATCGAGGATCTCGTTGCGCAGGGGCAGTTCCGCGACGACCTCTACTACCGCCTCAACGTCGTGCACTTCACGGTCCCGCCCCTGCGCGAGCGCGCCGACGACGTCCCGCTGCTGGTCGAGTCCACCCTCTCGCGCTTCGTGAGCGTGAACGGGTACGTCGTGAAGCACATCGACCCGGCGGCCGTGAAGGTGCTCTCCGAGTACTCCTGGCCGGGCAACGTGCGCGAGCTGCAGAACGTCATCGAGCGGCTCGTCGTCACGGGCCGCCACGAGACGATCCGGGTCGAGGACCTGCCGATCGAGATCCGGGGCGGGCGGGGCCTGGTCCGGCCGCGGAAGGAACGTCGCAAGACCGTGGCCGACGAGCTGTACCGTCGAATCGTGGAGGAGCGCGAGTCGTTCTGGACGGCGGTGTACCCGCTGTACATGAACCGCGAGATCACGAAGGCGAACGTCCGTGACCTGGTGTCGAAGGGTCTCGAGGAGGCGCGGGGGAACTACAAGATCGTGGCCCGCCTCTTCAACATGGAGGCCCGGGACTACAAGAAGTTCCTGAACTTCCTGCGCAAGCACGAATGCCAGGTGCCCTTCCGGGAGTTCCGGTGAGCCGCGGCTCGATCTGCCGGTCGCTCGGGCGCCGGGCCGGCGTGCTGGCGCTCTCGGTGTTCGTGCTCGGCGGCCGCGCGGTGTCGGCCCAGAATCCCGATGCCGCGGACCTGCCGGGCGGCGAGGGCCGAGCCGGGGAGACGAGGCTGTCGGCCGAGGCGATCGCAGCGGGCGTCGCGTCTCCCGACGACTACGTCATCGGTGCCGACGACGTCCTGTCGATCGTGTTCTGGCGCGACAAGGACATGTCGACCGAGGTGATCGTGCGTCCCGACGGCAAGATCAGCCTGCCGCTCATCAACGAAGTCATGGCCGCCGGCCTGACGCCCACCGGGCTTCGCGAGCGGATCACCGAAGAAGCCGAGCGGTTCCTCGAGTCGCCGCAGGCCACGGTCGTCGTCAAGCAGATCAACAGCCGGCGCGTGTACATCGTGGGAGAGGTCGGCAAGGCCGGACCGTACCCGCTGACCACGCCGATGACGGTGCTGCAGCTGATCGCCACGGCGGGAGGCCTGAGCGACTTCGCCCGCCGCGAGGACATCACGATCATGCGCACGGAGAACGGGATACCCAGGACCTACCCGTTCGACTACGAGTCGGTCTCCCGCCGCCGGAAGCTGGGGCAGAACATCCTGCTGAAGCCGGGTGACACCGTTGTCGTGCCGTGACGCCGAGCCTGTCGCGCGTGATGACCGGACTCCTGATGATCGCCGTCGCTGATCGGGCCGTGGCGCTTGCGCAGGGCGCGGATCCGCCCCGGAGCGGGCGTGAGCTGCTGAGCGCGGCGTTCAGCACGTCCGCAGCCGGCGTCAGCGATCGCGCCGATGGCAGCCTGCGGGATGGTCCGCCGGTGGTATCCAGCGGGCAGCTGTCGGTCAGCTACCGGCCGTGGCCGGTCCTGCAGACGCGACTGTCGAGCGGCTTCGTGTACCAGGGGCCGATCAGGCGGATGCTGCCGTCGAGCCAGCAGCTGTTCGCCAGCTTTGCGCCGCGGGTGGGGCCCGTGGGCGCCCTGACGGTGAACGCGAGCGTCGGATACCAGCCGCTGTTCTCGCTGGTTCCCGAGTTCGCGCCCGGCTCGGAGGCGCTCTACGCCGACCTGGCGGCGGTGCCCGATGCCGTCATCGACTACGGGCTGTCGAAGTCCAGCTCGACGCTGGCAACCGGCGGCGTGGCGTGGACCCGAGGGCTGGGCCGCCGCACCACCGTGTCCGCGAACCTGGGCCGGAACCAGCGCCTGTTCGCCGACGAGGGCGACCCGAGCCTGCGGACCTGGACGGCGGGTGCGTCGATGCAGCAGACGCTGACGCGCGACGTGAGCGTGGTCGTGCAGTACAGCCGTCAGGATGCCGGCGTTCGCCGGACGCTCGTCCCCGGAAGCGTCGAAGCGACCGATCCGGTCATGGCACCGGGTGCACCCGGTGGGCCGGCGCCCCGGATCGTGAACACACCGCTCGTGATCGACGACGTCACCGCGACGCTCGTGTTCAACCGGGGCGCGGGCATTCGCCTGTCGCGGCGAGCGAGCCTGGACCTCTCGACCGGCTCGTCGTTCTCGGGCAGGAATCGCGGCGGGCGGTCGTTCTTCCTGAATGCCGGGGCGAGCCTGAGCGTCGAGCTGGCGAAGCAGGGCACCCTGGTGCTGAGTTACACCCGCGGCGCCAACCTCACGGGCGGGTTCGCCGAGCCGGTGTACTCCGACGCTCTGGGCCTCGACGTGAGGCAGACCATCCGCCGCCGCCTCACGGCTTCGGCCGGCGTGTCGTACAGCAGCGGCAGCGCTGGCCTGGGCGGTGAGGGCAAGCGGGTGGATTCCATGAACGGGTCGCTGCGGGCGAACTACGCGCTGACTCGCCGGAGCTCGGCGTACGTGGAGGCGCAGTTCTACCAGCATTCCCTGGGCGCCGCGGTCGTGGCGGCCGGGGCGATTCCGCGAGAGCAGGTCGCGGTCAGCGTGCGAGGCGGGTTCTCGATGCAGGTCCCGCTCCTGTACGCCAAACCCGGCCGATAGGGAGCCAGGAGGGTCATCGTGCTGCCAGGACGTCGCTACACCCCGTCGGATGTCGTGTTCCTGCTCGTCAAGTTCAAGTGGCTGATCATCCTGCCCGCCCTCGTGCTGGGCATCGTCGCGGTCCTCTACGCGCGCACACTCCCCGACCTGTACACCTCGCAGACGGTGCTCCAGGTGGTGGCGCCGCGCGTGCCGCGCAACATCGTGCAGTCCACCGTGACGACCGGGATCGAAGAGCGGCTGCCGGCCATCACGCAGCAGATCCTGAGCCGGACCCGCCTGGAGCGCATCATCCAGGACTTCGGCCTCTACGCGGAGGAGCGGCAGACGGAGCTGATGGAGGACGTCGTCCAGACGATGCGCAGCCGCATCAACGTGGGGCTGGACCGGGGCGACGCCTTCCGCGTGAGCTTCGTGTCCGAAGATCCGCGGCAGGCGATGCGCGTGGCCGAGCGGCTCGCGTCGCTGTTCGTCGAGGAGAACCTGCGCGACCGCGAGGTCCTGGCCGAGGGGACGAACCAGTTCCTGGACAGCCAGCTCGACGAGGCCCGGCGCCGGCTGCTCGAGCACGAGCGGAGGCTCGAAGAGTACCGGCGGCAGTGGCGCGGCGAGCTGCCGAGCCAGCTGCAGACGAACCTGCAGGCGCTGCAGAGCCTGCAGTCCCGCTACGGGCAGCTCGCCGAGTCGATCAACCGCGATCGCGACCGGCACCTCGTGCTCGAGCGGATGCTTGCGGATCTGACGGCCGAAGCCGTTGCGGCGGAGAACCCGGATCCCGACGAGGGCCCGGCGCCGACGCTGGGCCTCGATCTCGCCGGTGACGTGCCGACGATCCCGCCCGGGTCGGCGGCGCGCCAGCTGGAGATGGCCCGCCTGCAGATCGAGGCGATGCTGCTGCGGCTCAAGCCGGAGCACCCCGACATCGCGCGTGCCAACCGGATTCTCCAGGAGCTGGAGCGGAAGGCGGAGGAGGAAGCGGCGCAGCGCCCGGTCTCGATCGCAGGCAAGCCCGCGCCCGAGGATCCGGCGGTTGCGCTGCGCGAGAACAAGATGCACGCAATCCGGAACGAGATGGAGAACATCGAGAGGCAGATCGAGCAGAAGCGGGAAGACCAGGCCCGGGCGCAGGCGCAGATCGCCGAGTTCGACCGCCGCGTGGATGCGACGCCGACGCGCGAGTCCGAGATGATCGCGCTCAACCGCGACTACGCCACGCTGCAGGGCATGTACACGGCGCTGCTCCAGAAGGGCGAAGACGCCAAGATCGCCGCCAACCTCGAGCGCCGGCAGATCGGCGAGCAGTTCAAGGTGATCGACGCCGCCCGCGTGCCCGAGAGGCCCTTCAGTCCGGACCGGACCCTCTACAACTTCGGCGGCTTCGCCGTGGGGCTGGCGCTGGGCCTCGGCTTCATCGTGCTGATGGAGGTCAAGGACTCCAGCTTCCGCACCGACGACGACGTCGTGGGGGTGCTGTCGCTGCCCGTGCTCGCCACCGTGCCGGCCATCTACACGCGGGCGGAGCGCCGCTCGATGCGGAAGCGGAACCGGCTCCTGGCAGCCGCCGGCGCGTTGATGGTGCTGGGCGCTGTCGGCGCCGCGCTCGTCTACAAGGCGGGTTACCTGGATCGGTGGCTCTGATGTACGACGCGTACTACGGTCTCGCGGAACGGCCGTTCGACCTCAACCCGAATCCGCGGTTCCTCTGCATGACCCCGGGGCACCGGGAGGCGCTCAGCACGATCGAATACGGCATTGCCGGGCGCAAGGGGCTCACGCTCGTGGTGGGGGCGGCCGGCACCGGCAAGACGACGCTGGTCCACGCGGCGCTCGACCGCAGCCAGGGCCTGAACGCCCGTCCCGTGTGCCTGAACAACCCGGTGATCAGCCGCGAGGAGTTCTTCGACTTCCTGGCCCAGGAGCTGGAGGTCCCGGCCACACGCAGCCGATCGAAGCCGAAGTTCCTCAAGGAGCTGGGCGCTGCGCTCTTGAAGCGCCGGGAAGACGGCGTGTTCACGGCGCTCATCGTGGACGAGGCGCAGGCGATGCCGGACGAGCTCCTCGAGGAGGTCCGGCTGCTCGAGAACCTCGAGACGAGCCGCGAGAAGCTGCTGCCGGTCGTGCTGGTCGGCCAGCTCGAACTGGCCGAACGGCTCCGGCAACCGCACCTGCTGCCGCTGAAGCAGCGGATTGCCCTGCGGTCGACGCTGCCACCGCTCAGCGCGCGGGAGAGCGCCACGTACGTGGCGGAGCGCATCCGGATCGCCGGGGGCGACGTGGCCACGATGTTCAGCCCGGAGGCGGTTGCGGCCATATGCGAAGCGGCCGCGGGCATTCCGCGCACGATCAGCGTGGTGTGCGACAACGCGCTCGTGGCGGGTTTCGCCCTGGACGAGCGCCCGGTGGGGCTGCGGATCGTGGCCGAGGTGTGCCGGGACTTCGACCTGCCCACACCGGGGAGCGTGGCGAAGGCCGATGCGTTCATGAGCCAGGTGACCGCCTGGCAGCAGGCGCCGCCCGTGTCGGAGGCGCCCGAGCGGACCGTGTCGCCGGCCGCGCCGCAGTCTCGGCCCGCGCTTCCGGCGCCGGACGAACGCCCTCCCCGCCCGCGGGACCTGTCCCCAACGCTGGGGATGTCCGAGGCCCCGCCCGCGGCGAGCCTCACCATCGACCTGCCGCCGGAGGACGAGCGCCGCAGGGTGCCCCTCGGTGAACGGATCCGGGCGTGGCGGTCGCTGATCACGAGGGTGGCCCATCGATGAGTCGCCTGAGCGCGGCGCTCGAACGCGCCACCACAGGACGCGTGTCCCGGCGGCGTCCGCCGGAGCCGGTTCCGCCGGACGCTCCGCCGGCTGCAGAGGCGCCCGGGGCCGCGGTCGTCGTCGGACCGCCGGTCGAGGATGGCCAGGCCGACGAGCGGGCGGAGGTCCCGATGGGGCCGGTGTCCGACGCCATGGACGATCGCGTCCGGCCCCGGTTCCGCGGGTTCAACCGCGCCTACAACGAGAAGCTGATCGTCTCGTCGGCCGTGCCCCAGCCGCTGCGCGAGCAGTACCGCCGTCTCGCGGCCTCCCTGCACCACGCGCAGGAGGAAAGCGGGTTGAAGACGCTGATGGTGACCAGCGCCGTGCCGAACGAAGGCAAGACGCTGACGGCCACCAACATCGCGCTGACGCTGAGCGAGTCCTATCAGCGCCGCGTGCTGCTCATCGATGCCGACCTGCGCCGGCCATCGCTCGACGACGTCTTCCAGGTGCCGAAGGTGTACGGGTTGCGCGAAGTGCTCACCAGCAACCCCGAGCGCAAGGTGTCGATCGTCCAGGTGTCGCAGCACCTGTCGCTGCTGACGGCGGGCGCGCCGGATCCCGATCCGATGAGCGCCCTGACGTCGGAACGGATGAAGCGCCTGCTCGCCGAGGCGGCGGCGGCCTTCGAGTGGGTGATCATCGACACCCCGCCGGTGGGGATTCTGACGGACGCGAAACTGCTGGGCGCCATGGTCGACGGCGCGCTGGTGGTCATCCGCGCCGGGAAGACGGATGCCACGCTCGTGCAGCGGTCGGTGGATGCGATCGGCCGCAGCAAGATCGTCGGCGTCGTGCTGAACCGCGTGGACCCCAGACGCATCGCGGGTGGCGACACCTATTACAGCTCGTACTACCACTACTACGGGCAGGGTGGCTCCGCGAAGAAGGACAGTCACTACTCCTGATGCCTCACCCCGCGCACCACGGTCGCTCGCGCCGGCTCCTTCTCGTCCTGCTGGAGACCGCCCTG
Source organism: Acidimicrobiia bacterium (assembly GCA_016871255.1). Taxonomy (GTDB): domain Bacteria; phylum Acidobacteriota; class Vicinamibacteria; order Vicinamibacterales; family UBA2999; genus VFZH01. The sequence continues at coordinate 30,103 of VFZH01000016.1, read as the reverse complement.
ATTCTCGTGGCCATCGCCGCGGCGGCCTATCTCCGGCTCGGCGCGGGCGCGACCGAGTTCCTCACCGGCGACGAGATGCCGCTCAGGGCCCTGATCGTCGTCGTGGTGTGCCAGATGTGCCTGCACTACTGCGATCTCTACGACCAGGCACGGATCGCCGCCGATCGGCGTGACCTGATCGTCCGCACGCTGCAGGCGCTCGGCGCGACCTCGATCATCCTCGCGCTGGTGTACTACTTCGCTCCGGACATGGCGCTGGGCCGGGGGGTCGCGGTCATCGCCTCGGCGCTGGTGGTGCCGCTCGTCATCGGGTGGCGCCTCGGCTTCCGATGGCTTTCGTCGCAGGTCGGACCGCGCGAGCGGCTGCTGCTGGTGGGCACGAACTCCGCGGCCGTGGCCCTCGCCCGGGAACTTCACCTCCGCCGCGACCTGGGCGTCGAGATCGTCGGGTTCGTGGATACGGATGCCCACCGGGTCGGGCAGCCGGTCTTCAATCCGGGCATTGTCGGCACCGTGGATGACATCCCAGCAATCGTGGGAGAGCGCGGCATCGACAAGGTGGTGGTGAGCCTGGCCGACGCGAGAGGCAAGCTTCCGATGTGGCGTCTGCTCGAGATGCGCACCCAGGGGGTGCGCTTCGAGCACCTGGCGTCGGTGTACGAGGAGTACACGGGCAAGATCGCCATCGAGAACCTGCGGCCGAGCTGGCTGATCTTCAACGCCGGCTTCGAGCGCAGTCCGTGGCGGGACGCCGCCAAGCGCGCCATCGACATCGCGGCCGCGCTGATCGGCCTGTTCCTGCTCGCGCCGGTCATCGGCCTGCTCGCGATGCTGATCCGCGTCACCTCGCCGGGTCCGGTCTTCTACCGGCAGCAGCGCGTCGGCCAGGGGGGCCGGGTGTTCACCGTCGTCAAGCTGCGATCGATGCGCGCGGATGCCGAGCAGGGAACCGGCGCCGTCTGGGCGCGGTAGGACGACACGCGGCTGACGCCCATCGGCGGCTTCCTCCGCCGGACCAGGCTCGACGAGACGCCCCAGCTCTGGAACGTCCTGAATGGCGAGATGTCGCTCGTGGGGCCGCGGCCCGAGCGCCCGGAGTTCGTCGGCGACCTGGAGAAGCAGATTCCGTTCTACGGCCAGCGGCACGTCGTGAAGCCCGGCATCACCGGGTGGGCGCAGGTGCGCTACACGTACGGCGCGACCGTCGAGGACGCGATGGAGAAGCTGCAGTACGACCTCTTCTACATCAAGAACCTCTCGCTCAGCCTCGACTTCTTCATCATGTTCGAGACGGTGAAGACCGTGCTGCTCCAGCGGGGCATGTAGCGGGCGTGTCGCCCCCGCCAGGTCAGAGCGCGATGCGCGGCCTGCTCGCACCGGTGGTCCCGCTGGCCGCGCGCCTGTGCCGCGGCTACCAGCGGCTGTTCCCGGCCAGTCACCCCGGCGAGGGGACGCTCGTCGGCCTGCACCGCCAGGCGAGGGCCCTGGGCGGACACCCCCACGGCAAGCACATGTGGACCCAGTCTGCGGAGCGCGGGCAGCCGTGACCCTCCCCATCGTCAATGCCATGAGCGTGGACGTCGAAGACTACTTCCAGGTCAGCGCGTTCAACGGCGTGGTCGCGCGGGACAGCTGGGATCGGCGCGAGAGCCGCGTGGTGGCGAACACCGAGCGGCTCCTGGGGCTGTTCGACGCCGCCGGCGTGCAGGCGACGTTCTTCGTGCTGGGCTGGGTGGCCGACCGCTTCCCCGGGCTCGTGCGGAGCATCGTCGCCGGCGGGCACGAGCTGGCGTCGCACGGGTACGGCCACGAGCTGGTGTACGAGCAGACGCCGGGCCGGTTCCGGGACGACGTGCGGCGGGCGAAACGGCTGCTCGAAGACGCCGGAGGCGTGGCGGTGGCCGGCTACCGTGCGCCCAGCTACTCGATCGTGGAGCGAACGCTCTGGGCGTTCGATGTGCTGATCGAGGAAGGGTACCGCTACGACGCCAGCGTGTTTCCGATTCACCACGACCGGTACGGCATCCCCGGCGCGCCGCGGCACGCGCACATGGTCTCGCGCCCGGGCGGCCGCCTGATCGAGGCCCCGCCCTCCACCGTTCGCTGGGCGGGCCTGAACCTGCCCGTGGCCGGGGGCGGGTACTTCCGCCTGCTGCCGTACGCCTTCACCCGGTGGGGGATTGGCCGGCTGAACCGGGTGGAGCGGCGGCCGGCGATCTTCTACCTGCACCCGTGGGAGATCGATCCCGGCCAGCCGCGCGTGGCGGCGTCGCTGGTGTCGCGTGTCCGGCACTACCGGAACCTCGACAAGACCGAGGCGCGGCTCCGCGCGCTCGTGCGGGAGTTCCGCTTCACGACCGTGGCACGGGTCGTCGAGGCGGCCCGGCTCGACGGTGCCGTGCCAGGCACGGCGCTCTCGTGACCACGGGATCGGCCCCCGGCCGTCTGCTCGGGCTCGCCCCGGTGTGGCTGCTGTTCCTGGTGACGGCCCTCCTGCTCCAGGTGGCCAACGGGGCGTTCGTCGCCGATCTCGACCTGCCCGACGAAGCGGCCCACTTCGTCACGGGCCTGATGATTCGCGACTACCTCGCCAGCGGGTTCGCGGAGTCGCCGCTCGCGTTCGCCACGACCTACTACGTGCACTATCCGAAGGTCGCCTTCGGGATCTGGCCGCCGCTGTTCCATGTCCTCGAGGCCGTCTGGTTGCTCGTGTTTCCGGTGGCCTACGGTTCGGTGTTCGTGCTGCTGGCGGCGATCGCGGGTGCGCTGGCGACGCTGGCCTGCGTTGTCGCGCGGCGTGACGTCGGCTTCTGGCCGGCCGTGGGAGTGGGAGCGGTCGTGCTCCTGATGCCGTCCACGCAGTTCGTCACGAGCCACCTCCTGGCCGACGCGCTCGTGGCCCTGCTGGATCTCGCGGCTGCCCTGTGCCTGATCGCCTGCCTGCGATCGGGGCGTACGAGAGACGGTGTGTCGTTCGGTGTGCTGGGGAGCCTGAGCATGCTGACGAAGGGCAGCGGAATGGCGATCCTGCTGCTGCCGTTCGTCACGGTGGCGATGATGGGGGCGCCCCGGCTGCTCGCCCGGAAGACGTTCTGGCTGGGCCCCGCGTTGATGGTGGTGCTGGCCGGCCCCTGGCAGTTCGTCACGTGGAGCATGTTGCGCTCGACGGTCGTCGGGAGCGGCACGAGTGACTCGATTGCCGATCGCGCCGTGGCCTACGGGTGGATGGCGTGGCAGCAGCTGGGGCCCGCCGGCGCGATGCTGGCGGTGGTGGGCATCGGTGTGGTGGTGTGGCGCCGGCTGCGCGAGGGGGCGGTTCCGGAGCACCAGGCCGTGCTGCCGGCTCTGGCGATGGCCGTTGTCGGCTTCCACGTGCTCACGCCGCTGGCGCCGAACCCCCGGTATCTCGTGTCGGCCTCGCCGGCGTTCGTGTGGCTCGCCGCCTTCGGAGGGTGGACGCTGAGCGGCGTGCTTTCGGGCAGCCTCACACCCCGCGTCCGTGGGGTGCTGGTCGCCCTGGTGATCGGAGGGTCGGTGCTGGGGGGAGCCTGGCGTGCGGTGCAGCGGGAGGACCGGGGCATGGCCCGGGTGGCGGACGTCATCCTCGAGGAGCCCGGCAGCGTGGTTCTCGTGTCGGGCGCGAGCGACGAGCGCGACACCAGCGGGATGGTCATCGCGGAGGTGGCGGCACGCGACCGGAGCCGGGCTCACATCGTGCTGCGGGCCGGGAAAGTGCTCAGTCGCAGCACGTGGGACGGGTCGAAGTACGAGCTCCTGTACGACACGCCCGAGGAGATCCGCGAGTTCCTGGCCGGGATTCCGGTGACGTTCGTCGTGGCCGAGGTGGGGCAGGGCACCGGCCTCGCGGCCCGGCCGCACCATCGCCTGCTGCTGGAGACGATGTCGCGGTTCGACGGGGAGTGGGTGACCGTGTCGCGCGTGCCCAATCCGCTGCACGGCGAAGACTTCGTCGTCTATCGTGCTGCCGGCGCACCCGTGTCGCGCCGGGCACCGATCTCCATCGACATGCGGTACACCCTGGGCGGCGTGCTCACGCTGCCGGAGCCGCGTCGTGACGGGGCGGGGGAAGACTGACGTGTCTCGCGCGGGCGGGCCGGCGATCGAGATCCGGACGGACGTGGAGCCGGCCGAGTGGGACGCGTACGTGGACCGGGCGTCCGAGGCGTCGGTCTATCATCGTTCGGCGTGGGCGCCGGTGATGCGCGAGGTCTTCGGCCACGAGGTCCGCTGCCTGGCCGCCACCCAGGGGGCGCGTGTGGTCGGCGTGCTGCCGCTGGTGTTCTTCCGCAGCCCGCTCTTCGGCCGGTTTGCCGTGTCGATGCCGTTCCTGAACTACGGCGGCGTCGTGGCGGACGACGAGGCGTCGCGGGGGCGGCTGCTGGAGGCCGCCGTCGGGGAGGCCCGGGCGCGGCGGGCGCGGTACGTGGAGCTGCGGCACGTGCGGCGGCACTATCCCGGCCTGGCCGTCAGGTCTCACAAGGTCGCGATGACGCTGGCGCTCGGTCCTTCCGTGGAGGAGCAGTGGAGTGCGCTCGACCGGAAGCTGCGCAACCAGGTGCGGAAGGCAGAAAAGTCGGGGCTGACCGCGGTCAGCGGCGGGGTGGACCTGCTCGACGGCTTTCATGACGTGCTGGCGCGGAACATGCGGGACCTGGGGACGCCGGTGCACGGACGGAGGTTCTTCGCCGCCGTGCTGGACGCGTTTCCGAACGAGACGCGGGTGTTCGCGATCCGGCACGAGGGGCGGGCCGTGGCCGCGTCGCTCGTCATCTGGCACCGCGAGGGCATCGAGGTGCCCTGGGCGTCGTCGCTGCGGGCCTACAATCCCCTGTGCGCGAACGTGCTGCTCTACTGGCACATGCTCAGGTTCGCCATCGATCGCGGGCTGATGGTGTTCGATTTCGGCCGGTCGACTCCCGGCGAGGGCACGTACCAGTTCAAGAAGCAGTGGGGGGCGGTCGCGACGCCGTTGCACTGGGAGTACTGGGCGGACGAGGGAGTGGCGCTGCCGGATCGGAGCCCGACGAATGCGCGGTTCAGTGCGGCGATTGCCCTGTGGCGCCGGCTGCCCCTGGCCGTCACGCGGGCCATCGGCCCGCGAATCGTCAGGGAGATTCCCTGAGACGGGTCTCGTGGACGCGCAGGCGTCGGTCGCCAGTCCGCAGGGGTGGATGTTGATTCGCGCAGATCCGTGGCCATGCTGGACAAGCTTCTGAGGATCGGGAGGATCGGATCCACCGTTCTGCCGCACGCGTTCCGCCGCGGCCTCGTGTTCGGTTCGTGTCCCATCTGCGAGCGGCGGACCGTCTTCTACGAGGAGGGCCCGACGTTGCGGGAGCACTTCAAGTGCGCCCGCTGCGGGAGCATTCCGCGGTTCCGCGCGCTGCTGCACGTGATCCAGGATGTGGCGCCGGGCTGGCGCGGCCTGAGGATACACGAGTCGTCGCCAGGCGGGGCGTCATCGGCGAAGCTGGCCGCCGAGTGCCCGGGCTACGTCGCCTCGCACTTCTACCCGGACGTTCCACCGGGTGCGATGCGGAACGGCGTCCGCTCCGAGAACCTCGAGGCACAGACGTTTCCGGACGGTGCCTTCGATCTGGTCGTGACGCAGGATGTCTTCGAACACGTCCTGCGGCCGGCCGACGCCTTCCGGGAGGTCGGGCGCACGCTCAGGCCGGGTGGCATGCACGTCTTCACGGTGCCGTGGTATCCCCGACAGCCCACGAGGGTCCGCGCGGTGATGGAGGAGGCCGGGGTGCGGTTCGTGCACCCCCCCGTGTACCACTACAACCCGATCGACGCCAGTGGCTCCCTGGTCGTGACGGATTGGGGTGACGATCTGTGCGAGTTCGTATTCGAGCACTCACACCTGAGCACGACCGTCTTCAGCGTGATCGATCGCCGGCAGGGCATCCAGGCCGAGTTCAATGAGGTGTTCGTCAGCCGCAAGGCTGTCCGGCCGCGGGGGACGGCCCGTGGCGATGGCCCGGATCAGGTGTCCCATGAGTAGCCCATGGTGGCGAGCAGGTCTCCGGAGACCTCGCGGAAGAGCTCCACGTGCCGGGTCGAGAAGGCCTGCCTCCAGGCACCGGTCTGCCCCTTGTCGAACGTGCGGGTCCGGTCGCTGAAGAGCGCCTCGCTGATCCCGCGGACCCGATGCTCGCTTGCTTCCGCGCCGAGGAACTCCATCACCCGGCGCACGGTCCGATGCTGGCGCTCTTCTGAACCTCCGCCGCGCGGACCAATCAGGTCCTCGAACCGGATGCAGCAGGTACGCGGGTCGGTCAGCCACGTGGTTCGATCATTGAAGGAATTCGGCATCATCCCTGCCTGGATGCCAGGCACGCCACGGATCGTGGCCACGAGGACGATCGGTGCGCCCGGCCTGGTCACGGTCGAGAACGGGCCGCGCCTGGCGTTCCAGTTCCGGACACGATCGAACTGGTGCCGCAGTCGTCCGACCGCCGTCATGCGGAGGATCGAAGCACGCTGGTCGAGTGCAGCCGTTTTTACCGCGAAGTAGACTAGGTGGGTATCCGGCCGCTGCAGCGGTGACGCCGCGCGCGGCCGTGGGAGGGGTGTCGGATGGCGGAATCACTGGTGCGCAGTTCGTCAGGGCCGTCACTGTCGGCGCTCATGTGCAACTACAACCATGCTGGCCTCGTGGCCAGGGCGATCGACGCGATCATGACCCAGTCGCGTCCGCCGGATGAGCTGATCGTCCTGGACGACGCGTCGACGGACGACAGCCTGGAGGTCATCGAGCGCTGCGCGTCCAGGCACCCCGCGATCCGCGTTCTGCGGCACGTTCGCAACGCCGGCGTGATCGCCTCGGTGAACGAATTGCTCGCCGAGGCGCAGGGCGACTACGTGTTCACTGCGTCGGCGGACGACTACATCCTGCCGGGGTTCTTCGAGCAGGCCATGCAGATGGCGGAGCGCTATCCCCAGGCGGGGGTGCTCGCAGGGGAGTGTTTCGTCATCGATCCGGCAGGCGTGCGCCTGGCCACGCAGCAGCACGCCCCGTGGAGCGGATCCCAGTTCGTGGACCCGGTCAGGTTCCTGCACGAGTACCTGTACGCGACCCTGGACGTACCGAGCCATTCGTTCGTGTCTGCGATCATCCACAGGCGCTCCGCCCTGGCCGCGGTCGGGGGCTTTGCGCCCGAGCTGGGGTTCTGGACGGATACCTTCACGTTCCGCGTGCTGGCGCGGCGCCACGGGCTCTGCTACGTGGACCAGCCGTGTGCGTGCTGGACAGCGGCGCCGGACAGCTTCAGCCACCGGACGCTTCGCGATCCGGCCGGGCACCTCGAGGTGCTGGCGGCGCTGGTTCGCCAGATGACGTCACCGGCCCACAGCGAGGACTTTCCCTCCGACTACGTGAGTCGGTGGTCGGAACGCTACCGGAGCGACATCGTGCATGCCGCCTGCCGGCAGTTCGACGCCCGGTTCGCGGCCTTGAACGCGGATCTCTGGCCGCGCGGACCTGGCGGCGGGCCGCTTGGCCCTGTCGTTGGACACCTGCTGTGGCGGCTGGGCAACCTGCACGAGGCGCTGCTGCGGGCCGCGACGAAACGCGCGCTCCAACGATATCCCCGTCATCCACCGCACGGGTGATGGGCAGGCGGTCGACGGAGTGACGATGGGCGACGGGCACACGCGGGGAGATCGGAGGCCGGCGATCAGCGCCGTGATCACGACGTTCAATCAGGCCCGATTCATCGGTCGCACCATCGAGTCGGTGCTCGGCCAGACCCGGGCACCCGATGAGGTCGTCGTGGTGGACGACGGTTCGGCCGATGACACGCCGCTGGAGGTCGAGCGGTTCGGTTCGAGGGTCAGGCTGATCCGTCAGGCGAACCGCGGGGTGGCCGGCGCGAGGAACCGGGGGGTGGCCGAGGCGAAAGGCGATCTCGTCGCACTGCTCGACGGCGACGATGAGTGGCTTCCGACCAAGCTCGAGTGCTGTCATGCGGCGCTGCGCGTCCTGCCACAGACGCTCGTGATGGTGCACGACGTCGAGCTCGTCTCGATGGAGGGAACGCCGGTCAGCGCCTGGACGCCGGTCGAGGCGGCGTTCGGCACGGGCGACCACGCGGCGTCGCCGCGCTCCATCGGGTGCTGGGACAGCCTGCTCGAGCGCAACTTCGTGGTCACGACGGCGCAGGTGCTGGTGTCGCGCGACCTCTATGTCGAGGCCGGCGAGTCGAACTCGCGCTTCAGGATCGCCAGCGACTACGATCTCTACCTGCGCCTCGCGGAGCGGGTGGCCTTCACGATCCTGCCGGCCGTACTCGCCAGGTGGACGCAGCACGACGCGAGTGCATCGGGCGCCGGACGCGACCAGCGGATGATGAACTGGGGTAGCGACGTGGCCGAGGTGCTGCGCTACCGGGCAGGCCAGACGACGGCGGGGCGCGCAACCGCGCTGAGGGCCGCCGCCCGTCGCGAGATTCGCCAGATCGTGCGCGAGCTCTACATGCGGGAGGACCGCGATGGTTCGCTCACGACGGCCCGTGCGCTGTGGGGTGTCGGCGCGCGGTTCCGCTCGGGGACCGCGATCCTGGCGGCCGCCGCGGTGCTGATGCCGCCGCGCATGAGGCGCCTCGGTTCGGCGCTCATCGGATCCAGGTTCTGGTACGACCATGGCTAGGTGCCGTGATGTTGCCGACGCCGCTGGCCGGCGCTCCATGGGGGCTGATCGACCGGGTGGATCGCCCCGGGCGCTGAGCACCAGAGGTCCCTCCTCGATGTCGCGAGTTCTCTGCATTGCCGGCATGCACCGGTCCGGCACGTCGCTCATGGCCTCGTGGCTCGAGTCCTGCGGCGTGCGCATGCACGCTGGTCGTGTCCTCGGACCAGGCCCAGGCAATCGGCGCGGCCACTTCGAGGATGCGGACTTTACGGATTTGCACCGGGCCGCGATTGACCGTCACGTCCACGGAGCGGCCGGCTGGATTGTGACCGACCGCACCGCAGTCGAGCCGGACGACGAGCTGCGGCGCGGTGCGCAGAACCTCCTGGCGGCTCGGGTACACGAATCCGGCGTTTGGGGCTGGAAGGATCCCAGGACGTCGCTCTTCCTCGAGTTCTGGAAAGCGCTGATCCCGGATCTGAAGGCGCTCCTGGTCTGGCGCCCGGCGGTCGAGGTGCTCGAGTCGATTCGGGCGCGGGCCCGCGGAACGCCGCGCGGCCTCCGCCTCAGAATCGGCGGCCGGTGTGCCCTGGACCTGTGGCGTGCGCACAACCAGGCGATCCTCGACTACAAGAGAACACACCCGGCCGACACCGTGCTGGTCTCGACCGAGGCCGCCATCGAGGCGGACCTGCGCCTGATCGCCGCGCTCGACGAGCGTCTCGGTGTGTCGCTGCACCGGGTGTCGGTTGCCACCGTATACACGCCGGGCATGCTCAAGACGTACTCACCCTCCTGGCTGACCAGGATGGTTGCCGGGCGGAGGCCGGTGAGCGAGCTGGAAGATGGGCTTCGCGCGGCCTCGGATCGCCTGTAGTCCGCCGCCTCGATGGTGCGGCCGGTCCCTGCGTGCCGGCTCACGGTGCGGCCGTGGCTGGCACCCAGAGTTCGAAGGGTTCCCCGATGGCGTCGTCCGTGACCCTGGCGAAGTGCGTACGGATGTGGTCGTACAGCAGCGGACGGAGGTTGCGGAACCGCAGGTCATCGCGACCATCGAGGGGCACATCCCTGATCAGCACGAAAGAGGGTTTCGCGTCGATGACCTGCTGGACCTGCCTGGCCTGCCACTCGAGGGTCCGGAGGAGCGTCATGTAGGTTTCGCGGGTCGGTGCCCTGCGATGGAACAGGGCGTAGGCGCCCGGCCAGGCCGGTACGACGAGAAACGTCTCGCCCTCCCGACCGTATCTGCTTGCGACGTGCGTCAGCAGTTCGACGTGCCCCGCCGTTTCCGGAGCGACGAGCAGTTCGTCTCCGCCCACCATGATGGTCCGGCAGGGATTCGTGGCGCACTGCCAGCCCGGTTGCTGAGGTACTGCCACGAACAGGCCGCTGGCGGCCAGCGTGGCGGCAAGCGGCCACCGCAGGCTCGCCCGGATCATCGTCAGGCCCGCGAAGGCGGCCAGGAGGAACGGGAACAGCCCTTGCGCCAGGTGCCACGTGTCCGCCCGCGAAAGGGCGTGGTGTGCGTAGGGCAGCCCAACGAACGTGCAGGCGACGACGAGCGGAGGCAGGGGGGCGCGTCGCGCCATTCGCGACGCGGCCCAGATTGGTCCGGCGACCGCGAACACCACCAGCGCCACGAAGTAGAGGCCCAGGACCACGTCTCGCAGCAGCGACAGCGGGGGCGCCGCCGTCGTGCTGATGCGCCAGGGCCATGGCACGGGCAGGGTGAGGTTGGTGGCGCCGGTTTCGAGCAGGAGGCTCGAATCCTCCAGGAGGACGATCAGCATGCCCGGAGTCGTCGCGAACAGGACGAACTGGGGCAGATAGCCGATGACGATGCCAGCCACCCAGGCTCGAGCGTACATCAGGATGCCCGACCTGTTGTGGATCGCCAGGTATCCCGACACACCGAGGCCGGCGACGACGCCGTACAAGCCATGGTTTCGTCCGAAGAAGGCGGCCAGGCCAACGCACAGACCGGCGACGAACCATCGGCAACCCGAAGGCCGGCCGACGACGCGGGCGAACGCGCCCACGAGCAGGATCGATGTGGTGATGTCGAAGAGCTTGTGCCCTGGAAGCATCCAGGCGAGGAGGGTGGCGAGCGCGACAGGCCACAGACCGGCCGGCACCCGCGGACGGTGCCGGGCCAGCATCGTCAGGGCAGCGAAGAGCCCCAGCGCCTGCATGGCAGCGGTCGCGACTCGAAGGGCGATGACGCCCGTGTGCCCCTGGAACCGCATGAAGGCGGCCGTCCAATAGTACCGGCCGGGGTCGTACGACTGGGAGTCCCGAACGGGCACGCCTCCGTCAAGTACCAGGCGAGTCGTGTACCAGAGGTGCCCCTCGTCCCCGAGGCCGAAGCCGACGTGTCCCTGCCAGACGAACAGCGCGGCGGCTGCTCCGACCGCCACCAGGAGGCACACTGCAGTCTGAGCGAGGCGTCCCGGCACGTGATCGACCCCGCCCGGCGATCCGGTCGTTCCGGCGTGTGCGAGTTGGGCGTGGCGATCGAGTGGCATGGGCCGTCGCGGGCCGTCGGCGGCCGACCCGTCGGATAGAATTATCACGGACGATGGCGGAGCGGCTCGATTCGCAGGAGCTGGGCGTGAGCCCACGTTGCCGTGTGCTGGCGTTCTTCCTCCCGCAGTTCCATCCCATTCCCGAGAACGACGCCTGGTGGGGCAGGGGCTTCACCGAGTGGATCAATGTCGTCCGCGCGACTCCCCAGTTCCGGGGGCACCGGCAGCCGCACCTGCCGGCGGATCTGGGTTTCTACGACCTGCGGGTGCCAGAGACCCGCGAAGCCCAGGCCGAGCTGGCGGGGACTCACGGGGTCGACGGTTTCTGCTACTACCACTACTGGTTCAACGGACGCCGGCTGCTGGAGCGTCCCTTCGCCTACGTACTTGCGTCCGGCAGACCGGACTTCCCCTTCTGTCTCTGCTGGGCGAACGAGAACTGGACGCGCGCCTGGGACGGCGGAAGTTCCGAGGTGCTGATCGAGCAGCGTTACAGCCTCGAAGACGACATGGCGCACGTGCGGGCGCTTGCGCCGGCCTTCAGCGATCCGCGATACGTTCGTGTGTCGGGCAGGCCGCTGTTCCTCGTCTACCGCGCCGGCCGGCTTCCCGATCCACGACGGACCACCGATACGTGGCGGGCCGAGGCGGTGAGGCTGGGTGTCGGGGAACTGTATCTGTGCCGGGTCGAAGCTTTCGGAGAACGCTCGGATCCCCGGCCCCTTGGCTTCGACGCTGGGGTGGAGTTTCAGCCCGACTTCGGCGATCTCGGCGATCAGTTGACCCGCAGCCATCGCTGGCGGCTGCGTCACGGCATGTGGCGCAACCAGGCCTCGCATCGTGTGTTCGACTACGGGGCCGTGGCCCGGCGGATGGTGGCACGGCCGCCTGCGCCCTTCCCCAGGTTCCGCTGCGTAACGCCAATGTGGGACAACACGGCCCGCCGCAAGCGGGCTGCCGTCATCCTCGCGGGCTCGACACCCGAGCGATACGAGGCGTGGCTGCGGGCGGTACTGGAAAGCGTGGCATCGTCGAACTCCGGCGAGGACGTCGTGTTCGTCAACGCATGGAACGAGTGGGCGGAAGGCAACCACCTCGAGCCGTGCCAGCGGTGGGGCCGGGCATACCTCGAGGCCACCCTCCGTGCCCGGTCAGGTGGGCCCCGGGCCGTGATCCCGGCGCCCAACCGGCGCCCTGGCGACGTGGCGGGATAGTCTGTGGCCACGCGATCGTAGTTGACGGCCGGGCAGATCGGTGGTCCGCCGCTCAGTCATGACAACTGCTGCAGGGTCGGCATCGTCCCGTCCTTCGCTGTCGGCGCTGATGTTGAATTACAACCACGGCCGATACCTCGGCCGGGCCATCGAGGCGATTGTCGCCCAGTCGCGGCCCGCGGACGAATTCCTCATCCTCGATGACGCGTCGACGGACGACAGCGTGGAGGTGATCGAGCGGCACGCTCCAGGCATCACGGCATCCGGCTGTTGCGGCGGGAGCACAACAGAGGGGTCATCGTCTCCGCGCGGGATCTGCTGGCCGCCACAAGAATCCGGAATTCATCATCCGAGCTCTTGCCCTGAGCGAGACGAAGCCGCCGTTGCGCTGGATCGCGAACCAGGCGGTGGACGAGTACGTCAGCCGCATGAAGGGGACTGAGCGATCGCCTCGGTGTGCGGCTGGAACTGAGTGTCGGCGTGTCGGACGAGGAGCTCGTGCGTCAGTACCAGCAGTCCGGGATCATGCTCTACGCGCCGCGCCTCGAACCCTTCGGGCTGGCACCCCTCGAGGCGAACGCGTGCGGCACGCCGGTGATCGCGCTGGCGCAGGGGGGCGTACGCGAAACGGTAGTGGACGGCGAGAATGGCCAGCTGGTCGACAGCCCGGAGGAGATGGCCGTGGCCATTGACCGGCTGATGCGGCGTCCCGATCTGGCCAGGGCGCTCGGCCAGCGCGGCGCCGCCATGGTGCGCGAGAGATGGACGCTTGACGCGGCGGCTGCGCGGCTGTCCGGGCACCTGCGGGACGCCGTCCGTGCGAGGCGCGTGCGCAGCTGATTGCGCGGCCGGCGGGCAGGACCGGGTAACGGCAGCCGGGCTTCGCCGATCGCATCGAGCGCCTGTACAGCCGCCGCAGCAGCGTGGTCAGCAGGGTTGTTGTACGCTGGCAGTCTGCATGCGTATCGCATTCGTCATCGAGCGGTTCCCGGCGCTGTCCGAGACGTTCCTCCTCAATCAGATCACGGGCCTGATCGACCTGGGTCACGACGTGGAGATCATCGCGATGGGGCCCGGTGACGCCGAGCCGGTCCATCGTGACGTCGGGACGTACGACCTCCTCTCGCGGACGTACTATGCGCCGCCGGTGGACGGGGAAAGGGCGCTCCAGATCCGGACTCTCGGGACGACCGGACTCCGCGCACTGCGGTCCCGGGCTGCGGCGACGGCGTACTGGCAGCTGCTGCGCCATCGGGGCGCCGGCTCGCGCCTCCATGCCGCCATCGCCGCCGCGCCCTTCATCGGCCGCCCTGCGTACGACGTCGTGCACTGCCACTTCGGCCCCATGGGCCTCCGCGTGCTGCCGCTGCGGGAGGCCGGCCTGGCCCGCGGCCGGCTCGTCACCACCTTCTACGGCTACGACGTGTCGTTGACGGTCGCGAAGCACGGTACCGGCGTGTACGGAGCGCTGTTCGAGCAGGCCGATGCCTGTCTGGCGTTGAGCGAGTTGATGCGCCGGCAGCTCGTAGCGCTCGGATGCGACGAGCGCCGGGCCCGGGTGCATCACATCGGCATCGACTGCGCCAGGTTCCCGTACGCGCCGCGCAGCCGCGAGCCCCACGCGAAGATCAGGGTCGTCACCGTGGGCCGGCTCGTGGAGAAGAAGGGGATCGAGTACGGCATTCAGGCGATGGCCCGGCTGGCAGCCGCGCGTGGCGACCTGGAGTACGCCATTGTCGGTGACGGACCGCTGCGAGGCCGCCTCGCCGAGGCGATCGCGGCCGCGGGTGGGGCGGGGAGCGTGACCCTGCTCGGCCCGAAGCGCCAGGACGAGATCGTGGAGATCCTGCAGCGCGCGCACCTGTTCATCGCCCCGAGCGTGACAGGGGCCGACGGCAACCAGGAGGGGACGCCGACCGTCCTGATGGAAGCCATGGCGCTCGGTCTGCCGGTGGTCAGTACCTGGCACAGTGCCATTCCGGAGCTCGTCCAGGACGGCGTGTCGGGCTTCCTCGTGCCGGAGCGTGACGTGGATGCGCTGGCCGGCCGTGTCGGCTGGCTGGCGGATCATCCGGAGGCGTGGCCCGGGTTCGGACGCGCCGGCCGCGCGCACGTGGAAGCCTCGTACAGCATCAGGGCTCTGAACGTCCGGCTTGCCGGGGTGTACGAGGAGCTCGTCGGAAGGGCGCCGGTGAGGGTTCGTGGACCGACTTGATGTACAGTTGGGGGGGCCACGAGGCCCGCCCCGTCTACGTTCGAATGCCGGCATTCCTGAAGGATCTGAGAGAGGCGCTGGTCGAGCAGAGCCAGTATCACGAGCTCCTGTACCAGATGGCGCGCCGGGACCTGCTGCTGCGATACAAGCAGACGGTGCTCGGCTTCGCCTGGGCGATCTTCACGCCGCTCGTGAACACGATCATCTTCAGCGTCGTGTTCACGCGCGTGGCGCCGATCGAGACTCCCGTCCCGTACCCGATCTTCGCCTACTGCGGCCTGCTCGTGTGGAACTTCACCGCCGCGTCCCTCAGGTTCTCCGTCAATGCGCTCACCGCGAACGCGATGCTCGTCGGCAAGGTGTACTTCCCCAGGGAACTCCTCCCGCTGTCCGCCATCCTCGTCTCACTCGTCGACCTGGCCGTCGGGGCGCTCCTGCTCGTGGGCCTCTGCGCCTACTACGGAGTGGTGCCGTCCTGGACGCTCGTGGCGCTGCCGGCGCTGCTGATCATTCAGATCGCGTTCACCACGGCGCTGGCCCTGCTGCTGTCGATGGCGAACCTGTTCTTTCGCGACGTCAAGTACCTCTTCGACGTCGTGATCAACGTCTGGATGTTCGCCACTGCCGTGGTCTATCCGGCCGATGCGCTCGAGGGCCGGCTGCGGGTGCTGCTGGAGATCAACCCGATGACCCCGATCGTCGAATCGTACCGGGCCGTCGTGCTGCTTGGCGACTGGCCTCCGGCCTCGCTCGGAATCTGGGCGCTGCTGGTGTTCCTCCTTCTGGCGGTGGCCACCGTGGTGTTTCATCGAGCCGAAGACCGGTTCGCCGAGAGCGTGTGAGGGACGGACGTCGCATGGAGCGTGGGCTGGGAGCACCGGGCGACTGGGCCGGGAATGTGCCGGTGCCGATGCCACCACCTGGGGACGTCCGCTAGTGGCGTCGGGATCGATCGCGTTCGAAGGCGTCTGGAAGAAGTTCCGCAGAGGCGAGCTGCACGACAGCCTCAAGGATCTCATTCCCTCAATGGTGCGTCGTGCGTTTCGGCCGGCCCGCGAGGGCGAGCTCGAGAGCCAGGAGTTCTGGGCGCTGCGCGATGTCTCGTTCGAGGTGGGCCCGGGCGAGGCGCTCGGCATCATCGGCCCGAACGGAGCCGGGAAGTCCACGACGCTCAAGCTGCTGACCAGAATCCTCAAGCCGACGCTCGGCCACTGCCGGGTCCAGGGCCGGGCGGGGGCCCTCATCGAGGTGGCGGCCGGGTTTCACCCTGACCTGACCGGCCGGGAAAACGTGTTCCTGCAGGGCGCCATTCTCGGCATGCGTCAGGCGGAGGTGCAGAAGAGGTTCGACGAGATCGTCGACTTCGCGGGCATCGAGGACTTCATCGATACCCCGGTCAAGCGGTACTCGTCGGGCATGAACGCGCGCCTCGGGTTCTCCATCGCGGCGAACCTGGATCCCGAAGTGCTCATCATCGACGAGGTCCTCAGCGTCGGCGACATGACGTTTCGCGAGAAGTGCGTCCAGCGGATGCTGCAGTTCAGGCGGAACGGCGTCGCGATCGTCTACGTGTCGCACAACCTGCCGTCGGTGGCCACGCTCTGCGACCGCGCACTGCACCTGAACCACGAAACCAGGCTCATCGGACCCACAGCTGATGTCATCGAGAGCTACATCGCCAGCAGGAGCCCGGACGAGGCGACCGCCGGCGGAGCTGAAATCGTCGCCGTCGTGCTGACCGACCCCGACGGTACCCGGGTGCAGCAGATCAGCCCGGGCGATCGTCTGGTTCTGCACGTGGATTACGCGCTGCCGCCGTCGGCGGAGGACCTGGCGTTCGCGATGAACATGGTGCGATCGGGGGATTCGCTGCTCGTCCACCATGCGATCTACTCCATGGCCGCTCTGGGCTTGGCGTCGCCGGTCGCCAGTGGCGGGGCGGTCCCGGCAGGCGACGGCCGCGTTCGGGTACACGTCGAGTTTCACATGCGTGCGAACGTCGTGAGCGGCCAGTACCATTTCGGGTGCGCGATCATCGACGACCGGACCGAGCACCGGCTGCATCACATGCATCACGCCGCGTCGGTCACGGTGCGGGAGGACCGCCCGCGCCTGGGCGTGGCGGATCTCTACGTGCGCCCGAGAGCCCGGCTGGGCAGGATGGGGGATCGGCCGGATCCGGGAGCTGCGGTTGAGAACAGATGAGTGTTGAAGGCGGCCGGACGGCGGGACCGGGTGGTTGTGTGGTGTGGTTCACGGGGCTCTCTGGCGCCGGCAAGACGACGATCGCACGTGGTGTGCACCAGCGGCTCCAGGACATGGGCAGGCGGGTCGAGCTCCTGGACGGCGATGCGATCCGGCAACTCTTCCCGCAGACCGGCTTCTCGCCGGAAGAGCGGGACCGGCACGTGCGCCGCGTCGGCTTCCTGGCCAGCCGTCTCGAGTGGCACGACGTCATCGTGCTCGTGGCGCTGATTTCCCCCTACGCGCGGTCGCGGGCGTTTGCCCGGAGCCTGTGCCGGCGCTTCATCGAGGTGCACGTGGCGACACCGCTGGCCGAGTGTGAGCGGCGCGACGTCAAGGGGCTGTATGCCAGGGCCCGCGCCGGCCAGCTGTCCGACTTCACGGGGATCGATGCGCCCTACGAACCACCGGACAGCCCGGAGCTGGTGCTTGACACGCAAGGCTCCTCGATCGAGGAGGAGGTGCAGCGGGTCCTGGCGCTGGTGGCATCCGTGCCGGACGGCATGGAGACGGTCCCGGAGGAGTCCCGGTTCGTCTAGGACGCGATCTTGTAGACCAGCACGAGGGGCCGGCCTCCCTCATCGGCGAACGCGACCGTCAGGAAGATGCGCCCGGTCGCCGGGTCGTAGGCCGCTCCGTTGATCTGCCGCCCGAGGCCACCCTTGTACGGCGGATCGAGGGTCCAGACGGCGTACGGCTTCACCTCCCACGGTCTCTTCGTCCCGTTCTTCACCTCCACCAGTTCGTTCGCGTCGTACGCCCACACGTACTGCTCGTAGGGATAGGCGTGCGTGCCCTGATACTCGCTGGCGGGATCGTGGCACCACGGCTGGCTGCCTGGGGGCTTCGTGGCGCCGCCCGCGCCGTAGCAGAATGTCCCCATGCCGTGGCGACCGAAGAACAGGACGCTGCGGGTGCCCTCGGGAAGGACGACCCCTCGTACCTCGGTGGTGCCGTTGAAAAGGTCATTCTTCGTGTTCCAGGCCCGGAGCGGGTTCTCGTGAGGATAGTACACGAGCGCTGTCGTCGGGATCGGGTTCTTCACGCCGACGTCCGCCGGGTCGAAGGTGAACAGGGCCGGACCGTTGGACGTGCGGCTGATGACGCTCAGGCAGCAGTTCCCGGTGAACGCGGGCCCACCGAGGGCGGCCTGCCATCCGGCCGGAACTGGCGCCATGTACCCGGACACGTAGCCGACGCGTCCCGCCACCATCCGGAACGGCCCCAGAGTGTCGTTCGCCGTCCCCAGGTCGAAGCCGGACTTGAAATGGGACGAGGACTGCGTGCTCCCGCCATCGTAGTAGGAGAAGGCGGAGACGATCAGGCCGTCCTCGACCGGCAACGTGCCACCGAGCTTGATGTCGTTCGGATCGGTGGGGTTCACCTGGTTGCGCTTCCCGTCGGTGGGATCGCCGAACGGCTGTGCGACAGGCGCGGTCGCCAGCCCGCCTGCGGACGGCGCGTTTCGGATTTCGGGGATTCCGACCTCCGCGAGCCGCTGGTTCCAGTCGTGGCCCACGATGAAGAGCGTGCCCCTCGCGGGGCTGAACGACATCGCGGTACCGCCGAAGGCGAACTGGCTCGGTCCCAGCTGCTGCGCGGGCAGGCGGAACGCGCCCTGGTAGACGAGGTCGCCTTTCTGCACCAGCTTGCCGGCGCTGGCGTCGACCACGCTGACCTGAGCAGCCGTCGAGTACACGGGAACACCCGACAATGTGCGGCCGACGGCCGTGACCGAATGTGTACCCGGCACGGCCTGCCAGACGGCTGCATACGGCGCAGCGGTGTCGGTTCCGACCAGCGTCTGGTTGACGTAGAACTCCACCTGCGTGAAGTCGCCCTGCACGGACGCCTGCAACGGTACGCTGGCGCCCGAGGTGTAGGTCGATCCGGAGGGCGGTGTCGCAAGGCTGACCGGCGGCGTGGTCATGGCGGCGATCGGTACGGCGAACGGTCCCTGGGCCTGGACGCCAGACAGGGCCAGCCCGGCCGCGGCGGCAGCGGCGCCGGCGACCAGGGCCGAGCACAGCCTGGTCACACTCGGACGGCACGTCTTCCAGCTACGGTACATGCCCCGAGTATAGTGCATAGTGGCGGCTTGCATTCACCTCCTGCCGCCACGCGTCAGGGTGCTGCGCGCGCCGTTGGAACCGCAGTGAGTCGGTCGGTCACGGGCACGGCGTCGAGGGAGAGCGCCCGGAGCACGTCATGAAGCCCCGCGTCCTGGTGATGTCGCAGTCAACGCTGTACGGAGGGATGGAGAAGGGCTCGATCTCACAGGACCTGCGAATCCTGGAGGCGATGCGCGCGGCGCCGGTGCTTGCGCTGCGGCTCCGGCCGCAGCTGCGGGAGTGGGCGGAGCGTCTCCGGGCGGGTGGCCTGCCGGTGGTGGATTATGCCCCTCCGGCCTTCCTGGAGACGTGGGACCGGTGGCGCATCCGCCGGCTGAAGAAGCACCTGGGCAGGCCGGGGTTCTCGCGGCTGATGGCCCGGTACCGCCCGACTGGGCTCGTCTGCTACTCGTCGTCGCTGGCAGACTGTCTGGCGCACCTCTGGCACGCGAGCCGCCACGATGTGCCGCGTGTGCTCAGCGTCCACTCGACCTACGCCGGGCATGGTTTCGAGCACGACGGCAGGGGCATCGGCCTGGAGCCCCCGCCGCGCTGGGACGCGTGGCAGCGGCGGCACCTCCGCCAGGCCTTCGCCGGCCTGCGCGGCATCCGGGCGGTGTCCGATGCGTCGGCGGCCGGCTTCCTACAGGCGTTCGGCGAGCTCCTCCCGCCCGGTCTCGAACCGATCACGATCTACCACGGCATCGACACCGAACGGTTCCGGCCTCCGACTGCGGCCGAGCGCCTGGAGGCGCGGCGTGCGCTCGACCTCGATCCCGACGCGCTGGTGCTCGGCACTTCCGCGCTCCTCACTCCGCGCAAGGGCGTGATGGAAATCCTGGAGACCTGGCTGAAGGTGCGGGAGCGCCATCCACGATCCCGGCTCCTGTACGCCGGAGACGGACCCCAGCGGCGGGATCTCGCCGACGCGGTGCGCGCGGCGGGCGTGGACCGCGACGTGCAGATGCTGGGCCACCGCGACGACATGGTGCCGGTGCTCCAGGCGCTCGACGTCTTTCTCCTCTTCAGCAGTGTCGAGGGCCTGGGATGGGCCACCATCGAGGCGATGAGCACCGGCCTTCCGGTCGTGGCCACCGACGTCACCGGCACGCGCGAAGTGGTGCGCGACGGCGAAACCGGGTTCCTGTTCCCGTATGGCGCGTGGGACCGGGCGCTGGAGCCGATCGAGGCCCTGATCGCGTCGCCGGACCTGGCCAGGGCGATGGGCGCGGCCGGACGGAGGTGCGTGGAGCAGACCTTCGACCGGCGCCGGCGTGAGGAGAAGGTGATGGCGTTCTTCGAGCGCACGCTGTTCTGACGTCCCGGCAGCCGGGGAGCAGGATGCTACCCGATCCGGCCGAGGAGGAACCGCAACAGGTCCCGCCAGGTCCGGCGGTTGAACGGTGACGCGGCAATCGCCCGTGCGAACTCGTCCCACGCCATGCCCCGTGCGCCTCGTCGTGCCGCATCCCACGCGTTCATCCGCGCCGTCTCGGCGAGCGCCTGCTGCCGGACGTGCCTCGGCAGACCGCGCCCGCGCGCGCTCTGCAGGGCGCGCCTGACCACCTGCCGGCGCGCCACCTGCATGCGCCGGGGATCGCCGCTCATCATGCCGCCATGAAACCGGTAGCTGACCAGCGGCTCGGCGCAGACCGCGATCTGATGCTCGGCAGTCAGCCTGAGCCACAGATCCCAATCTTCGGCGGCCCGCAGAAACTCGACGAACCCCCCGAGTTCCCGGAATACCTGTGTGCGGAGCATCACGCTCGACACGGTGATCGGGTTCCCGCATGTCAGGAGATCGATGAAGACGTCGCCGGAGCAGAGCGGCTGGACCTGGCTCTGCACCTCGGGCAGGTCGCCCCGCTGTCCGATGTTGAACCGGTCTGTGTACACGAGGGCCACATTCGCGCGGGAGGCGACCTCCAGCTGGCGCGCCAGCTTCTCCGGCTGCCAGAGGTCATCGGCGTCGAGAAACGCCAGCCATGCGCCGGTCGCGCGCGCGGCGCCGGCGTTGCGCGCGGCCGGGAGGCCGCGGTTCTCCTGGGTGACGACGATGATGCGATCGGCAAACGCCTGCAGCACGGCGGCCGTGCCGTCGGTGGAGCCGTCGTTGACGACGATCACCTCGTGCGGTGGCTCTGTCTGAGACAGGGCGGATTCGACCGCCTCGGCCAGGAACGCTTCCGCGTTGTACGCCGGAATGACGACGGAGACGGAGCGGGCTGTCGGTGGCGGCACGCGGATCTTACCTGGGACGGCGACGCTGCATTCTAGCGCCGCCGGCACAGAGCGGCGGCCGCGGTCCTGATCGCGTTCCACTCCTGATGGGTGCGATCGGCTGTCGTATAATGCCCGGGACTTCGAGCGGGCCGTGACCGGATCCGGAGGGGCGACAGTACCCGCCTGAGCGCGGCACGCCGTGCAGATTCCCGTGCCGATCTCTGTCATCATCCCGGCCTTCAACGGAGCACGATTCCTCGGCGCGGCGATCGAGAGCGTGCTCGCGCAGACGCAGCCGGCGGAGATCATCGTCGTGGACGACGAGAGTCCGGACGGCACCGCCGAGGTGGCTGCCCGCTTCGGCAACCGCGTCGAGTACGTCTGGCAACGGAATCAGGGGGTCAGCGCGGCGCGCAATACCGGACTGGCTCGCGCCAGCGGAGACGCGGTCCTCTTTCTCGACCAGGACGATCGCCTGACGCCGTCCGCGCTGGAGGCGCTTCGCTCCAGGCTGGAGGAGGAAGACGGCCGCGCCGTCGTCTTCGGCGACTGTGAGACTGTCGATGTGCTGGGGCGGTCCCTGCGGTACTGGCGCCGCCCCGACCTCGCCGGCGCGGCACCGCTGGCGGTTACCCGAAGGCTCTTTGGCGGGGTTGGCCATCCGCCTGGGGCATTCCTGATACCGACCTGGGCGGCTCGACAGGTCGGCGGCTTTGACTCGAGGTTCAAGTACTGCCAGGACATGTACCTGTGGATGCAGCTCAGCACGGTACTGCCCTTCGTTCACGTTCCCGCCACGGTCCTGCGCTACACGTTGCACGAATCCAACGTGTCGAACAACGTCAAGGGGATGGTCACCGACATGGTGGACATCCGTCTGGCGTTCCTGGAATGGGCCCGTGCGCGCGGGCTGGAGGTCGTGACGCCCGAACCCACCGAGGTCGATCTGCTCGAGGCCTTGAGTACGCGGTACTTCTACACCCGGGAGTGGGCGAAGCTCGACGAGGCGCTGAGCCTGGCTGCCGAGCGGGGCGTGATCTCGAGCCGTCTGCGGCGCTTCGGCCGATTTCGGATGCTCCCGGAATGGGTGTTCAGCGCCCAGGACCGTCTCACCCGCGCGCGCCAGTGACCAGCCTCGAGCTCCATCTTCGTGATGGCGACGCTGTCGTCGAAGCGCAACGCCTCGAGGACGTCGCCGCGGGTGTCTATCCCGCCTTCTACCGGCGCTGCGGCAGTCGCCTCAAGGTGTCCACGTCCGTCGTGGCGCTCATCCGCGACGCCGGAGACTTCATCCCCGACGAGTCGTTCCGCCCCCCGGACTACCTCAGAGGCCACTTCACCGAAGACTGGATGTACCGCGTCGCACGCAAGGCGAACCGCCACTTCGGATGGCCCGCACTCGAGCCGATCACCCCGGCCTGGTACGCGTCGTGGAACTCGATCGACGTGCGCGTGAAGAAGCTGCGGGCGTTCGAGACCGTCACGCCCGAGGAGAGTCGTGCGGGCTTCGCGCCCGACTTCTCGATCGGCGATTGCGAGTCGGTCGTGGAACGCTCGGCGGCGCACATTGCACGGTTCATCGAGAAGACCGAGCGTGCCTTCCCCGGCTACGACCACATCGTGATGACCGCCGGCAGGGACAGTCAGCTCGTGTGGCTCGCGCCGAGGGTGGCCCCCGAGCGCTGGCACGTCTTCAGTGCCGAGCCGAACCATCCCTTGGTCGTGGAGTGGCTGGAGCGCAATCACATTCGGGCAGGCCGGGTGTTCCATCACGACAACCGGAACGAGGAGACACCGGAGGATTTCCGGGCGAAAGTGATCTGCGGCGATCTGTATTCGGACCCCACGCATCTGCGCTGGATGCCGGCGGCGCGTCGTGTTGCGGCCGAGTTCGGCCAGCGCTGCATCTTCTGGAGCGGCACCATGTCCAATCCGGCTCACTTCTACGCCGGCCAGCACCGGCTGGACTACGCGCACGACAAGGCGGCGTTCTTCAGGGCGCACTTCGAGCGGACGGCCTCCTGGCAGGGCAACTACCACCAGGTGTTCAGGAACTTCACCGGCCGGCCTCACCTCTCTCCGTTCCACTCCCCGGACATCTGGAACGATCTGTACAGCCACATCGATCCGACGCGCCTTCCCCGCGACGCCGACCTGCGGGTTGAGGTTGGCGAGCTCCTGGCCGGGCGCAAAGTGTGGTGGCTGCCTTCGAATCCCGGCCCGACCACCTACTCGTACCGCGCGTACGTGAACCTCAGGAAGCTCTACGTTCGCCATATCCAGGAGGAGGTGTCGCACGGACGGCGGTGAACCAGGCTGCGCGATGCCATGGGTCCCCTTTTCATCTTCGGCGGTGTAGCGTGAGGCGCGAGGACCGCTGGCGCCCGACGAAGTTCGTGGTCGACGGATCGGTGCTCCGGGCCAGTCCCGACACGAACGACGTGTCGGTGTCATCGCGGCTGTTCGTCGACCTGCTCGGCGGGGAACTCTCGGGCGCCGTGACGCGCGTTGTGTCCGGTCGTCTCCTCGGTCTCGGATGCGGGCGGGTCCCGCTCTATGACCTGTACCGGCCCCTGGTGACGTCGGTGACCTGCGCTGACTGGCCGAGGAGTTCGCACGAGATTCAGCACATCGACCTGGCGTGCGACCTCTCCCGCGATCTCCCGTTTCGCGACAGGAGTTTCGATACGGTCCTGCTGACCGACGTGCTCGAGCACATCCCGGTTCCGGCGGCGCTGTTGCGTGAGATCTACCGCGTCGTGGTGCCCGGAGGTGCGCTGGTGTTAATAAGCGTGCCGTTTCTGTACTGGCTGCACGAGGAGCCGTACGACTACTATCGATACACGGAGTACGGGTTGGCGCGGCTCGGCCGGGACGCCGGCTTCTCCATCGAGGAGATCCGGTCGTTCGGTTCGGGCATCGATGCAGTGGCCGACCTGTTCGCCAAGACTGTGCTCCCGCTCCACTGGCAGGTCGGACCCATCCTCGCCGACGGGTCGCGCCGCGCCGCGGCCCGGCTTGGACGAACGACGCTCGGTCGCGCCTCGCCGCGTCCAGCACCAGCCTGCCGCTGGGATACGTGGCCGTGTTCCGCCGTGCGTGAGCCCGGAGGCGCCGTCCGCCTTGCGTGGCGGCAGCGCACGGGACGCGGGGCCTCCGGCGGGCCCCTTAGACCGTTATCCGGCTCCTTCTGCGAATTCGTACTCATTGCGCGCGTGTGTCATGCGGCGGGCCTCAAGCCGACGGCTTCCAGGAGCGCGTCGAGGCCGGTGACGACACGCTGACAGAGACGATCGAGTCGACGACGCTTTTCTTCCGACGCGGTTGTCGGCGGTGACTGGTTTCAGCAGACCCAGTCGCGGGTCTGGCGCAGACTCTGCCAGGAAGCACCCCGCGTCACGGACGGGTTGGGCTCGAGGCAGTCATGTCGGTGCGGTGGTGCACGAGCTCGACATCGAGGACGCGAGCCAGGCCGGCCGCCAGGTGCGCCACCAGCGGCTCTCCTCCTCCGAGGGCCAACCTTCCCGTCTGCGTGTAGACGCCGATCTTCATGGAGGGACAGTGTACCGCCGTGACTGGCGTTGATATCATCCCGGTGGCGCCGCGTCACGGGTGCAGGCGCCAACCATCGCCGTCCGCATGGCCGGTCCCCTGTCCATTCCCGTTCTGATCTCGGGCCCGCCAGGGCACGGTGGCCGGCGCCGGGCGGAGCCCGTCCGCCTGGGGCTTCCGCTCCCGCGGGGCGCGTTCGATCGGACCGACCGCTTCGAGATCGTGGCGCCCGACGGCCGCCGCGGCCGGGCACAGACGACGCCGCTGCAGCAGTGGCCCGATGGATCCGTACGGTGGATGCTGATCGACCTGCAGGTGGACCATGATGGCTCCCCGGTGCCCGCGGAGTACCGGCTGGTGCGGTCGCAGGGGGACCGTGACCTCCGCGATGCCCCGCCCCTGCGCCTGCAGCGTGACCGCCACCACGTTACGGTCGACACCGGCGCGGCGCGGTTCTCGCTGCGCCACGGCGGCGCGTTCCCGTGCGACCGCCTCCGCCTGACGCTCACGGACCAGCGAGGCCGGCGTGTCGAGTTCACGCTGTCGGCCGCGGTCGTCGAGTCCAGCGGACCGTTGCGCGCGGTGGTGCGTGTCACCGGGCGTGCCGCTGGCCCGAAGCCGGGCGGCCTGGCGGTCACGGCCAGGCTGCACTTCTTCGCCGGGTCTCCGGTGGTCGAGTGCGCCGTCACAATCAGGAACAGAAAGGCGGCCAGCCATCGGGGCGGATACTGGGAGCTGGGCGAGCGGCGCGCGATCCTCCTGCGTGACCTCTCCTGCACGGTGGCCCTTCCGGGCGAACGCACCGGGGAGCTGTACTGCTCCGTGGAGCGCGGCCAGCCGCTCGAAGCGTGCGGCGAGCATCTGGAGCTGTTTCAGGCTTCCAGCGGCGGGGAGCAGTGGGCGAGCCGCAACCACGTGAACCGCGACGGCCGGGTGCCGCTCGCCTTCCGCGGATACCGTCTGCGCGCAGGTGCGAGAGAGACGGAAGGACTGCGCGCGACGCCGGTGGTGGTTCTTTCCGCCCCTGACGCCCACGTGGCCGTCGCCGTGCCGCACTTCTGGGAGAACTTCCCGCGGGCGATCGAGGGATCCACGCGAACGATCACGGTCCAGCTCTTTCCGATGCAGCACGGCGACCTGCACGAGTTGCAGCCGGGCGAGCAGAAGACCCATGTCTTCCACGTGGCCGCCGGCCGCGACGAGGTCGCCGACGCGCCGCTCGACTGGGTCCGGTCCCCGCTGTTCGCGCGGGCCACCCCCGAACACTACTGCGGCAGCGGCGCCGTTCCGTACCTGCTGCCCAGCGACCGCGACCCGCACGCGTCGTACGTCCACCTGGTCGACGCCGCCATCGAGGGGGACGCGTCGTTCGAACACAAGCGGGAAGCGATCGACGAGTACGGGTGGAGGAACTTCGGCGACATGTACGCGGATCACGAGCTCGCGTACTACACGGGGCCCGTGCCGGTGATTTCGCACTACAACAACCAGTACGACGCCGTGGCCGGGCTGGCGCTCCAGTTCATGCGGACCGGGGACGAGCGCTGGTGGCGGCTGATGCGGGACCTCGCGGCGCACGTCGTGGACATCGACCTGTACCACACGACTGAAGACCGATCCGTCTTCAACCGGGGGTTGTTCTGGCACACGGCGCACTACACGGATGCCGGGCGCTCGACGCACCGGTCGTACCCGCGCGTTCCCGGCGTGACGGGAGGGGGACCGGCCAACGAGCACAACTACTCGACGGGTCTGCTGCTGCACCACTTCCTGACCGGCGCCGCGGCCAGCCGCGACGCCGCGCTGGATCTTGCGCGCTGGGTCGTCGACATGGACGACGGCCGCCTGCGCCCGTTCGGATGGCTTGCGCCCGGGGACTCCGGGCTGGCGAGCGCCACGCACTCGCCCGACTACCAGGGCCCCGGCCGCGGCGGCGCATATTCGATCGCGGTCCTGCTGAACGGGTTTCAAGCCGGCGGCGATCGCGCCCTGCTGGCCAAGGCGGAAACGCTGGTACGGCGGTGCATTCATCCGGGTGACGACATCGAGGCGCGCCACCTCCTCCACGTCGAGGCGCGCTGGTCCTACACCGTGTTCCTCGTCACGCTCGGACGGTACCTGGACCTCAAGGCCGAGCTGGGGGAGATTGACGAGGCCTACGCATACGCGCGTCAGGCGCTGGTCGCCTACGCCCGCTGGATGGCCACGCACGAGCGCCCGTACCTGGAACGCCCCGAGGAGCTCGAGTTCCCGACTGAGACCTGGGCGGCGCAGGAGCTCTGGAAGGCGGAGGCGCTCGCCTTCGGGGCGAAGTACGGCGGGGAGGCCGAGCGGGACGCCCTGATGGCGCGCTCACGCGACTTCTTCGAGTACGCCTGCTCGACGCTCGAGCGGTTCCCGACGCGCACCCGCACGCGGCCGCTCGTGCTCCTGCTGTCCAGAGGGTTGATGAACGGGTACGTGCGTGTCCACCCGGAAGCGCTGTCGGCCCCGCGAGGACCGCAGCGCACCTTCGGGAGCCCCGGCCTGCCCTTCGAGCCGCAGAAGGCGCGCGTCCTCCGTCGCCTGCGTGTGCTGGCTGCGGTGCTGGCTCTGGCCGGTCTGGCGGCGGTTCTCGCCCTTCTGCGCGCCGTGTGAGAATCGACGCGTATGAGACACGCCCTCGTGACCGGCGCGGCGGGGTTCATCGGCAGTCATGTCGCCGGGGCGCTGCTGGCGGACGGCTGGCAGGTGACGGGTCTCGACAGCTTCGACCCTTTCTACGATCCGTCGGTCAAGGAACGCAACGTGGCGCCCCACCTCGCGAGCGGGGCCTATCGACTCGTCCGGGTGGACATCCGGGACGCGTCCGGACTTCGCGAGCGCGTGACGGGCAACTACGACGCGATCGTGCACCTTGCGGCGCGGGCGGGTGTCCGGCCCTCGATCGAGGATCCGCTGACCTACACGGATGTGAACGTGCGGGGCACGCACAACCTGCTCGAGCTGGCGCGCGATCGGGCCATCGAGCGGTTCGTGTTCGCCTCGTCCAGCAGCGTGTACGGCGAGGACCCGGACGTGCCCTGGCGAGAAGATGCGCACGTCCTCCGCCCGATCAGCCCCTATGCGGCCACGAAGGTCGGCGGCGAGCTCCTCGGGCACGTCTACAGCCACCTCCACGGCCTTCGCTTCATCGCCCTGCGCTTCTTCACGGTCTACGGACCCGGCCAGCGGCCGGACCTGGCCATTCACAAGTTCTCGCGGCTGCTGCTCGACGGCAGGCCGATTCCGGTGTATGGAGACGGCACCACGAGCCGGGACTACACGTACGTGGACGACGTGGTGCAGGGCGTGTGCGGCGCGTTGGCCTACGCGGGTACCAGGTACGAGGTGATCAACCTCGGCAACGACCGGACCATCACGCTCGCCGGCATGATCGCCGAGCTCGAGCGGGTCTTCGGGAGATCCGCCGTCGTGGAACGGTTCCCTGAGCAGGCGGGGGACGTTCCGCGGACGTGGGCATCCATCGAGAAGGCGCGGCGGCTGCTCGGCTACGAGCCGCGGACGTCGTTCGCGGCGGGCATCGAACGCTTCGCCGAGTGGCTGATCGCCGGGCGCAGCAGTGGCAGCAGTGGTGCCAGTCGCTCGGTCCAGCTGAGGTGAGCCAGATCGGCCTGCGCGGCCAGGTCGCGCCGGGCTTCGGGTGCAAGGCGGAGCAGCGCGACCAGGCTGCGTGCGAAGGTCTGGGGTTCGTCGGCAACGCGACACGCGGGACGTACTTCCGCCGGAAGACCGGCGTCCACGGCAGGCGTGACGACGCACGGCAGACCTGCGGCCACGGCTTCGAGGACCTTGTTCTGCACGCCGCGCGCGACCTGCAGCGGCGCGGCGGCCACGGCTGATTCCCAGAGGTACGGCCGGACATCCGGCACGCGGCCGGTGACTTCGACGGTGGCGTCCCGCGCTGCCAGAGACCTCACGGCGCGCGCAGGGCTTGCGCCCAGCAGGCAGAGCCGTGCGTCCGGCAGCTCGCGGACCACGAGGGGCCACACGCGTTCGGCGAGCCAGCAGGCGGCTTCGACGTTCGGCGCGTAGTTCATCACGCCACAGAAGACGACGCGCCGGCCGGGGGACGGCGCCGTGGCCGGGCGGAACGTGTCCACGGCGATGCCGTTGGCGACGACGTGCACACGGGCACCTGGCGCGAGCCGTTCCAGTGCCGCCCGCTCGCGCTCGTGCACCACCGTGACGGCGTGCGCGCGGAGGGCGGCCTCGGCCTCGAACCGCGCCAGCCTCCGCGCTTCGCTCGCGTAGACCCATCCGAGCGGGGGCGCCGTCCGGGCGCCGAGCGTCCGCCACTTCTCCGAGTCCACGTCCACCATGTCGAGCACCATCGGGATCCGATCCAGGGGCGGGGCAAGCGCGGCGTGCGCGATGCCGGTGCAGTACGCGAGCACGACGTCCGGCCGGTGCCGCTCGACGGTTGCGCGGATTGCCGCCCCGAATCCCGGCGCGTCGAGCAGCGCGTGCGTCAGGGGGCTGCCGGTCGCGAGCGCGCCGAGGGCGCGGATGCAGCCCCTGACGGGTGTCGTGCGGACCGCCGCCACCGACGACACCAGGCCGGAGATCGCGCCGGCGTGGGCGGCCTCCTGCGCGTCGTGGGCGAGCGACACGAGATCGACCTCGGCATGAGCCGACAGGAAGCGGAGCAGGTGGTGCGACCGGATGCGGTCACCGCGATCGGCGGTGTAGGGAAGCCGATGCGTGAGCATGAGCACCCGCATCGGTCAGCCCCGTCCGGACGTCGACGTTCGCTCGCGAATCACCCGTGCAGGCACACCGGCGGCCACGACCCGCGGAGGCAGTGCGCGTGTCAGCACGGAGCCGGCGCCGATGATGCTGGCGTCGCCCACGTCCGCCATGATGACCGCCCCGGCCCCGACCCAGGAGTTGGCCCCGATTCGGATGCACCGCCGGATGCCGGGCTGGAGCCGCAGCGGCTGATCCGGGTCCTCCGTGCCGTGGATCGTGGCGCCGCTGGGCACGTGGACCGACGGGGCCAGCAGCACCTCGCGCTCGATGCGGGCGAGGCCGATGTGGCAGCCCGGTCCGACGTAGACGTGATCGCCGAGCCACGTCCCGGGATCGGAGAACTGCGTGCCGTGCTCGATGACGGCTGTGGGGGCGCAGTACGCGAGCACCTGCCGCAGGAAGGCGCGCCGGAGGTACTGGCCGGTGAGACCCGGGAGCAGGCCGAGCCACTGGGTCGAGCCGAGCAGCGCACGATCGGCGCCCAGCGCCAGGGCGCGGACCCGGTACGAGCACACCGCCGGCAGCACGACCAGCATGCAGATGCCGTTGGCGGCGGCCTTGAGCGCCTC
>VFZH01000015.1 GCA_016871255.1 Acidimicrobiia bacterium | reverse complement strand
TTGTGCAACTCATCACGTTTCCAGAGGACTAGACGTCCCACCCGCCCGACTCGCCCCATCTGGCCTCCTACGCCGCCGTGCGCGCGAAGCGCCTCTCGATTGCCGTCGCCCACGCCGCTTCCAGGCTGGCCAGCCGCTCGTCGACGACCAGCCGGCCGTCGAGCCGGATCCGGACGACATCGCCACCGGTCCAGCCGATGGCCGCGGCCGGAACGCCGGCAGCCGCCGCGCGTGCGAGCAGTCCGTCCAGGTGCGCAGCATCGACCGACACGACGACCCTCGACGCCGACTCGCCGAACAGCGTGGCCGGCTCCCGGAACGCCGGGGCGTCCGGTGCGGAGGCGGCTGGCAGATCGACTTCCAGCCCGAGCCCCGAGTCGAAGCAGCTCTCGACCAGCGTCACGGCCAGGCCGCCTTCCGAGCAGTCGTGCGCAGACCGGCACAGCCGTTCGGTCGCACCCTCCACCAGGAGGAGCTGCAGCGCACGCTCACGGGCCAGGTCCAGCGCGGGCGGCCGTCCGCGCAGCAGGCCGTGCACGACCTTGAGGTAGGCGCTGCCGCCCAGCTCGCCGTCTCCCCAGCCGCCCAGCAGCACGATCGCGTCACCGGCGGCCTTGAAGGGGCGCGACACCACCCGATCCGCGTGCTCCAGCAGACCCACGACGCCCAGCACTGGTGTGGGCAGGATGGCGCGACCGTCGGTCTCGTTGTACAGGCTCACGTTGCCGCCGGTGATCGGAATGTCGAGCGCCCGGCACGCGTCGCCGATGCCCTCGACGGCCTGCGCGAGCTGCCACATGATCTCCGGCCGCTCCGGGTTGCCGAAGTTCAGACAGTTCGTCGCGCCGATCGGCAGCGCGCCCGCGCATGCCACGTTGCGCGCCGCCTCGGCGACCGCGAGCCGGGCGCCCTGCGCCGGATCGAGGTACACGAAGCGCGCGTTGCCGTCCACCGACAGCGCCAGCGCCCGAGGCGTGTCCTTGATCCGCACCGTACCGGCACCCATGCCCGGGGGCACGAGCGTATTGGTCCGCACCATGTGGTCGTACTGCCGATAGACCCAGCGCTTGCTCGCGATGCCCGGGTATGCGAGCAGGCGGTACAGCGCGTCGGTCGGGGAGGGCGGAGACAGCGTGTCCAGCGCCAGCGTCCGCGCGTCAGCCAGGTACGCAGGTTCCCGTATCGGCCGGCGGTACACCGGGGCCTCGTCGGTCAGCGACCGGTTCGGGATGTCGGCCACCACCTCGCCCCGGTGCAGCACGCGCAGGCGGCCGGTGGCGGTGACCTCGCCGATCCGGACGGCGTGCAGGTCCCACCGTTCGAAGATCCGCTCCACCTCGGCCTCGCGGCCGCGGTGCACGACGAGCAGCATCCGTTCCTGCGATTCCGACAGCATGATCTCGTAGGGCGTCATCCCGGTCTCGCGCTGCGGAACGTGCGCCACGTCGATTTCGATGCCGGCGCCCCCGCGCGATCCCATCTCGCAGGTGGAGCAGGTCAGCCCGGCAGCGCCCATGTCCTGGATGCCGACCAGGGCGTCGGTGCGCATCACCTCGAGACACGCCTCGAGCAGCAGCTTCTCCATGAACGGATCGCCCACCTGCACGGCCGGGCGCTTCTCCGCTGACGACTCGTCGAACTCGGCCGAGGCCATGGTGGCGCCATGGATCCCGTCGCGCCCGGTCTTCGCGCCCACGTAGTAGACCGGGTTGCCGGCCCCCGATGCAGACGCCAGAACGATGTCGCGGGCGGGCACGACCCCGAGGCAGAACACGTTGACGAGGGGGTTGCCCGCGTAGCTCTCGTCGAACTCCACCTCGCCGCCCACGGTGGGAACGCCGATGCTGTTGCCGTAGCCCGCGATGCCGGCCACCACGCCCGCGAGCAGCCGTCGGCCGGCGGCGTGCTCGATCGAGCCGAAGCGCAGCGAGTTGAGCAGGGCGATCGGCCGCGCGCCCATCGTGAAGATGTCGCGAATGATGCCACCGACGCCTGTCGCCGCGCCCTGGTACGGCTCGATGAAGGACGGGTGGTTGTGCGACTCGATCTTGAAGACGGCCGCCAGGCCGCCGCCGATGTCCACGGCGCCGGCGTTCTCGCCGGGCCCCTGGAGGACGCGGCTTCCGGCGGTGGGCAGCGTCTTCAGGTGCACCCGCGAGCTCTTGTAGCTGCAGTGCTCGGACCACATCACCGAGTAGATGCCGAGCTCCGTCAGCGTCGGCTCGCGCCCGAGCGCCTCGAGAATGCGCGCGTACTCGTCCTGTGTGAGGCCGTGCCGCTCGAGGACGGCGGAATCGATCGCCATGCTCACCGTCGTTCCGGCGGCCGCCGCAGATGGGCCACAGGCATCAGACGCGGCTCCCGGCGGGAGCCGTCCGCCCCGCGACCGCCCGCACGGCCGATTCGAACAGCGCGAGACCGTCCGCGCTGCCGAGCGCCAGCTCACATGCGCGCTCGGGGTGCGGCATCAGGCCCACGACGTTGCGTGCCTCGTTGCACAGGCCGGCGATGGCGGCCACCGACCCGTTCGGGTTCGCCTCGCCGCTGACCTCGCCCGCTCCGGTGACGTAGCGGAACACGACCTGGCGGTGCGCCTCGAGACGCGCGATCGTCTCGGCTTCCGCGTAGTAGCTCCCCTCGCCGTGCGCGATCGGCATCCGCAGCACCTGCCCGATCCGGCACGCTCCGGTGAACGGCGTGTCGCTCTGCTCCACGCGCACGTGCACCTGCTCGCACTGGAACCGCAGGCTGCGGTTCCGGAGCATCGCGCCCGGCAGGAGGCCGGCTTCCAGCAGGATCTGGAACCCGTTGCAGATGCCGAGCACCGGCCCGCCCGCCGCGGCAAACCGCGTCACGCCGCGCATCACCGGCGAGAAGCGCGCGATCGCCCCGGTCCGCAGGTAGTCGCCGTGGGCGAAGCCGCCCGGCAGCACCACCGCGTCCGCGCCGCGCAGGTCCTCGTCCTTGTGCCACACGCACTCCGCCT
This sequence comes from Acidimicrobiia bacterium, assembly GCA_016871255.1. GTDB lineage: Bacteria > Acidobacteriota > Vicinamibacteria > Vicinamibacterales > UBA2999 > VFZH01. Next base: position 40,560 of record VFZH01000015.1, on the reverse strand, counting down.
CCGCTCCGAGCACGTGACGGACGGCGTGGTAGGCGTCGTGGTCGCAGTTCGAACCGGGAAACACCACGATGGCGAACTTCACGTCAGGCTCCGGCCCCCGCCTCGGCGGCGATCTCGATCCGGTAGCTCTCGATCACCGGGTTCGCCAGCAGCCGGTCCGCCACTTCGCCGGCAATGCGACGCGCCTCGTCGTTCGACGGGGTGTCGATCTCCAGCTCGAAGTACTTGCCCTGCCGGACGCCGGTGACCGTGGTGTAGCCGAGCGTGTGCAGCGCCTCGGCGACGGTGGTGCCCTGCGGGTCGAAGACCGAGGGTTTCAGGGTGACGAAAACGCGTGCGCGCATCAGCCTCCGGATGCCACGGGGTCGAGGCGTGGCGCGCGGCCGGCATCGACCGGCGCGCCCTGCTGAAAGACCCGGTCGAAGATGTGGTCCACGTGGCGGAGCTGCTCGCCCAGGTCGAAGGCGCGCTCGAGGTCCGCCGCCGGCAGCACCGCGGACACGTCGGCATCGGCGATGAGCAGCGCCTTGAAGTCGGCGCCCTCGCGGAACGCGCGCGTGGCGTTGCGCTGGACCCACTCGTATGCCTGCTCGCGCGACACGCCCCGCCGGGCCAGCTCCAGCAGGACCGTGCCGGAGAACACCACGCCGCGCGACCGCTCCAGGTTCTCGCGCATGCGCTCGGGGTAGACGGCCATGCCCCGCACGATGCGCGTCATCCGTCTCAGCATGTGATCCAGGGCGATGAACGTGTCAGGGAGGATCACGCGCTCCACCGACGAATGCGAGATGTCGCGCTCGTGCCAGAGCGCGTTGTTCTCCATCGCCGCCACGGCGTTGCCGCGCAGCAGGCGCGCCAGCCCGACGACCTGCTCGCAGCCGATCGGGTTGCGCTTGTGCGGCATCGCCGACGAGCCCTTCTGGCCCTTCGCGAACGGCTCCTCGACCTCGCCGATCTCCGTCTTCTGGAGCCCGCGGATCTCGAGCGCGAACTTCTCCAGCGACGAGCCGGTGATGGCGAGCGCTGCCACGAGCGCCGCGTGCCGGTCGCGCTGGATCACCTGCGACGAGACCGCCGCGGGCTCGAGGCCGAGCCGCGCGCAGACGTCCCGCTCGATCGACGGAGGCAGGTGGGCAAACGTGCCCACGGCCCCCGACAGCTTGCCGACCGCAATCCCGCGCCGGGCCTGCCCGATGCGCTCGCGATCGCGCCCCAGCTCCGCGTACCACAACGCCAGCTTGAGCCCGAATGTCATCGGCTCGGCGTGCACGCCGTGCGTGCGGCCGATCATCGGGGTGTGCCGCTGCTCGAACGCCCGGTCGCGTACGGCCGCCGCGAGCTCATCCAGCTCCCCCAGGATCAGGTCGCACGCCTCCCGGAGCTGCAGCGCCTGCGCGGTGTCGATGACGTCGGAAGACGTGAGCCCGAAGTGCAGCCAGCGCGCGGACGGGCCGACGTGTTCGGCCACGGCGGTGGTGAAGGCGATGACGTCGTGCTGGGTGGTCTGCTCGATCGCGTCGATGCGCTCGACGCTGAACGCGGCGCGTGCCCGCAGCTCCCGTGCCGCGTCCGCCGGCACGATGCCCTCCTGCGCCATCGCATCGGCAGCCGCCAGCTCCACCTGCAGCCAGGTGTCGTACCGGTGCTGGTCGCTCCAGAGGCGACCCATCCGGGGACCGGTGTACCGCGGAATCATCTCAGGCGAGCGCCAACCGTTCGCGCGGCAGGCTGAGCCCGTTCACCGCCCCCAGCACCGTCGCGGACAACCCGCCGTCGACCAGCAGCGTCCGGGCCACGCGCAGCACGTCGTCCAAGCTGACCTTCTCCACGCCCTGCAGCGTTTCGTCGAGGCTGTAGTGGCGATCGAAGTACATCTCCTGGCGCGCCAGCTGCGACATGCGGCTGCTGGTGCTCTCGAGGTTCAGCATCAGGCTGCCCTTGAGGTGATCCTTGGCCCGGCGCAGCTCATCGGCTGCGGGCGGCTCGTCGCGCATGCGGCGCAGCTCCAGCACCACCACGTCGATCAGCTCGGAGACGGCCTCGTTGGCGCACCCGGCGTACACGGACAGGCTCCCCGCGTCGCGGTAGGCGTTCAGGCCACTGAACACGGCGTAGGCGAGCCCGCGCCGTTCGCGCACGTTCTGGAACAGCCGCGAGCTCATCGAGCCCCCGAGCACGGTGTTGAGCACGTAGCTCGCGTACCGATCCTCGTGGTCCTGCCGGAGCCCATCGGTGCCCAGACAGATGTGACTCTGCTCCAGCTCCTTGTTCCGGATCAGGACGTCGGGCACGACGCGGGGCGGAGCTTCGTGCACCGGGACCGTCGTGGGCGCCACGTCGCTGAAGTGGCGCCGGACCAGATCGAGCACGTCGGACGCCTCGATGTGGCCCACCGCCGTGACGATGAGGTTGCCCGCCGTGTACGCGTCGCCGAAGTACCGGCGCAGCGTGTCGGAGGTGAACGCCGACACCGTGTCGGGCATGCCCAGAATCGGCCGGCCAAGCGGGTGATCCTTCCACAGCTGCCCGGTGAAGAGCTCGTGCACGAGATCGTCCGGCGTGTCTTCCACCATCTTGATCTCTTCGAGCACCACCTTCTTCTCGCGCTCGATGTCGTCGTCCGCGAACGCCGGGCGGCGCACGATGTCCGCCAGCACGTCCACCGCGATCGGCAGGTGCTCGTCCAGCACCTTGATGTAGTAGCCCGCGTACTCCTTCGCCGTGAACGCGTCCATCTGGCCGCCGATGGAATCGATGACCTGGGCGATGTCCTCGGCGGAGCGGGAGGCCGTGCCCTTGAAGAGCATGTGCTCTACGAAGTGCGCCATACCCGCCTGCTCCCGGCTCTCGTGACGGGAGCCGCGGGTCAGCCAGACGCCGATGCTGACCGAGCGGACGTGGGGCATCTGCTCGGTGAGGAAACGAAGGCCGTTGGGTAGTACCTCGCGAACGATCACGTGGGCACCGGTGCGCCTGGAAGTCGGCCGCAGCGAACGTGCAAACCGTTGACAGAAAAGCGCTTAGAAGAAAGCACGCATTATAGCACGCGACGGCCGCAGCCCGGTACGCCTTGCGCACAGCCACGCGGGCCGCGAGGCCACCTGCTACACTGTGACGTCTCCGCATGTCGCAGAAAACACGGCAGATAGACCGCGGCGTCGCCCTCGATCTGGCAGAGCTCACCCCGGGTGAGATGGAGACGCTCGCCGCGGACCTGGGGGCCGAGCGCTTTCACGGACGACAGGTGTTCCGCTGGCTCCATCGCCGCGGGATCGCCGATCCCGGCCAGATGACGGACCTCCCGCGGACGCTGCGGGCCCGCCTGGCCGCGACGGTCACCGTGCGTACGCCGCAGATCGTCTCCGATCTGCGCGCCGCGGACGGCACGCGCAAGTTCCTGCTGGGCCTCGCCGACGGCGCCCGTATCGAGTCGGTGTTCATCCCCGACACGCCGGCGCTCACCTTCTGCATCTCGACACAGGTCGGCTGCGCCATGGCCTGCAGCTTCTGCCTGACCGGCCGGATGGGGCTCGTCCGCAACCTCACCGCGGGAGAAATCGCGGGCCAGGTTCGCGTGCTGGCGGGAGCCACGGGGCTGCTCGAGCGCCCGTTCAACATCGTGCTCATGGGCATGGGTGAGCCGCTGCACAACTACGACGAAACGATGAAGGCCCTGGCCATCATCCACGCGGACGACGGGCTGGCCGTATCCCCTCGGCGCATCACGTTGTCCACCGTCGGCATCGTGCCCGGACTCGACCGGCTGGCCACCGAACCGCTCATGCCCAACCTTGCGGTGTCGCTGCACGCCACGACCGACGAGCAGCGCTCGCGCCTGGTGCCGCCCAACCGGAAGTATCCGCTCGCGGACGTCCTGGATGCGTGCCGGCGGTTTCCACTGAAGCGCAGGAGCCGGATCACCTTCGAGTACGTGCTGCTGGACCAGGTGAACGACACGCCGGACGACGCGCGGCGGCTCGTTCGGCTGCTGAACGGGCTCAAGGCGAAGGTGAACCTGATCCCGCTCAACCCGGCGCCGGGGATTCCCTACGATCGCCCCTCGGATGCCCGTGTCAATCGCTTCGCGCAGATTCTGGCGGAACGGCACGTGCACGTCTCCGTCCGCAAGAGCCGCGGGCTCGATATCCGCGCCGCCTGCGGTCAGCTGATCGTTGACGGCGGCCCGCGCCGTTCCTCGGGCCAGCAGGCGGCCGTCCTCATGCGCTGACGCGCGCGGATTCGGACACTCAGGGCGACAGCGGTACTCCGCGCAGGGCACCGGGAACTCCCGACACCCTCACGTCCAGGCGCACGTTGCGCGGCCGTCCCGCAGGCAGATCCAGCTTGAGGTAGTTGTCGGTCACGGCGCGCGTCCCGTCGTCCACGGTCAGGGCGTTGCGGACGGTGCCGATCTGTCGCGCCTGGAACGCCAGGCTGGCCTTCCGCGCCACCTCGCGCAGCCTCTGCCCCCGCTCGCGAATCGTCGTGCCACCGACCTTGCCGGAGAGCGCGGACGCTTCCGTGCCGGGCCGGTCGGAATAGGGAAACACGTGTGCATACGCCAGCGGCAACCCCTCCAGGCAGGCCACCGTCCGCTCGAAGTCCTCGTCGGTCTCTCCCGGGAACCCCACGATCGCATCCGTGCCGATCGCAGCGCCGGGGATCACGGCGGCGATGTCCTGGACCACTCCCGTGAAGAACGACGCGGAGTAGGGCCGTCGCATGGCCCGCAACACGCGGTCGGAGCCGTGCTGCAGCGGCAGGTGGAAGTGGGGCGCAAATCGCGCGGACCTCGCCACGAGCCGGACGATCGCGGGCGTGCAGTCCATCGGCTCGAGCGAGCTGATCCGGACGCGCAGGTCACCTTCCACGGCGGCCAGCGCGTCGAGCAGGCGCTCCAGCGTCGTGCCGTCCCGAAGATCCCGTCCGTACGAACCCAGATGGACCCCTGTCAGCGCCAGTTCCTTGTACCCGGCGTCGATGGCCCGGCGGATCCGGTCGAGCACGGAGGCGACCGGCAGGCTGCGGCCGGCACCGCGCGTGCGGGGGATGATGCAGTAGCTGCACCGCTCGTCGCAGCCGGTCTGCACCCGGATCGGCAGCGCCGTGCGACCTGCCACGCCCGGCTCGAGCGTGGCGCCGCACGCGCCGTCGCCGCCGCCGAATCGTTCGGCGGTCGTGCACGCGCCGGCGGAATCCGGCACCTGCGTCACCAGCCGTTCCTTGTCGTCGTTCGGCACGACGCGCAGGACGTTCGGCAGGGCCGCGACTTCGTCCGGCCGCCGTGTGGCGTAACAGCCTGTCACGACGATACGTGCCTCCGGGTTCGTGCGCGCAAGGCGCCGGATCGTCTGTCGCGCTCCCTGGTCGGCCGACGCGGTCACGGAGCAGGTGTTCACGACGACGAGATCCGCGGCGTCAGGAGGCGTTTCCACGCCGCCGCGGATCCGCAGTGCGTCCTCGACGGCGAACGAGTCGGCCTGGTTGACGCGGCACCCGAAGGTGACGACGGCGTACTTCACCGGCGGCGGCGTCATGCCAGCACACGCCGCCCGATATCCTGGCGGTAGTGCATCCCGTCGAAACGGATCCGTCCGGCTGCGTCGTAGGCGGTGGCAGCAGCGTCCCGGAAGGTTGCGCCGCGCCCGACGACGGTCAGCACCCGCCCGCCCGTGGTCACGACCTGACCGTCACGGGTCGTCGTGCCGGCATGGAAGACGATCGCGCCGGGGACGGCAGCAGCCTCGTCGAGGCCGGACACGACCAGGCCGGTGGCGTACTCACCCGGATATCCCCCCGATGCCAGCACCACGCCGACGTGCGGCGCAGGCTGAAAGCGGGCGGCGCGCGGCGGGAGCGCACCGGCGGCCGCCGCCAGGAGCAGATCCGACAGCGGCTCGTCGAGCGCCGGGAGCACGACCTGCGCCTCGGGATCCCCGAAGCGGACGTTGAACTCGATCACCTTCGGGCCGTCGGCGGTCAGCATGAGACCGGCATAGAGGAAGCCGTGGAAGGGTCGGCCTTCAGCGACCATCCCGTCGAGCACCGGTTGCACGATGCTCTCCATCACGCGACGCTGGAGGTCCGGTGTCATCAGGGGGCTCGGCGCGAACGCCCCCATGCCGCCGGTGTTGGGACCCTGATCGCCGTCGAAGGCCCTCTTGTGGTCCTGCGCCGAGCCGATCGGCATGGCGGTCCGACCGTCGCACAGGACGAAACAGGACACCTCCGGCCCCTGCAGACACTCTTCGAGCACGACCTGGTCGCCGGCGCGTCCGAACCGCTGCTCGACCATCACCTGGCGGACGGTCGCTTCAGCGGTGGCCGTGTCCTCGGCGATCACCACCCCCTTGCCTGCGGCGAGACCGTCGGCCTTGATCACCAGTGGCAGCCCGAGGGTACGGTCGCGGACGTGGGTGAACGCCTCGTCGGCTGTCGTGCAGACGACGAAGCGGGCGGTGGGCACCCCGTGCCTGGCCATGAAGGCCTTCGCGAATGCCTTGCTGGTCTCGAGAGCCGCCGCCGCCCGCGTCGGCCCCACGATCGGGCGGCCGGCTGCGCGGAAGCGATCGGCGACGCCTTCACCGAGGGGAAGCTCCGGGCCAACGACCGTCAGATCGACAGCTTCCCGCACCGCCAGATCAAGCCAGGCGCCGGGCCCAGAGCCGGTGACGCCCGCCATGCGGGCGGTTCGCGCGATGCCGGCGTTGCCGGGCGAACAGACCACCTCGGACACCGACGGATCGCGGGCGAGCGTCCAGGCAAGCGCGTGCTCCCGGGCGCCGCTTCCGATGACGAGGATCTTCATGAGGCGATCGGTGGACTGGTCGTGGGGGGAGCCGTGGAGGCCCGGACCGGTGGTGCGGAGCGGGCACGGCCGGCGCGACTATTCCGTTGACCGGACTCGCGTTACGCCATAGAATCCGCGGCTGCCCGTGCTAGCCTAGCATGTTCGCCACTCGTCTCGGGTCCGTCACTGTGTGTCATCAGGCCTGAAAGGAGGTGTTCCGGCGTGGCTGAAGTCAAGATCCAGGAAGGTGAGTCGATCGAAAGTGCCCTGCGGCGATTCAAGCGCAAGGTCCAGCAGGAAGACATCATCAAGGACATCAAGAAGCACTCGTTCTATCTCAAACCGGGGGACAAGCGTCGCGCCAAGCAGGCGCTGGCGCGGAAGCGGAACCGCAAGAAGCTGCGGCGGGAGCTGGAGTAGGAGCCCGATGGTGACGGCAAAGGTGGCGACCCATGGAGTACCAGGACAAGAGTCTGCGGTGCGTGGATTGCGGCGCTGAGTTCGTCTGGACGGCTGGGGAGCAGCTGTTCTTCGCAGACAAGCAGTTCAAGAACGAGCCCAAACGGTGCAGGGCGTGCAAGACCAAGCGGGCCACACGGGCGGCTGCACCACCGCCGGCCCGCGAGCGCGTCGAGACGACCACCACATGCTCGGCGTGCGGCAAGGAAACGACCGTGCCGTTCAGGCCCACGCAGGGCCGGCCCGTGTTCTGCCGCGACTGCTTCCAGCAGCGGAAGGTTCCGGGCGCCAGCGGATTCTGACCTGTCGAAACGTTGTCGCCGGGCGTCGTGTTCAGGGCCGCCCGGAACGGGGCAGCCGCCCTTGGCCTCCCGGAGGCCCTACGCTAGAATTCCTTTCTTTGGCCGCCGCTCGCGGGCGTGACAGGGGAACAGCGATGAACATCGAGGAACGATCGGCCGGAGACGTCACCGTTCTGGATCTCAAGGGTCGGATGACCATGGGGGAAGGTGACGAGCTCCTCAAGGACAAGATCAACAGCCTGATCCTCCAGGGACGCCGCAAGCTGGTCCTGAATCTCGCGGAGGTGCCGTACATCGACAGCGCGGGCCTGGGCGAGATCGTCCGGACCTACACCACCGTCGGACGCCAGGGCGGCAGCCTGAAGCTGGCCAACCTGACCAAGCGCATCACCGACCTGCTGTCCATCACCAAGCTGCTGACGGTCTTCGAGACGTACGACTCGGAGGAAGATGCCGTGCGCAGCTTCGCGTCGACCAGCGACTAGTCCCCGGGGCCGCCGCGTGGCATGGCGCGCCGTCGAGCGCCTGTCCCCGCGGCGGGGACGATGGTGTCGGCTCTCCTCGTATCGCTGCGTCCCGAGCAGTGGACCAAGAACGCTTTCGTCTTCGCCGCGCTGCTGTTCGGCCAACGCCTGGGTGATCCGCACGCGGTCCTGCTCGCCGCCGCCACGTTCGTCGTGTTCTGCGCGCTGTCGGGCGCGATGTACCTCGTCAACGACGTGGCCGACGCCTCGTCGGACAGGCAGCACCCGCTCAAGCGGACGCGCCCCGTTGCGGCCGGAACCCTGTCCCCCGCCGTGGCCCTGAGCGCCGCCGCCACGCTGGGCGTCACCGCCGGAGCCGGGGCGTTCCTGATCGGCACGGCCGTTGGCGTGGTGGCGCTGGCGTACCTGGCGCTGCTCGCGCTCTACTCCGTGGCGCTCAAGCACATCGTCATCCTCGACGCGTTGGCCATCGCCGCCGGGTTCGTGCTGCGGACGGCGGCCGGCGCCGCGGCCATTGCCGTGCCGATGAGCCACTGGCTGCTGATCTGCACGACGCTGCTGGCGCTGTTCCTGGCTTTGAGCAAGCGCCGGCACGAGTTGACGCTGCTGGCCGAAGGCGCCGTCGACCATCGCCGGATCCTGCAGGAGTACAGCCCGTATCTCCTGGACCAGATGGTGGCGGTCGTCACCGCGTCGGCCCTCGTGTCGTACGCCTCGTATGCGGCCAGCCCGGACACCGCCGCCCGGCTGGGAACCGATCGGCTGCCGCTGACCATTCCGTTTGTGCTTTACGGGATCTTTCGCTATCTGTACCTCGTGCATCAGAAACACCGTGGCGGCAACCCGAGCACGCTGTTCCTCTCGGACCGCCCGCTGCTCGTCTGTGTGGCGCTCTGGGTGGCCAGCCTCGTGGTCCTGATCTACACGCCCCTGGGGGACGCATGGCCGTCATCGTAGAAGAACAGGTCCCCGAGACGCCCGCCGCCGCGCGCACGGCCCGGGTGGCCGTGGTCCGGACGCGCCCCGATCGCGTCATCGACGACTACGCCCGCGTGATGGACCTGGCGGGCTACCGCAACACGCTCTCGCCGGGCGCAGACACGCTGATCAAGCTGAACCTGTCCTGGACGAAGTACTTCCCGTCCTGCTCGTCGCAGCCCTGGCAGGTGGACGGCGTGGTCGCCAAGATGCTGGGGGATGGCTACGCGCGGGAGCGGCTGCTGCCGGTCGAGAACAAGACCGTGGTGACCGACCCCCGGAAGGGGTGCCGGAACAACCGGTGGGAAAAGGTGCTCGAGCGCCACGGCCTCACGTTCACACCGCTGCCCGAGGTGGAGTGGCAGGTGTTCCGGTTCCGGAGCCCGCTGCTGAAGCTCAACGCGATCTTTCCCGACGGCATCGAGATCCCGAAGATGTACGTGGGCCGGCAGGTGCTCCACCTGCCGACGGTGAAGACGCACGGACACGCGGTGATGACCGGCGCAGTCAAGAACGCCTTCGGGGGGCTGCTCAAGGAGGTCCGCCACTACGCCCACAAGTACATGCACGAGGTGCTCGTGGATCTGCTCTACATGCAGCGCGAGCTGCACCCGGCGGTCTTCACGGTCATGGACGGGACGGTGGCCGGAGACGGCGCGGGACCGCGTACCATGATTCCGCGGATCAAGAACCTGATCCTGGCCTCGTCGGATTCGGTGGCCATCGATACCGTGGCCTCGCGCCTGATGGGCTTCGATCCGCAGACGATACCGTTCCTCCGGATGGCGCACGAGCGTGGCCTGGGCGTCGGCAACCTGAAGGACATCGAGCTGGTCGGCGACGACGTGTCGAACGAGAACTTCGGGTTCACGACGAAGCGCTCGCTCGTGATCTGGGGCGACCAGCTGATCCGGCGTGGATTCCTCCGGCCGCTGGAGCGGGTCCTGCTGCACTCGCCGCTCGTGGTCTGGGCCCCGATGGCGTCGAACCTGTACCACGATTACATGTGGTACCCGACCATCGGCCGGGCACGCATCAGGGATTTCATGCAGACCGAGTGGGGATCGCTGTTCGAGCGGTACTGACCCGTTCGCGCCTGTCACCGTGAACCTGCGGCGACACCGCCGCGCATCATTGCGAAGAGCCGTCCAGCACATGCCAACCGACAACGCACCGCACCGGGGAGGCCGCGGGTACCGCGGGCGGCGGCACGATCGCCGCGGCGACGAACGGAGAGGGCCGAACCCCTCGCAGGGTCAGCGCGGACCACGGAATCCGGCGCGGACCGACCAGGTGGACGTCGAGCAGATCATGCGCGACATCCGCACCCGCGTCGCCCAGCAGCACGGCATCGATCTGTCGGACCAGCAGATCGTCGAGCTGGCGGCCAGGCGGCTCGAAGCCGTGCTCGACGTGCGCACGGCCAACCCCGTCCTGCTCGACCAGCTCCGGAAGGCGGCCGGCGCACGGCCGGTCGTCGTGCCATCGGCCGGGCGCGAGCCTGCTTTCCAGTTCGAGGACTCCACGCTCTACGCCTCGCACCGGGGCTTCCTTCGTGCCATCCGGAAGCTGCTGAACCCGGTCCTGAAACTGTTCTTCAACCCGAACCCGCTGATCGCGGCGCTCAACGCGCAGGCGCGGATCAACACGGCGACGGGGGCCCGGATTGCGGCACACGAGCAGCGGCAGGCGGAATGGAACGCGCTGCACTACGAGATCCTGCACCGCATGGTCACGGAGACCGCGCGCCTGAGCGTGGAGGTGCAGCAGCTCGCCTCGCGCGTGGAATCGCTCGGGGCCAGGGTGGACTTCGCCGACCGGCGCGTGCGTGCCGTCGAAGCCGCGAGCCTGGAGGCGGCACAGGCGCCTTCGAGGCAGCCGCCGCCGCGCGTGACGGACGAGCGTCCGCCGGCTCCGGCCCCGGCCCCGACCTCGGCCTCGTCGCCTGACGGTGATGGGGCGACGGGCGAGGGCGGGCGGAGGAGGCGCCGCCGCCGCCGCGGCCGGAGACCGGACCGGGGTGGTGAGGGACCGGCCGCAGCCGGCCGGGCCGTCCAGCCGGCCGAGACCGATCCGAGCGGAGACGACGCCGACGACTTCGGAGAAGAGCAGGTCGCAGACGGCGCCGCTCCGGCGGAAAGCGAACGCCCCGTGGCCGAATCCGCACCGGTGCAGACAGGGTTCGCACCGCCACAGACAGCCGCGCCGGAGGCATCGGCGCCGGCCGCGCCCCTGGAGCCAGCGGAACCCCTGTCAGCGGAGTCCCCGGCTCCCCGGGCGGTGGCCGCTGACGGCGACGTGCGAGCCGTCGAGCCGTCTGTCGAGCCGCCGCCGGTCGCGCCCCGGTGGCAGCAGATCCTGCCGCAGGAGCCGGCCGCCCCGCCGGCACCGCCGCGGGAACCCGCCGGAGAGGCGCCCGGCACGCGGCCGCCGGACGATCCGGACGACGGGCCGGACCGCAACCTCCTGTGAACGTCGCAGTGGTCGTGCAGCGATACGGCCTCGACATCAACGGTGGCGCCGAGCTGCACGCGCGCCAGATCGCGGAGCACCTGCACCCCGGAACTCGCGTCCGGGTGCTCACGACCTGCGCGCGCGACTACGTGACATGGCGCAACGAGCTGCCGCCCGGCGAAACGTCGGTCAACGGGGTGCCGGTCGAGCGATACCCCGTGTCGCACGAGCGCACGCCGGAGCGTTTCGCGGCGCTGTCCGAGCGCACGTTCCACCGCCGCCACTCCATCGCGGACGAGCTGCGCTGGCTCGACAGCGAAGGTCCGGTCAGCCCGGCGCTGCTCCGGCGACTGGCCACCTCGGGCACCGAGTTCGACTTCGTCCTGCTCTTCAGCCTCCGCTACCATCACGCGTACCACGGCTCACGGGCCCTGCCGGACCGTGCGATTCTGGTGCCGACGGCGGAACGCGAGCCGTCGATCGGCGTGACCCTTCTCCAGCCCGTGCTCCGGGGCGTCCGCGCCATCATGTACAACAGCCCGGAGGAGCGCCGGCTCCTCCAGTCGATCGCCAGAAACGAGACCGTGCCCGGCACGGTGGTGGGCGTCGGCGTGCAGGTTGCCGACCATCCCGATCCTGCGCGGTTCCGGCAGAAGTACAGCGTGGACACCCCGTACGTGCTCTATGTCGGCCGCATCGACGAGAACAAGGGATGCGGAGCGCTGTTCGACGACTTCCGCGCCTACGCCAGGTCGAACGCGGGCGCGCCACAGCTGCTGCTGATCGGCCGAGCGGTCATGGACATCCCGCGGCACCCGCTGATCCGCCACCTGGGGTTCGTCAGCGACGAGGACAAGTTCGACGCCCTGGCCGGAGCCGACGTGCTGCTGATGCCGTCACCGTTCGAGAGTCTGTCCATCGTGGTGCTCGAGGCGTGGGCACTCGGCCGGCCCGTGCTCGTGAACGCACGATGCGAGGTGCTCCTGGGACAGTGCCTGCGCAGCAACGGCGGGCTGTTCTACGACGACACGGCGGAGTTCTGCGCAGCGCTCGACGCCCTGCTGGGGGACCCGGGCATGGCGGCAGCACTCGGCCGTGCCGGACGAACCTACTGCGACGCCGAATACAGCTGGCCGGTCGTCGAGCAGAAGTACCGCGACATGTTCAGCCGGCTGCAGGGCGAAGGCCCCGCTCCGGCAGGGATGGAGCCGCTGCCGGGATGGTGGGCGCAGCGGCGACGGACGCTGCCACCCGCAGCGGCGGTGGTCGACGCCGTGGCCACCGGTCCGGTACTCGATCGCGAGGTGCACTTTTCATGAAACTCGCCCTGATCACCCCGCGCTATGGCGCCGAGATCGGCGGCGGCGGCGCCCACGCGTGCCGGCTCTACGCGGAGCAGCTCTCGCGGCGGCACGCCGTGGACGTACTGACCACCTGCGCGCGCAGCGAAGACGGCTGGGCCAACGTGTACCCGGAGTCGAGCGACCGGATCCGCGGCGTGCTCGTGCGGCGCTTCGCCACCGAGTCCGCGCAGCCGCGCGGGGCCGCAGACGACGCCGTCCGTCAGCTCGTTGCACGGCCGCACGGGCGTCAGGACGAGCTCGACGCGATCCGTCGTGCCGGTCCGTACGCACCAGGCCTCCTCGAGCACCTGAAGCGCCAGCACCGCAACTACGATGCGCTGGTCTTCTTTTCTGCGTCGCACGCCACGACCGTGTTCGGCGCCGCCGTGGCGCCCGAGCGATCGGTGCTCTTCCCGTGCCTGCGGGTCGATCCTGTGCTGCGCCTCGCCGCCGTTCAGGACGCACTGATGTCGATCGCGGCCGTCGGGTTCGTGTCGCCCGCCGAGGGGCCCGTGCTTCGGGCCGTCACACGCCGAAGGGCCGGAGACGACGTGTTCGTGGGCATCGGCGTCCAGCCCCCCGCGCAGCTCGCGTATCCGAGACTCGATCAGGAGGCACCCGGATTCGAGGACGTCGACGAGACGCCCGAGGAGGCGGACGAAGACGACGCCGGGGAACAGGACAAGCCTCACCTGAGCGGTCGCGGCGCGCTGTTCCGGCGGCGCCATCGGCTCGATGGGCAGCTGGCGCTCTACGGTGGGCGGGTCGAGGCCGACAACGGCTGCGAGGAGATGATCGAGTACTTCCACGCCTACGAGGAAGGTGGAGGGACGGCGTCGCTCGTGCTGCTCGGCGTGAAGATGATCCGGGTAGGGCTGAACGGGCAGATTCGGCTGGCCGGCATCCTGCCTGCCCGCGAACGGATGGGTGCGTTCGAGGCGGCCGACGTGACGCTGGCACCGGACCCGGCCGATCTGGCCGCCGAGTCGGCGCTCGAGAGCTTCGCCGCCGGCACGCCCGTGCTGGCCGCCGGCCGGCACACCACTGCCGCCATTCACTGCCGCCGCGCCGGTGGCGGACTCTACTACGACAACCGCGCCGAGTTCGTGGAAGCGCTCACGGCGATCCTGAGCAACGAGGACCTGCGAAAGAAGATGGGCGAGAGCGGGCGGCGGTACATCCAGCAGTCGTTCCGCTGGGACGCCGTGCTGGGCCGGTTCGAGCGGCTGCTGACGAAGGTGAAGCCGAGGTAGTCAAGGGTAGCCACACGGGACGGCTCTGCATCGTGCGGGCGTAGGCCGCTCCGTCCGCGTTCCTGAGAGGCCATACCTGATCGGCAGCACCAGTGCTCTGCGGTGCGACCGACGGATTCCATAGCATCGCGATGCACCAGTGCCAGGATGGCCACGAAGCGCGAAGAACGGATGGTGTTGACGTCCTTCCCGGGCGCTACGAGTCGGTCGCTGAGAACGGCTGGGGCGGGTTGTCGCGCGCGGGCTCGTCGTCGCCCCGGCGCTTCCGGGGGCGAATCTCGTAGCGCTTGATCATCTCGTTCAGCGTCGTCGGCTTCACGTGCAGCAGCTCGGCGGCCTTCTTCTGCACGCCGCCGGCGGCCTCCAGCGTCGACTCGATCAGCCGCTTCTCCAGATCGGTCACGACTTCCTTGAGCGAAATGCCCTCCGGCGGCACGACGAACTCGGGCATCTGGAACGGCTTCGTCCGACGGACGTGCTCGGGCACCAGCGCCGGGCCGATGCGCGGGCCCGACGCCAGCACGACCGCCCGCTCGATCACGTTCTCCAGCTCGCGGACGTTGCCCGGCCAGTCGTACGCCATCAGCAGGTCCAGCGCCTCGGGCTCGAGCTCCAGCGTGCCCCGGTTGTTCTCGGCGCCGTACTTCTCGATGAAGTGCTGCGCCAGCAGGGGGATGTCGTCCTTCCGCTCGCGCAGCGGCGGCAGGAACACGTTGATGACGTGCAGCCGGTAGTACAGGTCCTCCCGGAAGGATCCGTCGGCCACCATCTGCTTCAGGTCGCAGTTGGTCGCGGCGACGATCCGCACGTCCACCTTGATGGTGTCCATGCCGCCCAGCCGCATGAACTCGCGCTCTTGCATCACCCGCAGCAGCTTCGCCTGCGTCTCGAGCGGGATATTGCCGATCTCGTCGAAGAAGATCGTGCCGGTGTCCGCCTTGTCGAAGAGCCCCTTCTTCGGGTACACGGCGCCGGTGAACGCGCCCTTCACGTGGCCGAAGAGCTGCGATTCCAGGAGGTCCGGCGACAGGTTGCCGGAGTTCACGGGCACGAAGTCGCGCTCGGCGCGCGGCGAGCTGCTGTGGATGGCGCGCGCCACCAGTTCCTTGCCGGTCCCGCTCTCTCCGGTGATCAGGATGTTCGCCCGGCTGGGCGCGGCCTGGATGACGAGGTCGAACACCTGCCGCATCCGGGCGCTGCGCCCCTTGATCCCGGCGAACTCGTGCGACCGGGTCTCGGCGAGCAGTTTCTGCCTGAGTGCCGCGTTCTCCGCGCGCAGCCGCCGCGGTTCGACGGCGCTTCTGACGCGCGCGAGGATCTCGTCGTTCTTGAACGGCTTGGTGACGTAGTCGAATGCGCCGCGCTTCATCGCGTCGATGCCGCTCTCGACCGACGCGAACGCGGTGATCATCAGCACGGGCAGGTCCTCGTCGAGCTTCCTGATCTCGTCCAGCACCTGGACGCCGTTCATGCCCGGCATCATCACGTCCACGATGGCGGCGTCGAGCGGCACCGTGCGGGCGATGTCCAGCCCCTCGGCCCCCGAAGCGGCGGTCCGCACACGGTAGCCCTCGCGCACCAGGAGCGTGTCGAGGATCTCGCGCATGATCTCCTCGTCGTCGACGACCAGGATGGTGCCGCTGCGAGTCATGCCGGATGGAGGCGACGGCTCAGTTCGCGCGTGCGGTCTGCGGTTCCACGGCCGCCGCTTCGGGGAACGTGAGGGTGAATCGCGTGCCTTTCCCCGGCGTGCTGTCGCACGTCAGCGACCCGTCGTGCTCCCGCACGATGCCGTAGGTGATCGACAGCCCCAGACCGGTGCCCTGCCCGGTCTTCGTCGTGAAGAACGGATCGTAGATGCGCGCCAGGTGCTCCGGCGGAATGCCGGAGCCGGTGTCCGCGACCTCGGCGATGACCCGGCCGGCGTCGCGCCGGACGGAGACCGACAGCCAGCCGCCCCGCGGCATGGCGTCGCGCGCGTTCAGGAACAGGTTCAGGAACACCTGCTGCAGCGCGTGCTCCACGCCCGCGATCCGCGCCACCCGGTCGCCGTTCTCCCGCCTGACCTTGATCCGCGCCGCACCGAACTGGTGCTCGAGCAGCGACAGCACGTCCCCGACGACGACGTTCAGGTCCACGGGCACACGTTCGGGTGTGGACGTGGACTGGCGCGAGAGGTTCAGCAGCGAGTTGACGATCTTGGCCGCCCGGAACGTCTGCCGCTCGATCTTCTCGAGCAGGTCCGTGCGCGGGTCCCCGGGGTCCGCGTCCTTCAGCAGCAGTTGCGCAAAGCTGGAGATGCCGGTCAGCGGGGTGTTGACCTCGTGCGCCACGCCGGCGGCGAGCACACCGATGGAGGCCATCTTCTCCGAGATCTGGAGCTGCTCTTCGAGCTGCACACGGGCCGTGACGTTCTGGATCATCACGATCGTGCCGAGCCGCAGCGCGTCGGTCCCTTCGCCGGACCTGAGCGGCGCGGCCGTCACGTTGACCAGCAGCCGGCCGGGAGCCCCCGGCGTGCCCGCCTGCCGGACGACCAGCGGCACGCGCGACAGCGTGGTTCCGGCTGGCGACGCGCGGAGCGCCGCCCGCACGGCGTCCAGGAACGGTGCGTCGAACAGCGCGTCGATCCGGCGGCCGATCGCCTCCGCCCTCGGCACGCCGTAGATCCGCTCCAGCACGCCGTTCCAGCGGACCACGCGATCGTCCAGGTCGAACACGAGCAGGCCGTCGTCGAGCGACTCGACGATGTTCTCGTTGAACTCGCGCAGCCGATCGAGCTCGGCGGCCTTCACGCGCAGCTGGTGGTAGAGGCGGGCGTTCTCCAGCGCGGTCGCCACCTGTCCGGCGACCGCGGCGAGCAGCGCCGTGTCCTCGCTGGTCAGCGGCTCCGCGCTCTCCTTCCATCCCAGCGCCAGCACGGCAATCGTGCCCTCGTTCGCCACGCAGGGCACGAAGTAGTAGAGCCCGGCATCCCGCCAGTACTCGATCTCCTCGACCGCGTAGCGTCCGACGGCCAGCGGGTCGTCGAGCGCCACGACCTGCCCTTCGCACAGCCGCTTCCCGATGCCGGTGCCGGCCTCGAGCGCAGGCGGGCCGCCCTCCCCGAACCCGACCTTGCCGAGGACGGTGAACCGGCCCGCATCGCCGTCCGAGGCGAGCATCAGCGCCATCCGATCGACCAGCAGCGTTTCCGTGATGCGGGTCACCAGCCGCTCCGACAGCCGGTGCAGATCGAGATCGCGGTTGAGGTCGCGGGCGAAGCCGACGAGCGCCCGGCGGTAGTCGTAGCGATCGCGGTAGAAGAGCCGGTCCAGTCCCGTCTGCACCGCCTCCTTCACCGGCGGCGCCAGCAGCACCGCCACCAGCGTGGCCAGCAGCGCGATGATCCAGTTGTGCTGGGCGTCGCCGCCGACGTACACCCGGTCGAGCGCCTGGAGCAGGGCGACGTAGATCAGGACGATCGCCGAGAGCGCGGCCACGTACACGAGCGCGCGCTTGACGATGACCTCCACGTCCATCAGCCGGTAGCGCACGATGGCGCACGCGTAGGCGAGCGGCACGACGCCGAGCGGGATGACCGACAGCTCCGTGAGCAGCGAGGGCTCCGCCCCGGCGGCGAACGGCAGCGCGTACGCCAGGGCGAACGGCGTGCCCCCGAGCGCGGTGCCCCAGGCGATCCACCGCAACTGCCGCCGGGCGGTGATGGAGTGCGCGCCACGGAGCGCACGGACGAGCACGGCCAGGCCCCCGACCAGCCCAAGCGCGAGGTAGAGGTACTGCAGGCGATCCAGCAGGGCGACGCTCGACGAGAACTGTCCCGCGGTGTCTGCCCAGCCGCCCAGCACCCCGGCACGCACGATGCCGAGGAGCACGGCCGGCACGTACACCAGCGGCACCAGCCACCCGGGGCGGGCGCGGCGACGCTCGGGACGATCGGGGAAGACCAGCGAGAAGTGCAGGAAGAGCGGCGGCAGCAGCAGCAGCGCCACACGGTCGGCCCAGTAGAAGAACCAGTCGAGCCGATCGAGCCGACCGCTGAACGAGAAGGTGAACACGCCGAAGAAGGCGAGCGACAGCCAGAAGAAGTGCAGCGTCGCCGGATCGCGGGGCCGGCGGACGCGGACCGCCGTCCCGACCAGCAGCGAGAAGATCCCCACGGCGGCCAGGAAGAAGTAGATCGCCACCGACCCGCTGGGGATCGGCGCGACCCTCACCTCGATGACCTCGCGCGCGTTGGCCCGCCAGACGGTGTAGCGCAGCGTCTGACCCACGCGCGCGTCGTGCAGCGCGACGACCACGTCCTCCAGCGCCCGCACCGGGCGGTCGTCGATCGAGAGCAGCAGATCGCCAGCGGCCACTCCGGCCCCCGCGCCGGGACTGCCCTCGGCTACCTCGACCGCCGCAACGCCCTCCGCACCCGCCACCCAGAGCACTCCGTCTTCGACCTCCTGGAAGGTGGCGCGCGCCGACACGTTCGCCAGACCCAGACCCAGCAGGACCAGGGCGACGAGCGGCACCAGCGAGCGAACGAACTCGGCCGGCCGGACGCGATCGCGGAGGGGGGCGTCGAGCATCACATCAACGGGCTGTCATCAACGCAGACGAATCGGATAGCCGGAGCAAACAGCGTTCCCGTCCATGCCGTGTGCTGTCGGCCAGTATCTAGCTGAAAAGAAAGATCTTGTAGCCATATCTGGCGGCTGGACACCCTGCTGAATCCAATCCACCGGCGACTGCATCCAATATTCCGAACCACGAATCAGGACAAAAAAAGGGGCGCCCCCGGCGCCCTCCGGCATTCGACTCGTCGACCGCCCTTCGCAGAGGCGGAAGCCGGCCGCTCCGAGTGTCCGAGCGACCCCGGACTAGAACTTCACGATCAGGCCTCCAACCACCCGCTTCGGCGGCCTGACAACGAACAGCTCGTCGTAGACCGAGGCATCGGGTGCGGCGTCCCGGAACACGTTCCGGACGGCGACCAGCATGGCCCACGTCGTGCCGGTCGAGCGGAACACCGGCAGCGCCTGCTCGACCCGGAGGTCGAAGCGCGGCCCCGTGCTCACCGGCAGGATGTCGCTCTCGCGATCGGCGCTCGTGCTCACGCGGTAGAGCAGCACCATGCGTGTTCTGGTCTGCTCGACTTCGGCATCCACCGACGTCGTCAGATCGCGGACGCGTTCCCGCTTGGCGCGCACGAGCGTCGGGGTCGCCCGTGCCACGGCGCTTCCCGGTGCGGCCACCTGGGTCCAGTCCGCGCTGGCTTCCGTGATGTCCACCGACCCGCGCACGAAGCCGACGAGCTGACGGCTCACGCTCACGGTCCAGCCCTTCGTGGACACATGGCCGGCGGTTCCCGTGTAGTAGTGGCCGATGTCGGACTGCGCGGTCTGCGGCAGGCTGAGGCCGAAGACCGTCACGAGCTGGTTGTCCACGCGCTGGCTGAACGCACGGACGCCGACAGCGAAGCCGGAACGGAGCGCCTGCTCGATTGCGGCTTCGTAGTGGCGCACGCGCTCGTCGGTGAACCGGCCGTCGGCTGCCAGCGAGGAGAAGGTCCGCTCGGGTGGCATCCACGCCCCCATCATCGGCTGCGTCTCGAACTCCTCGGCGCCCGGGGCCAGGCGGCGCACGGACGCGGCGCCGCGCACGTGGAGTCCTCCTCCCAGGCTCACGGCCAGGGCGGCGCGCGGGCTGAGCAGCCCACCCGACGTCAGGTAGTCGTACCGGGAGTACTCCGCCCCGTAGGTGAGACGCACGGCGCCCATCCGCCAGTGGTCGTAGGCGTACATCGACCCGGCGTTGCGGCTGCCCTCGGGCATGGCGGCCAGCGCCACCGCGTTGCCGCCGGCGTAGTGCTGCATGGAGTAGGACACGCCCGCTTCGTACGCATGGGCCGCCTCGGCGGCGCGGACGAACGAGCCGGCCAGCATCCAGGACGACAGATCGCCCTCTGTCAGCGCGCCCTTGATGTGCCAGTCTCCACCAGCCGTGGGCGCGCCCAGCGACAGATACGCGACGCCGTTCGGCGCGGCGTCGTTCGGCATGAACAGGTCCTGCGGCCGGTCGAACGACGAGGTGGTGAGCAGGTTCAGCTCTCCGGAGAACGGGATCTCGGCGATGTCGTCGAGAACCGCGGAGGCCAGGCGCGCCGGGGCCACGACGGCCTTCCCCACGATGGCGAGCGGATCGCTGTCCCCATCGTCGTCGGCGGCGCCAGCGGCCGCCCCTGCATCGGCGGTCACGCTGTCCAGCACGCCGCGCGGCAGATGGCGCAGGCGCCACGCTCGTTCCGAGTGGTCGTCCCCGTACGGCTCGGTCTCGATCGCCGTCAGGCCGTCAACCGCCTGCGCACCGAAGCCGGCCGCCAGGACCTGCGGCGCCTCCTGCCGTACGAGCCGGATGGCGTGCGACGTCCGCGCGCGCGGCGAAACCCGCACGAGCGTCCCCCTGACGGCCCTGAACCCTTCGAGGGTCTGCGGCCGCACGAGATACGGGCCGGGCGGGAGGTCGGAGAAGCGGAACCGGCCCCTGTCGTCGGTCAGGGCGACGGCCGAGGTGTCGCCCAGGACCCAGACGGCGACGCCGTCGAGCGGCTCACCTCGCTCGTCCGACACGGTGCCGACCAGGTTGCCGTCCGCGTAGGAGGCCGCATCGAGCGGCGTCTCGGAGTAGGAAGACTGCGCCAGGAGAGGGGCCGCACCCGCCGCCAGCCAGATCCCCACTGCCATCGACAGCGTCGTCTGGAGGCGGGTGTGCATGCCGTTCCCCTCTCTTCTGCCGGTCCGGCGGGCGCGCCGCGCCCGTCAGGCGGTGACGGTAAACGCGACGTTCTCGGTAATCGATGCGCCGCCGGCCGCCTTGTCGGTGATCTTGATCTCGAGCCGGTACTCACCTTCCGGGAAGCTGGCCAGCGGCACCGACAGCGAACCCATCGCCAGATGCCCCACCGAGAGGTCGAACTCCGGCGGCAGCGTCTGTGCGTTCAGCGGCTGCGGCGCCGTGCGATTGAAGTACTTCTCGCCGTCCGCCAGCTTCTGGTGGAAATTGTATTCGACCTCCACGTCCGGCTTCTGGCCCGCTCCAGGCGCCACGCCGTAGATCCAGAAGATGAGGTTCAACTCGCCCGCCTTCGAGAAGGAGCCCTCGATGGACGGGGTCACCTTCATGCCGCCGAAGGTGTACGGCTGCGCGCGCTGCTGGGCCGGGGTCAGCATCGGGCTCTGCTCGATGCCGGCCGCCAGGATGACGCTGCTTGTCTTCAGCGTGCCGGTCGCGGAGAGTTCCGGCACCGACAGCTCCTGCTTGAAGACTGTCGTCTTGTTCACCTCGCCGCGCTTGCCCGTGCTCTTCTCCTTCACGCCGATGTAGACGTCGTATTGGCCCGCGTTCACCGCGAGCGCGCGCGCCACCCTCCCGTCCGGCCCGATCTCGGGGAACTGGATGTCGTCCCAGGGATATTCGACGGCTTCCTTCTTGTCCTCGGGCATCACCATGTCTTTCGGCACGGCCCGCACGTAGAGCGCCACGCCGGGCGCGGCCAGCGCAGCCGGATCGACTTTCAGCGTGAACGCCGTGAAGGTCTTGCCGTCCTGCGCCTTGAGGAAGTGGTGCTGCAGCCACGTCACCGGGATCTGGGCCGGGGCAGCCGCTCCGCCCTGGATGCCGTCAACCAGTTTGACCAGCGTGTTGACGTCCTGCTGCTCCTGCTTGTTGAGCTTGCTGTCCTGTGCAGACAGGAACAGCGGCGCGCCAGCCGCGATGACGAGCGCGGCGAGCATCCGAACACATCGACGATATGCCATGAAAACTACTCTCCAGGTGCGGATGACGGACTCCCCGACGGCGGGCCGAACGGCCTAACCGGCCGATCATAGGGCGGCCACAAGAGCAAGTCAATCACCGGTTTGCAGGCCCCGGGGCCCGGTGTCCGCCCCCGGGACCGCATGGTATGATCGCGCTCGCTCCGGGGGCGCCGGCGACCGAACGCGCGCCCGGCGTTCGCGACAGCCGCATGGACCGCGCCGACGTCCTCGTCATCCTGCTTGCCGGCGGCGCGGGAGAGCGCCTCTACCCGTTGACCAGGGACCGCGCCAAGCCGGCCGTCCACTTCGGCGGGCCCTACCGGATCGTCGACTTCACCCTGAGCAACTGCATCAACTCGGGGCTGCGCCGCATCTTCATCGTCACCCAGTACAAGTCGCTCTCGCTGAACTGCCACGTCCGGCAGGGCTGGAGCGTGGTCTCGGAGGAGCTCGGCGAGTTCGTCGAGATCCTGCCGCCGCAGAAGCGTGTGGGCGAACACTGGTACCTCGGCACGGCGGACGCCGTCCACCAGAACCTCTACTCCATCCAGCGCGAGCGCCCCTCGCACGTCCTGATCCTGTCGGGCGACCACGTCTACAAGATGGACTACGCCAGGATGCTGCGGTTCCACCTGGACCAGCAGGCGGACGTCACGCTGGCCACCATCGAAGTCCCCGCCAGGGAGAGCCGCCGGTTCGGCGTCGTGACGGTGGATCCCTGCCAGCGCGTGGTCGGGTTCGCGGAGAAGCCGGAGCTGGCGGGCGCGGCCCTGGACGACACCGTGCTCGCCTCGATGGGCATCTACCTGTTCAACGCGTCGATCCTGACCGCGGCGCTCGAAGACGACGCGGCGGCGGTCGGCAGCACGCACGACTTCGGACACGACATCCTGCCGGCGCTGCTCCGCCGCTCCGCGGTGTACGCCTACGGGTTCTACGACGAGAACAAGAAGGCGGCGAAGTACTGGCGCGACATCGGGACCCTGGACGCCTATTTCGAGGCGAGCATGGATCTCTGCGGGGTCAGCCCCGAGTTCAACCTGTACGACCCGGAGTGGCCGCTGCGGACCTACCAGCCGCAGGCGCCGCCGGCCAAGTTCGTCTTCGCCGACGAACACCGGTGCGGCCACGCCACCGACTCGGTGATCTCGGCCGGGTGCATCGTGTCGGGCAGCCGCGTGTCGGGCAGCGTGCTCTGTCCGAACGTGCGCGTCCACAGCTTCAGCGACATCGAGCAGTCGATCCTGATGCCCGGTGTCCGTGTGGGCCGTCATGCGCGGATCCGCCACGCCATCATCGACCGCGACGTCCTCATCCCGCGCGGCGCCCGCATCGGCTACGACGAAGCGGAGGATCGGCGCCGGCACGCGGTCACCGACGGCGGTGTAGTGGTGGTGACCGCAGCCGACGAGCCGTTCATCGCACCGGTCCGTGAAGACGCGCTCAAGGCGGAAGGGGAAACCGACCAGGGATCGGCGGCGTAGGAGGCATCGATGCAGGTTTTGCGCGTGCAGGGACGTGAAGTGCTCGACTCCCGGGGCAACCCGACGGTCGAAGTGGACGTGGAGCTGGCGAGCGGCGCCCGCGGGCGGGCGGCCGTGCCATCGGGCGCCTCGACCGGCGTCCGCGAGGCGCTGGAGCTGCGGGATGGCGACGAACGCCGGTACCTGGGCAAAGGCGTCCGGAAGGCGGTCGCTCACGTCAACGGCGAGATCGCCGCGGCGCTCAAGGGCCAGTCGCTCGATCAGGCCGGGCTCGACCGGCGGCTCATCGAGCTGGACGGCACGCCGACGAAAGGCCGGCTCGGGGCCAACGCCCTGCTTGGCGTGTCGATGGCGGCCGCACGGGCCGCCGCGATCGAGTCGAGCCAGCCGCTCTACGCCCACCTGGCGACGCTCGACCCCGAGGGCTCCGGCGACTACCTGCTGCCGGTGCCGATGATGAACATCCTCAACGGGGGCGCCCACGCCGACAGCAGCGTGGACATGCAGGAGTTCATGGTGATGCCGGCCGGGCTGCCCAGCTTCGCGGAGGCGCTGCGCGCCGGCGTCGAGATCTTCCACACCCTGCGGTCCATCCTCAGGAAGGGAGGGCACTCGACGGGCGTCGGCGACGAAGGCGGGTTCGCCCCCAGCCTCCGCTCGAACCGCGAGGCGGTGGAGCTCGTGCTCCAGGCGATCGGCAAGGCGGGCTACCGGGCGGGCGATGACGTCTACATCGCCCTCGATGTCGCGTCGAGCGAGCTCTGGCAGGACGGCACGTACGTCTTCCACAAGTCGGGCGAAGCGAGCCGGTCGTCCGCCGACATGGTCGGGATGTACGAAGACTGGATCCGCGAGTACCCGATCGTGTCGATCGAGGACGGTTTGGCGGAAGGCGACTGGGACGGCTGGCGCCAGCTCACCGCGGCCATCGGCAATCGCGTGCAGCTCGTGGGTGACGACGTGTTCGTCACCAACCCGGAGATCCTGAAGCAGGGGATCGCCGACGGCGTCGGCAACGCGTTGCTCGTGAAGCTCAACCAGATCGGCACGGTGTCGGAAACGCTCGACGCCATCGCGCTGGCTCGCAAGGCCTCCTACGCCACCGTGATCTCGCACCGCTCGGGCGAGACCGAAGACAGCACGATCGCCGACCTTGCCGTCGGAACCAGCGCGGGCCAGATCAAGACCGGCTCGGCAAGCCGCAGCGACCGCACCGCGAAGTACAACCAGCTGCTGCGCATCGAAGAAGACCTCGGCAGCTCCGCCCGGTACGCCGGCAAGGGCGCCATCACGCCCCTCCGCCGTCGGCCGTGAGCCGCAGGCCCTGAGACCCGAGCCGCCACTCCGGGAGATCCCCCATCCCATGCACCGACTTGTTCTGCTCCGGCACGGCGAGAGCACGTGGAACCGCGAGAACCGTTTCACCGGGTGGACCGACGTCGACCTGACCGAAAAGGGGCGCGAGGAAGCACGCGAGGCCGGACGGCTGCTCCGCGAAGGCGGCTTCGAGTTCGACGTCGCCTACACGTCGGTGCTCAAGCGGGCCATCCGGACCCTCTGGATCGCGCTCGACGAGATGGACCTGATGTGGCTGCCCGTCGAGCGGAGCTGGCGGCTGAACGAACGCCACTACGGGGCGCTGCAGGGGCTCAACAAGGCGGAGACGGCGGCACGGCACGGCGAGGACATGGTGAAGATCTGGCGGCGCAGCTACGACACGCCGCCGCCCCCGCTCGCCGAGGACGATCCGCGGCACCCGTCACGCGACCGCCGCTACGCGGCCCTGCCGCGCGGGGTGCTGCCGGTCACCGAGTCCCTCAAGGAGACGGTGGCCCGGTTCCTGCCCTTCTGGACGGAATCCATCGGCCCCGCCGTTCAGTCGGGCCGGCGCGTGCTCATCGCCGCCCACGGCAACAGCCTGCGGGCGCTCGTCATGCACCTCGATCGGATGTCGGAAGAGGACGTGGTCGAGCTGAACATCCCGACCGGTGTTCCGCTGGTCTACGAGCTCGACGACGCGCTCGCGCCGCACCGCCGCTCCTACCTGGGCGATCCGGATGCGGTTCGGCGCGCCGCCGAAGCCGTGGCGAATCAGGGGCGGAAGTAGGACGCCGCCAGGTCAGCGGCTCTCCGCCTCCTTCGATGGATCCGAGGCGATCCGCAGCGACCGCAGGAACCGGCGGTCGCTGCCGCTCAGCTCGAACTGACGGTCCGGCGGCAGCAGTCGCAGCGCGGGTGTCTTCGTCGCGGCTGCGGCACCGTCGCCGCGGTTGGTGAAGCCGACCACGGCCTCGAGCGTGACGCGCATGTCGAAGCCCGCTTCGCGCGCCTTGGCGCGGCACGCTTCGACCTGGGTGTTATCGGCCACGGCGGCAGCAATCGCGTCGGCCAGCTCCTTGGCGAACCGATTCACGACCTCATCCATTCCTGCTCCTCCTGACGCGCCGCCGGGCCGGGAACCGGGGCGTATTCCGGTCCGAACCTGCCGGCCGGGCGGCCGGGCAGGGACCGAACGCCAAAGACCTTGCTTTTGAGTGGGTTAGCCCATAAGACTGACGGCATTCTAAGGAAGCGGCCCAAGGGTGTCAACGAATCGGCGGTTTCCGGCCGAAACTTGATCAAACCACAACAGATGGACGATGACGAACTCGTTAACACTATCCCATGCGCTCTCTCGAGCGTCCGTGCCGAACCATCCGACTGGATCCGGCAATCGGGGCATGGGCTCGGCTGACGGGGTCCGAACGGCGCGACGCATGAGAGACTGGCGAGCGACACATCCTGCGGACCCCCGGTCCGCCACGAGGCATGACATGACGAACCGACGAATGATCCTGGCGCTCGGGGTGAGCGTGACGTTGACGGCGGCCGGAGTCACCGCACAGCAGGTGACGAAGCAGGAGGTGGCGGGCATCACGAATTTCGCCCGCGTCGAGACGACGATCGCGTGCGGCGGCGCGACGAAGCCCGAAGCGCTCTCCACGCTGAAGAAGATGGGGTTCAACTCGGTGTTCAACCTGCGCATGCCGAATGAAGCGGGCGCGGACATCACCGCGTCGGAATCGGCCGCGGCCGCAGCCGGGCTGAACTACGTCCACATTCCCTGGAACGCGCAGTCGATGGACCCGTCCGTCGGGGATCGCTTCATGGCGGAGATCGTCAAGCCTGCGAACCAGCCCGCCTACATCCACTGCGCCGGCGGCAGCCGCGCGGCCGGCATGTGGCTGATCAAGCGGCTGCTCGTGGACAAGTGGGACGTG
This sequence comes from Acidimicrobiia bacterium, assembly GCA_016871255.1. Classification (GTDB taxonomy): domain Bacteria; phylum Acidobacteriota; class Vicinamibacteria; order Vicinamibacterales; family UBA2999; genus VFZH01. The sequence continues at coordinate 13,947 of VFZH01000015.1, read as the reverse complement.
GACAGGGCGGTGAAGGAAGCCACCGACCTGGGCCTGGCCAGCGAGCGCGTGAAGCAGTACGCCCTGGAGTACGTCCGGACGCACAGGTGACCGCGTCGTCACGCGGATTGCTTTCCGTCCAGCCAGGCAGGCGCTACGCCGCCTCGCGGACGTCCTTCTCGACCTGCCCGTCGCGGATGTGGATGGTGCGCTTCGCGTGGGCGGCCACGTCGGCTTCGTGCGTCACGAGGATGATGGTGTTGCCCGCCTCGTGCAGCCGCTCGAACAGCCCCATGATCTCGTGGCCGGTCTTCGAGTCGAGGTTGCCGGTGGGCTCGTCGGCCAGCAGGATGGACGGCCGGTTGACGAGCGCCCGCGCGATCGCCACGCGCTGGCGCTGGCCGCCGGACAGCTCGCTCGGCCGATGGTGCAGCCGGGACGACAGCTCGACCTGCTCGATCGCCGCGAGCGCCCGCGTCCTCCGATCCCTCGCGGACACGCCGCCGTAGACCAGCGGCAGCTCCACGTTCTGGAGCGCCGTGGCCCGGGGCAGCAGGTTGAACGTCTGGAACACGAACCCGATCTCCTCGTTGCGGATGCGGGCCAGCTCGTTGTCGTTCATCGTGCTGACCTCCTTGCGGTTCAGGAGGTAGGTCCCGCGGCTGGGTGTATCCAGACACCCGATCAGGTTCATCAGCGTCGACTTGCCGGACCCCGACGGCCCCATGATCGCCACGTATTCGCCCCGCTCGATCCCGACGGTTACGCCCCGCAGCGCGTGGATCTCCTCGCTGCCCATGCGGTAGGTCTTCCACAGGTCGCGGGTCTCGATCACAGGCATACCGGGGTTTGACGGCGGGTGGGGGGCGGCAGTTTCATCCACGGCCGGACGGCCTACTCCTCGACCGAACGGTACTGATCCTTGAGCTTCGCCACGACGGCCGGATCGGCCAGCGTGGTGGTGTCGCCCACCGTCTTCCCCTCGGCGATGTCCCTGAGCAGGCGGCGCATGATCTTGCCCGAGCGCGTCTTCGGCAGGTCGGCGGCGAAGATGATGTCGTCGGGCCGCGCCACCACGCCGATCTTCTTCGCGACGTGCGCCTTCAGCTCGGCGACCAGCGCGTCGCTGGTGGGCGTCCCCTCCTTGACCGTGACGAACGCCGCCAGCGCCTGCCCCTTGATCTCGTGGGCGCGGCCGACGACCGCGGCCTCGGCCACCTGCGGGTGATCGACCAGGGCGCTCTCCACCTCCATCGTCCCGATCCGGTGGCCGGCCACGTTCAGCACGTCGTCCACACGGCCGAGGAGCCAGAAGAAGCCGCTGCCGTCACGCTTGGCGCCATCGCCGGTGAAGTAGACGTCGTTCGTCCAGCGGCTCCAGTACTGCGAGACGTACCGCTCGGGATCGCCGTAGATGCCCCGGAGCATCGACGGCCACGGCCGGGTCAGCGCGAGCAGCCCGCCGCCCACCTCGACCGGCGCGCCCTCCGACGTGCGGATCTCGGCGCTGATACCCGGGAACGCACGCGTGGCCGATCCCGGTTTCGTGTGCGTGAGGCCCGGGAGCGGCGTGATCATGATGGCACCCGTCTCGGTCTGCCACCACGTGTCGACGATCGGACAACGGTCCCCGCCGATGTGGCGGTGGTACCAGATCCACGCCTCGGGGTTGATCGGCTCGCCCACCGACCCCAGCAGGCGCAGGCTGCCGAGATTGTGCTTCCCCGGCCACTGGTCGCCCCACCGCATGAACGCGCGGATCGCCGTCGGCGCCGTGTAGAAGATCGTCACCTTCAGACGCTCGACGATGTCCCAGAAGCGGTCGCGCCCCGGCCAGTCCGGCGCGCCTTCGTACATGACCACCGTGGCGCCGTTGGCCAGCGGGCCGTACACGACGTAGCTGTGGCCGGTGACCCAGCCGATGTCCGCCGTGCACCAGTACACGTCGTCGTCTTTCAGGTCGAAGACCCACTTCGTCGTGGCGTACACCTGCGTCAGGTATCCGCCCGTCGTGTGGACGATCCCCTTTGGCTTCCCCGTGGTGCCCGAGGTGTACAGGACGTAGAGCATGTCCTCGGCGTCCATCCGCTCCGGCTCGCACTCGGCGGACGCCTCCTGCATCAGCTCGTGATACCAGTGGTCGCGCCCGCGTGACATCCGGACCGGGGCCTCGGAGCCCCCGGTGCGCCTGACGACCACGACGTGCCGGATGCTGGGGGTCCCGCCAAGCGCCTCGTCCGCCATCTGCTTGAGCGGGACGACCGAGCCCCGTCGCCACCCGCCGTCCGCGGTGACCAGCACCGTGGCCTGCGCGTCGTTGATCCGGCCCCGCAGCGACTCGGCGCTGAAGCCGCCGAACACCACCGAGTGGACGGCGCCGATCCGCGCGCAGGCCAGCATGGCGATCGCCAGCTCGGGCACGAGCGGCATGTACAGCGCGACCCGGTCGCCCCGCCGGACACCCAGCCCCTTCAGGACGCTGGCGAACGTCGAGACCTCGCGGTGCAGGTCGGCGTAGGTGAGCGTGCGGCTGTCGCCCGGCTCGCCTTCCCAGACGATGGCGGGCTTGTCACGCCGCGGGCCGTCGAGGTGACGGTCCACGCAGTTGACGCAGGCGTTCAGCGTGCCGCCGAGGAACCAGCGGGCGTGGGGCGGCTGCCAGTCGAGCACGCGCGTCCACGGCGTGTACCAGTCCAGCTCGCGCGCGAAGCCGGCCCAGAACGTCTCGGGATCCGAGGCGGCCTTCTCGTACACGCCGGGATCGCGCACGTTCGCGGAGGCCGCCAGGCCGGCTGGCGGCGGGAAAGACCGGTTTTCGCGCAGAAGATCGTCGATCTCCGGGTGCTTCGGTTCGGGCATCGTGGCAGGATACACGAGCCGGAGAGACGCCAGACATCCAGGATACGGTGGCCACTGGCGGTCGTCTCGTTGTTCGGCGTGCTGACCATCGGCGGCGCCCGACCCGGCGGCGCAGCCGTGATCTCGCTGTCCGCCATCGATTCCGGCACGGCCGCGGGGCGCACCGTCGCCTCGGCCGGGAAGGCTCAGTCGTAGTACTCGCGGCCCAGGTGGGTGATGAGCTCTTCGCCCTTCATGAAGCGGAGCGTGTTCTTCAGCTTCATCAGCTGGATGAACAGGTCGTGCTCGGGGTACACCTCGGGGGCGTGCATCGGGCTCTTGAAGTAGAACGACAGCCATTCCTGGATGCCCGACATCCCCGCCCGCTTGGCCAGGTCGAGGAACAGCACCGAGTCGAGGACGATCGGCGCCGCCAGGATGCTGTCGCGGCACAGGAAGTTGATCTTGAGCTGCATGGGGTAGCCCAGCCAGCCCACGAGATCGATGTTGTCCCAGCCTTCCTTGTTGTCGCCGCGCGGCGGGTAGTAGTTGATCCGCACGACGTGACAGAGCTTCTCGTACAGCTCGGGGTAGACCTGCGGCTGGAGGATGTAGTCGAGCACCGACTTCTTGCTCTCCTCCTTCGTCTTGAACGACTCCGGGTCGTCGAGCACCTCGCCGTCGCGGTTGCCGAGGATGTTGGTCGAATACCACCCCTCGACGCCCAGCAGGCGGGCTTTGAGGCCGGGCGCGATGATCGTCTTGATCAGCGTCTGCCCGGTCTTGAGATCCTTCCCCGCCACCGGCGAGCCCGTGCGCGCCGCCAGCTCCAGCAGCGCCGGCACATCCGCGCTCAGGTTGGGAGCGGCGTTCGCGTAGGGCAAGCCTTCGCGAATGGCCGCGTAGGCGTAGATCATGCTCGACGGAATCGCGGGATCGTTCGCGTCCAGCGCGCGCTCGAACGCCCCGACGCTCTCGTGCGCCGCGGCCGGCGTCATGAACACTTCCGTGCTCCCGCACCACACCATGACCAGCCGGTCGCAGTCGTTGACCCGCTTGAACTCGCGGATGTCCGCCACGACCTGCTCCGCCAGGTCGCGCTTGTTCTTTCCCTTCTTGACGTTCGGTCCGTCGAGCCGCTTGACGTACTGGCGGTCGAACACGGCCGGCATCGGACGGATGGCCTCGAGATCCGGGCGGACCTGATCGAGCAGCGAGGCCTCCAGCACGCCCGCCGTCCGCGCGGCGGCATAGCAGTCCTCGTCGAAGATGTCCCAGCCGCCGAAGACCAGGTCGTCGAGCTCCGCGAGCGGCACGACCTCCTTGATGGTCGGGAACCGTCCCTCCGACCGCTTGCCGAGCCGGACGGTGCCCATCTGGGTCAGCGACCCGATGGGAGGTGCGATGCCCTTGCGAATGGCCAGGGTGCCCGCGATGGTCGTGGTGCTGACGGCGCCGAGGCCGACCAGCAGCACGCCGAGACGCCCGTGTGCGGGGGCAATGGGAAGTGGCGAAGACACAGGCGAAAAACTATATCATCTGGGATTCCATGTTCTGGCGGCTTCGCAAGAGCCCGAAGGCCGACCCGCTCACGGTCACGATGTCGGGCGTACGGATGGGAGAGCGCCTCCTCCAGGTGGGGGTGGATTCCGCCGCGATGGCGATCGCCCTGGTGGCGAAAGTCGGCCTCAGCGGCACCTCGGCACACGTCGTGGCCAGCGAGGAGGACGCCGCCCGCCTGAACGCCGCCGCCGCCAGGGCCGGGGCGCTGGTGGACGTCCGCGTCGTCAACACGCTCCGGTCGATGCCCTTCGACGACGACTCGTTCGACGTGGTCGTCATCCACTCGGTGAAGGGGCTGCTCGGCCGCATGGCACCCTACACCCGCGTGCGGTGCCTCGAGGAGTGCCACCGGGTGCTCCGGGCCGGCGGGCGCGCCGTCGTGATCGAAGCCGAGCCGCGCGGCGGGCTCCTGGGGATCGTCCGCCCCTATCCGGTGGACGGGCACTACGCCGCCACGGGCGAAACCGTCGGCGCCCTGAAGGCCGAAGGCTTCAAGCCGGTCCGTATCCTGGCCGACCGCGAAGGCTTCCGGTTCGTCGAAGGGCTCAGGCCGGCGGCCCGAGGACAGTCGGCCACGGCAGGCGACAGTCCGTCCGGCGACGACCACTGATCCGCCGATCGTTCGGGAGGTTCGGCCCGGCAGGGTTCTTGCCTTGGACGACGCCATGCTCGGGCGCTCTTGCGCGTCCTCCTCGGCGTTTCCTCCCCGCGCGCGGCGCCCGGGCCTCGTGCGCCTCGCTGCCGTCCTGTCAGCCGCGCTGCTCCTCGGGGGCGTCCCCGGGGCGCAGGAGCCCGCGGCCGGTCCCGGCGCGGATCAGGATCAGGCCGAGGCACGCTTCCAGAGCGGCGTGGACTTCGTGAACATCGCCGTCACGGTGACGGACCAGCGGGGCCGCTTCGTGCCGGATCTCGACCGCGACGACTTCACCGTCTACGACGACGGCCAGCCACAGACGATCGCGCACTTCAGTCGCGAGCGGATCCCGACGAGCCTGGGCCTGGTGCTGGACACCAGCGGCAGCATGTCGCGCGACAAGATGGCCGCGGCCCGGCGCGCGGTCGCCCGCCTGCTCGACGACTTCCTGCAGCCCGGCGACGAGGTCTTCCTGAGCCGGTTCGCGACCACGGTCGAGCTCGTGCAACCGTGGACCGCGGGCCAGGACGCCGTCACCGATGCCGTGGACCACCTCCGAACCGGCGGCGGCACGGCGCTCTACGACGCGATTCGCGACGCGGTCACCATCGCCCAGACCGGACGACACCCGAGGAAAGCGATCGTGGTCATCTCGGACGGCAACGACACCGCGAGCGCCGCCACCATTCCGGAGCTGCGCGCCCACATCCGGCAGAGCGACGTCCTCGTGTACGCCATCGGCGTGGACAGCGAGGCGCCGGCCCTCGCACCGCCGCCACGACGGCAGCCGGGGACCTTTCCGATCCCGCGGCCGATCCCGATGCCGCTGCCCGGGCGGGGGCGCCCGCCGGTGATCATCGGCGGCAGGGGTGGACCGGTTGGCGGTGGCGACCCGGGCGGCGGAGGACAGCGTGGACCGTGGACCGGCGCGGGCACCGAGCATCGGGTGAACGCGGCGGTGCTGCGCGGCATCGCCGAGGACACCGGGGGCCGTACCGAGATCATCCGCGACTTCGGTGACCTGGCGGGCGCCACCGCCCGCATCGCCGAGGAACTCGGGCGCCAGTACCTGCTCGGGTACGTGCGGCCCGCGGCACGGGACGGGCGCTGGCACACCATCCGCGTCGAGACCGGCGATCGGCAGCACCAGGTGCGCGCGCGGCGCGGGTACGTCGCGTCGTAGGCCGCCCGTTTCTCGTTCGCGCTCGTAGCGGCCAGCTTCCGCCTTCGCTGAAGCTTTGGCGGACCGCCGTAGCCTTGGCGCAGGTGGTCAGCTGGCCGAGGGACGTCTGAAGCCGGCCCGTACGAAACAGGTGGGCTGCTATCATCGCTGGCGTGTTGCTCGCCGCCGCCATCGGCCTGAGCCTCCTCGGTGGCCTGGGAGGACTGCTGGTGGCCGCCAGCCTGCTGCTGCTGGGCGATCCAGCCCGCACGCGGCTGATCCCCTGGCTGGTCAGCTACGCGATCGGCGCCATGCTCGGCGTCGCGCTGCTGGCCATGCTGCCCGATGCCATCGAATCGCTGCCGCCCGTGCAGGTGTTCGGCACGCTGCTCGGCGGCATCCTCTTCTTCTTCGTCCTCGAGAAGCTGGTGATCTGGCGTCACTGCCACACGCACGACTGCGAGGTCCACGAGAACGCGGCCCCGCTCGTGCTGGTCGGCGACGCCTTTCACAACTTCGTGGACGGCGCCATCATCGGCGCGGCCGTGATGACGTCGATCCCGCTCGGCGTGAGCACGGCGGTCGCGGTGGCGGCGCACGAGATCCCGCAGGAGGTGGGCGACTTCGCCATCCTCCTCCATGCCGGCTACTCGCGGCGACGGGCGCTGCTGCTGAACGCCATGTCGGCGTTGGCCGGTACGGCGGGCGCCGTCCTCGCCGTGGTGGCGCTGGATGCCGTGCCCCGGGTGGTCCCCTACTCGCTCGCCGTCGCCGCCGCCAGCTTCCTGTACGTGGCGATGGCCGACCTCATCCCCGGGCTGCACCGCGCGCGCCCCGACGCCAGCTCGTTCCGCCAGATCGCGCTGGTCGGCCTCGGCATCGCGACGGTGCTCCTCCTCTAGTGCAGCGCAGGCGAGATGGCGTCAAGGGATCGCGGTCGAGGCGGGTGCAGCCGCCAGGCGGCGCGACGAGGAATACCGCCTGTATTGCGAGGAGCGCCAACGTCGCGGATGCGCCTGCCTCGGCCGCGAGGATTGATGCGATCTCGCCTGCGCTGCACTAGACACGGCGCTCGTTACGACCAGCTTCCACCTTCGCCGGAGGCTCCGGCGGAACGTCGTCCAGCGGTGACGCCGGGAGCGGCCCGCGGTGACACTCGTAGCGGCCAACTCCAGCTGGCCGACAGTCCCTTGCCGGTGACACCTGTGTACGCAGCGGGCTCGATGTCTTCTGCGCTCAAGGAGTTGGCGCGGGCTGACGCTGGCATCGTCCTTGAACACACCTCCTGCAGCGCGACCGCTCGCGGCGCTCCGCCCGGTCGCATGGAGGAAGCCATGAAGACACTCGCATTGTCGCTCGCCCTGACCTTCGCGGTTGCCTCGTCGGCAGTCGCGGCCGACCGCACCGACCTCGATATCTTCCGCGACGTGTCAATGCAGGTCGCTCGCTACCACTACTTCACGATCTTCGACAGCGTGCAGGCCGACGTAGACGACGGCGTCGTCACGCTGACCGGAAGGGTCACGCTGCCGTTCAAGGCCGCGGAGATCGCGAAGCGCGTGGCGCGCGTGGCCGGCGTGACCGCCGTGCGCAACGAACTGGAGGCGCTGCCCGTCTCGCAGTTCGATGACACGCTGCGGTTCGGCATCGCACGCGCGCTCTACGCCCACCCGTCGCTCGCGATGTACGGGATCGGCTCCTACCCGTCGATCCACGTCGTCGTCGAACACGGACGCGTCACGCTGAACGGCGTGGTGAACAACGACGCCGACCGGCAGATCGCGCACATGGTGGCGCGGCAGTTCCAGACCTTCGGTGTCACGAACGATCTGAAGACGCGCGACGAAGCGCAGCGCGAGCTCGAAAAGCTCTGACGGCTGCGAAGGGGCGCCCGTGGGGGCCGGCTTCCGCCTCCGCTCACGCTTCGGCAGATTCGCCGGAGCCTTGGCGAAGGAGGTCAGCCGGCCCTCGACGGCCGGGCGATCCACCAGACGATCGTCGCGAGCGCCATGAGCGCCGCCACGACCGTCGATCCGAACAGGACCAGCGTGTTGACCAGGATCGACTCGGCCTCGATGCGGGCCTGCAGTTCCAGCGGCGCGCTGCGGAGACGGTCCGAGAGCCTCTGCTCCCACGTGAGGATGTTCCCCCGCTCCACGCCGTCGGGCGCGTGGTGGGACTCGATGCGGCTGGGCAGGTGCAGGCGGAAGGCCACCAGCTCCTCACCGGTCCAGCCGACGTCGCCGACCGGCCGTGAGGCAGCGGCGCCGACGACCTGGCGGAACGCGAACAGCTCGCCTTCGCGCTCGAAGCCGTACCAGGACCAGGACAGCGGCGCCAGGGCGGTCAGTGACGACAGGTTGTCGGCGTCGAGCTGCAGGTGGACGAACCGGCGGCTGTCCCGCCGCGAGGTGCTGAGGGCGGCGACGTCCACGCCCGGTCCCTCGTACAGCGCGCGTATCGCATCCGCGTCGAACCGGGCACGCGGATCGACGTCGAGATCGAGCCCCCGCAGCGCGGCCAGCGCGGGCACCGAGGCGCTCACGTAGAGCGTGGCGCTCCCGTCCAGATCCAGGTACAGGTTCTCTTCGTATTCGTACTCGCGCGCGAGGCCGCCGCTGCTGCACCCCGCGGCCAGGAGCGCCAGCGCGGCAACGGCCGCGGGAACGATCCACCGACGATTCCTGGCCTCCCGGGGCACCAACGCCCATGTTATATCCTCGGGCCGTGCCCGCCCCTGCGCTCTTCCTCATCGACGGCAGCTCGCAGATGTACCGCGCGTACCACGCCTTCCGCGGACGCGGCCTGACCAACCAGGAGGGGCACGCGACACACGCGGTGTACGTCTTCGTGACGATGTTGCGGAAGCTGGTCGCCGATCACGAGCCCGCATACCTGGCGGCGTCGTTCGACCTGCGCGGCCCGACCTTCCGTGACGCCATCGCCGCCGACTACAAGGCCAACCGCGCGGCGATGCCGGACGACCTGGTCGAGCAGATCGAGTGGGTCCACGAGGCCTGCCAGGCGATGGGCGTCCCGATCCTCACCGCGCAGGGCTACGAGGCCGACGACGTCATCGGCACGGTCACGGCGAAGGCCACGACCGCGGGGCTGGATGTGGCGATCGTGTCGATCGACAAGGACTTCTTCCAGCTGGTGCGCCCCGGCGTTCGCGTGTTCGATCCGCGGGAAGACGGCACCTGGTACGACGAGGCTGGCGTCGCGGCGAAGTTCGGCGTGGCACCAGAGCAGGTGGTGGATGTGCTCGCGCTGCTCGGCGACACGAGCGACAACGTCGCCGGTGTGCCCGGCGTCGGCCGCACGGGCGCCATCGACCTGATCACGGCGCACGGCAGCCTCGATGCCCTGCTCGCGCAGGCCGACTCGATTCCGCAGAAGAAGTACCGCGATGCGCTGCTGGCGAACCGCGAGCAGGCGCTCAGGAGCCGCGAGCTGGTGACCATCCGGACCGACGTGGCGATCGACGTCGACCTCGACTCGCTGCGCTACCGGGGCCCCGATCGCGAGCGCTGCCACGACCTCTTCACCCGGCTCGACTTCCGGGGGCTGCTGCCCCACTACGCGCCACCGCCGGCCACGGCCGAGAGCATCGAGACCGATTACGCGCTCATCTGCACCACCGAGGCGCTCGACGCGCTGGTGGCGCAGATGGAGGCCGCGGGATCCGTGGCGATGCGCGTCATCGCAGACGACGATGCGCCCGTGCGGAGCCGCCTCCTCGGCTTCGCGTTCTCGACCGCGGCTCGCCAGGCGCGCTACGTCCCCGTCGGCCACGACGGCGCAGCGGCGTCGGGGGGCCTGCTGGACACGGCCGATCGCCCGGAGCAGCTGGACGCCGCGGCCGTGCTCGCCCGCGTGCGACCGCTCCTGGAGGGCGCGCAGGTGCGGAAGACGGGGCACGACCTGAAGTTCGACACCGTGCTGCTGGCCCGTCACGGCGTGACACTTGGGGGGCTCCAGTTCGACACGATGCTGGCGAGCTACCTGCTGGACGCCACGCGTTCCGGCCACGACCTCGCGGTCACCGCGAGCGAGCACCTGTCGTACCAGGCGCGTTCGCTGGACGACGTGCGGGGCCGCGGGGCGAAGGCCGAGCCGTTGTCCCGTCTCGACCCGGAAGCGGTGCGGAGCTACGCATGCGAGCGCGCGGACCTGGCCGGACAGCTCTCGGGCGTCCTCGGCCCACGACTGGCCGAGGCCGGTCTCGAGCCGGTGTTTCGCGACCTCGAACTGCCGCTGGTGCCGGTGCTCGCCGACATCGAGCGGGCCGGCGTGCGGATCGACGCGGCGCTCCTGGCCGGTCACTCCCGCCATCTGGAGTCCGAGCTGGCGTCGCTGACGGCTCGCATCTACGAGATGGCCGGCGGCGAGTTCAACGTGAACTCGCCGAAGCAGCTCGGCGAGATCCTGTTCGAGAAACTGCAACTGCCCGCGCTGAAGAAGACCGGCAAGACGAAGTCGGCATCGACCGCCGTGGAGGTGCTCGAAGAGCTGGCGCTGACGCACGAGCTGCCGCGGCTCGTGCTGGACTGGCGCGGGCTGCAGAAGCTGAAGAGCACCTACGTCGATGCGCTGCCCCTGCTGGTGAACCCCGAGACCGGCCGGCTGCACACCTCGTTCAACCAGGCGGTGGCCGCCACGGGACGGCTCAGCAGCTCCGATCCCAACCTGCAGAACATCCCGATCCGCACGGAGCTCGGACGCGAGATCCGCCGCGCCTTCATCGCCGACCCGGACCACGTGCTGATCTCCGCCGACTACTCGCAGATCGAGCTGCGCGTGCTGGCGCACCTGTCGGGCGACGAGACGCTGATCGAGGCGTTCCGATCCGGCGCCGACATCCACGACCGGACCGCCGCGACCATCTTCGGCGGGGACAGCGGCATCGACCCGCACGAGCTGCGGCGGCGGGCGAAGATGGTCAACTACGCGCTCCTGTACGGCAAGACCGCCTTCACGCTCGCGCGCGACATCAGCGTCACCAAGGAGGCCGCGCAGGCGTTCATCGACGCCTACTTCGCCGGCTTCCCGCGCGTGCGCGCGTACATCGACCGGACGCTGGAGGACGCCCGGCGCACCGGCGTGGTCACGACGCTGGCCGGCCGCCGGCGTCTCGTCCCCAACCTGACGAGCCGCAACTTCCAGGTGCGCGCGCAGGCGGAGCGCGAAACGGTGAACATGCCGATCCAGGGGACGGCGGCCGACATCCTCAAGCGCGCGATGATCGATCTGCACCACGCGCTCCGCGCCCGCGCCATGAAGACGCGCATGATCCTGACCGTCCACGACGAGCTCCTGTTCGAGTCGCCGCGTGCGGAAGCGGACGAGGCCGCGGCGGTCGTCCGCCAGCGCATGGAAGGCGCCGCGACGCTGGCAGTCCCGCTGACGGTGGCTGTCGGGATCGGGGAAAACTGGAAGACAGCGAAACCGTAGGGTCACCCGCGCACTGACGACCGCGCGACGAGGGATTCGTATCCCACCGGCGCCTCGTGCGTCCCTACCACCCGCTCGTGATCGTGCTCCACTCGCTCCTGAGGGCCGTTTCGGCGTCGGCGCGATCGGCGGCCGGGCGCCGCTGCGCGCGTTCGGGGATCAGCGCGTCGACCACGAGGCGATCGAGCTGGGGCCGGACAATGGCCGCGACCGGGTCACCGGCCACGCGGATCCAGCCCGCGATGGCCGCCGCCCATGCGCGGTCGAGATCGCCCACGCCGCGCAGCGCCGCGGCCAGCCAGTAGTTCGCCGGCCCGCTCGCCGGATCGTCGCCGAGCGCCGCCTCGACCCTGAGGCCGATCCGGACGAACGCATCCACGCGTCCGGCCGTCTCCTGCTGTTCGGCAGACTCGGCCAGCGCACTCGCCCACCAGTCCAGGAGCTGCGCACGTTCATCCGCGGTCAGCATCGGCGCGCTCGCCCAGGCAGAGTCGAAGACCTCGGCCGCGGCCCCGGGCATGCCCGCCGCGTACAGCGTCTGCCCGACGGCCACCATCCAGTCGACGCGATCCCTGGGCTGCAACCGGGCCGGGACCACGCCGCGCAGCGCCTCGCGCGCCGCCGCGATGTCCTCGACGACGCCACCGGCCCGCCGCCGCTCCACGTAGGCCCTGGCCAGCACGACGGCAGCGACATCGGCGACCCGGGGATCCTGCCGGGCCTCGGCAGCCGCTGCGATCGCCACGTCGTACTGCGCGGCGTTGTAAGCCTCTTTCGCGCGTGCCAGCGCCGACTGCGCCTGCCCCTCCGCCGTCCCCACTGCGACGAGGAGCAGGCCCAGCAGGATTCTGACCGTCCTAAGGGCCCTAAGTCGTTGAAACATACAGAGTTGGTTCAGCCCCTCGCCGGCGCCTTTGCTACAATGGCCACGCGATCGCATCCTGTCAACCCGCATCCCACTTGGCAGACACCGCTCCTTCGAGAGGAACGCCCGTCATACTGCCCCGCGGAGATCATCCGATCTCGCGCTCGCAGATCGATCCCGACGCGCTGAAGGTGCTCTACCGGCTGCACCAGCACGCGCACACCGCCTACCTGGTGGGTGGCAGCGTGCGCGACCTCCTGCTCGGACGGCATCCCAAGGACTTCGACGTTGGCACGAGCGCGCACCCGTATCAAGTGAAGAAGCTGTTTCGCAACTGCTGGATCATCGGCAGGCGATTCCGGCTGGCGCACGTCCGCTTCGGCACCAAGGTGATCGAGGTCGCCACCTTCCGGCGCATCGTCTCGGCCGAGGAGGCGGCCGCCCAGGCCGCGGAGGCAGCGGCGCCGGATGGCGAGAGCGGGAGGGACGAGGCGCACCCGGATCGCCTGGTGCACCGGGACAACACGTTCGGCACGCCCGAAGAGGACGCGTTCCGTCGCGACTTCACGATCAACGCGCTCTTCTACAACATCGCCGACTTCTCGATCATCGACTACACCGGCGGGCTGCAGGACCTCGATGCGCGCGTCGTGCGATCGATCGGCGACCCCGGGGAGCGCTTCTGCGAGGATCCGGTTCGGATGATCAGGGCCGTGGCGATGGCGGCCCGGCTCGACTTCTCGATCGACCCGCCGATCGACGAAGCGATCGCGATCCATCGGGCCGAGATTGCGCGGAGCGCGCCGCCGCGGCTCATGGAGGAGCTGTACAAGCTGCTGCGCTGCGGGCGCGCCGAACGCGCCTTCCGCATGCTCGCCGAGCGAGGACTGCTCGAGCCGATGGCCGAGGGGCTGCAGGCTGCGGCGGGACCGGCGCTCTGGCGCGCGCTCGCGGCGCTCGACGCGTACCGGCGTCCGTTCGACCGCGCGCCCGACACGCTGACGAACCCGCTTCTCCTGGGCACGCTGCTGCAGCCGCTGGGGCACGAGGCGCTGCAACCCAGACCACACGTGCCGGACCGTGGCGACCGTCCGCCCGCGCCGACGCTGGGACTGCTGCCGCTGGCGCGACGGGACGTGGACCGGCTCCGGCAGATTCTCGGCCTGCAGCGGCGGCTGCTCGATCCGCAGTTGTCACCACGCGCGCGGCGGGCCCTCATGCACCGCGGGCCGTTCCAGGAGGCGCTGACCTGGCTCGAGATCCACGGCCAGTCGCCAGAGACGGTGGAGCACTGGCGCGGGTTCGTCGAGGCGGCGGGCACGTACGAGCCGCGCACGGAAGCGGCGCCTCGGCCCTCCGAACGACCCGCCCGGCATCGACGCCGCCGGCGCCGCCCGCGACGCCCGCCGACCGGCGGGCCGGACCGGACGCACTGAGTCGCAGGCGTGCCGC
>VFZH01000014.1 GCA_016871255.1 Acidimicrobiia bacterium | reverse complement strand
CGGCGCCGGCCGACTTCACCGTGACGGTGGACGGCCCGGCGCGGTTGTCCAGTCAGCGGTAGGCTCGCAGGTGCTCAGTCAGGAGGACAGCATGTCACGCACGATTCCACGATGGACGGCGGTTTCCGCCTCGCTCGCCGGCCTGCTGGCGTTCGGCGCTCCGGCCGCCGCGCAGGGCGCCTCGTCGCAGCCGACCTACGCGAAGGACGTTGCCCCGATCGTGCAGCGTTCCTGCCAGACCTGCCATCGGCCGGGCCAGATGGCGCCGATGTCGCTGATGACCTACGAGGAGATCCGGCCCTACGCGCGGGCGATCAAGCAGAAGATCGTCTCTCGGGAGATGCCGCCCTGGGGTGTCGATCCGAACATCGGCATCCAGAGGTTCAAGAACGACTTCTCGCTGAACAACGAGGAGATCGCCACGATCTCGAAGTGGGTGGATGCGGGCGCGCCGCTCGGGAACCTCGCCGAGATGCCGGCGCCGCGGGTCTTCACCGACGAGATCGAGTGGTCGCTGCCGGGTGAGCCCGACCTGGTGATCACCTCCCCGCCGTTCACGACCGCCGCGAACGCGCAGGAAGCCTGGGCCGAGCTCTACGCGGACGTGCCGCTCACGGAAGACCGCTGGGTGCGCGCCTACCAGTCACGCCCGTCGAAGGACGGCGTGAAGGTGGTGCATCACATGGTCGCCTACATCATCAAGCCCGACGGCGAGACCGACGGCTACGGGCTGCACTACGTGCCCGGCAAGCCGGCCACGATCTACCAGGAGGGCGCCGGCTTCCTGCTGCGCGCGGGCTCGAAGATCAAGTTCGACATGCACTACAGCTCGTACGACACCGAGGTCACCGACCGGCCGATGGTGGGGCTGATGTTCTACCCGAAGGGGTACGAGCCGCCGAACAAGGTCGTCCGCCTCAACTGGGCCAGCCTCGGCGACCTGGACATCCCCGTCGGCGAAGCGAACGCGAGGAGCGACGGCTACGCGCTCATCCGCGACAACTTCCGCCTGATGACCTATCTGCCGCACATGCACATCCGCGGCAGCAGGCAGTGCATCGAGCTGATCTACCCGGAGACCGGGCAGGTGCAGATGCTCAACTGCTTCGAGTTCAACTTCCAGTGGCAGCTCGTGTTCCAGTACGAGGAGGACGCGCAGCCGCTGATCCCCAAGGGGACCATCCTGCACGTCATCAACTACCACGACAATTCCATGGGCAACAAATACAATCCGGACCCTAAGAACTGGACCGGTTTCGGCCAGCGTACCGTCGACGACATGGCAATCGCCATGGGCGAGGGCATGCGGCTCTCCGACGAGGAGTTCGCCCGCATGGTCGAAGAGCGGAAGCAGCTGATGATGGAAGGCAGGAAGACCGGCCGCTGACGATCAGAAGCGTGCCCGGCGCCCTCTCGCGCCGGGCACGCCCCACCTGTCCTGCCTGGAACGACATCTGCGCGCCGAACGTCAGCATCCGGCCCGCGAGCACGTCGGTCGGCGTGCTCACGCCGTTCCGTACGTGTTGTTCCGCACGATCACGCTGCTGGCGTTGAACAGGTTGCAGAGGTCGATCCGCGGCGCTGCCGCTCAAGCCGGTCAGCGCCGGGGACACCTGTGGGGGCCGGCTTCCCTGGCCTGAGCGAGGTCGAAGGCAGCCGGCCGCCCCTCGCATCGGTATGATCGCGAGGGAACATGACAGCCCCTGCTTCACCCGACACCCCGCGGCCGCCGGTTTCCGTTCTGCTGCTGCTGACGGCCGGAATCCTGCTCGACCCGGCCCCGGCGGCCCGCGCCCGCCAGTCTGGTCCAACCTTCACCCGCGACGTCGCGCCGATCCTCCAGCGCAGCTGCCAGCGCTGTCATCGGCCCGGCTCGATTGCGCCGATGGCGCTCATGACCTACGAGGAGGTCCGCCCCTGGGCGGCTGCCATCAGGCGCGAGACGGCGCGGAGGGCCATGCCGCCCTGGTTCATCGACAAGGCGGTGGGCATTCAGCACTACCGGGATGACCCGTCGCTCACCGATGCGGAGATCGCGCTGCTCGGGACGTGGGCGGAGACCGGAGCCCCGGAGGGTGACGAGGCCGACCTGCCACCCGCCCCGTCCTTTCCCGGCGGCGTGGGCTGGACGATCGGCGAGCCCGACCTGATCGTCGAATCACCAGCCGTCACCGTGGACGCGAACGCGCCCGACTGGTGGGGCGCCATCGGCGCGGTCCCGACCGGACTGACCGAAGACCGTTACATCGCCGCCGTGGAGACGATCGAGATCAGCGACACGACGGGCGGCGCGGTGTTCCACCACGCTGGCCTGCAGGCCCTGACCCCCGACGGCCGCTTCGAGATGGGCACCATCCACGAAGTGGGCCGCAACGCCGAGCTGTTCGATCCCGATGCGGCGCCACCACTCACCGCCGGCAGCACCATCGTCTTCAACAACGCACACCTCCACGCCACCGGCTCGAAGACGACCGCGCACCTGCGTGTCGGATTCAGGTTCCTGCCGATCGGGCACCGGCCGAGGTTCGAGACGACGGGCATCACGCTCGGCAACCCGGAGCTGGACGTGCGCGGCAACACGCCGGACCAGATGGTCGAGGCGTTCACGACGCTCCAGCAGCCGATCAAGCTCGTGAGCCTGGAGCCGCACATGCACGCCGCCGGCTCGCGGATGTGCCTCGAAGCCGTGTGGGGTGTGGTACGCCAGACGCTGACCTGCCTCGGGTTCGATCCCGAGTGGGTGCGGGCCTACGCGTACGAGCCCGACGCGGCTCCGCTGCTGCCCCGCGGCACGCTGCTGCGGCTGGTCGGCTGGATGGACACGACGCCCAACCCGGGCAATCCCTACCTGACGGACTACCGGAACTGGACCGGCTGGGGCAGCCGGCCCGTCGACAACATGTTCATGAGCTACCTGAAGGTCATCCTGCTGACGGGTGACCAGTTCCGCGAGCTCGTCACGGATCGGACGGCGAAGGCCAGGGCCGGGACGGCGAGCACGCTGGGCTGCCTGCCCTGCACCCTGCCCTTCGCGCGCGAGGCGGGAGGCAGCCGGTGACCTGCGCGCGACCCGGCCGATGGGCCCTGCTGGCGATCGCCGCCGCATGGACGACGCTGCACCTGTCGGCCGCGCAGGAGCCCGGGACGACCTGGTCGCGCGGCAGAAGCGTCGTGCCGGTCTACGAAGGCTGGGGGACCAATCCGGACGGCTCCCACATGATGGTGTTCGGCACCTTCAACCGGAACTGGGACGAGGCGATCGACGTGCCGGTCGGACAGGACAACCACCTCGAGCCGGGCGGCCCGGACCTCGGCCAGCCCACGCACTTCCTGCCCCGCCGGAACTTCTTCCTCTTCGGCGTGCGCGTGCCGAAGGACTTCGGCGATCGGGACGTGATCTGGACGCTGACGACCCACGGGGTCACCGAGCGCGCATACGGCACGCTGCGCCCCGGCTACCTGCTCAACGCCGACGTGATGACGGCCACGCTCGGAGCCGTGGGTCCGGGTGTGACGACCGCCGAAGCATCGCGCGACAACCGGCCACCGTCACTCGAACTGGACGGCGGCGGCGCCCCTCGGACCGCGCGCGTCGGCGAACCGCTGCGGTTCTCGGCGCAGGCCGCTGACGACGGTCTGCCGAGAGCCGAGCCGCTGCCGGCGTTCTTCGGCTCGCCGTTCTCGAGCGCGCTGGGTACGCTCCAGAGCGCTGCGGGCCTGCGGCTGACCTGGTTCGTGTACCGGGGTGAGGGCGCCGCCGTGCGCTTCGACCCGCCGCAGTTCAAGCCGTACGTGGACCTGAGAGGCGGATCGCCCTGGTCACCGGGCTGGGCCCCGCCCCCGGTGCCGGAAGGGAACCGGTGGAGGATCGGGGTCACGTTCGAGACGCCCGGTACGTACGTCCTGCGATGCCTTGCCCACGACGGCGGGCTCGGCACCTACCAGGACGTCACCGTCACTGTCCGCTGACACGACTTCGCGAGCGGGTCCGGCCGCGTCTGGATCTTCAGCACGAGCGGCTTCTGCCCCTTCCCGCCTTCCTGGTGCCACACGGTGCAGCTCATGCCCGTCGTCCACGTGTCGAGCACGGCCGGGCACGTACGCAGCACGGGGCCGCCCCACGCCCGTGAGGCGGCCCCGCTGATCAGCGAACGAAAGGCGAGGTCAGTTCCAGCTGTGCTGCACGCCCAGCTTGATCAGCCGCCCGCCCATGATGGCGGTGGGACGGCCCCAGCCCACGCCGCTCGTGCCGAACGCGTTGTTGCGGTTCAGCACGGACGAGGCGTTGGTCGCATTGTAGAGGTCGAAGGTCGCGCGGGTACGGCCGATCCCCGTATTGAACACCTTCGCGAAGCGGAGGTCGATCTGCTGCACGCGCTCCTCGTAGAGCGTGTTCGGCTCGATCAGGCTCAGCGAGGCGGTGGCGATGCACGCGCCGACCGGTGACGCGCACGCCGACAGGTTCCGTCCCAGCGCCGGCGCGATGGAGGCGTTCAGCATCGTCGCCGTGGCCTGGATGGCCGGACCGACCAGGTTCTGGTAGATGGCGCTGAACTCCACGCCGTACGGCAGCGGGTAGGCGGCGCTCACCTTGAACTGCCCGTTGCCGTCCCACCAGGGCACGGTCACCTTGCAGAAGTCGAACGGCACGGAGCCGGAGATCCCCTGCGGCGAGTCGACGACGATGCAGCTGTTGTTGACCGTCTGGCCGAGGCTCACGCCACCCTGGAGGAGGCCACCCTCGCCGAAGCGGTATCGCATTTCGACGTCGATGCCGTTGAACTCCTCGGTCTGGTCGCCGAAGGTCGAGTCGGGCTTCGTCGTGTTGCGGGGCACGCGCGCGCGGCCGGCGAACGAGACGTCCGCGAAACCGCACACCCGCTGGCCGCCGCCGCCCGGCAGGGCCGCGTGCGACGGCGTCGTGATGCAGAACGAGTCGTAGTCGGACGGCGTGACCGCCGTGTTGTCCACGATGGTCTGGTTGTAGTGCGACGTCCGGAAGTAGCCGACCGACAGGCGCAGGTCCTCGCGCAGCTCGCGCTCCACCGACGTGGAGATCTGCCAGGTGTAGGGCCGATTGTCCGTGAGCATTGCCGGATCGAAGAAGTTGGTGATCACCGACGTGCCGAACGCCGCGTTCGTGCTCGGCCCCAGCTCGCCGTTCGCGGCCGGGTTCCGCGGATCGCCTTCCGGGAAGAAGTTCTGGTTGGCGTCGTTCCACGTCCGCGTGGTCGTCTTGGAGATGGCGTTGCCGGGGTTGTTCTGCAGCGGGAGCTGCGTCCCCATGCCCGCCATGTACTTCCCGGCCGAGACCTTGATGGCCGTCTTGCCGTCGCCGGTCAGGTCGTACGCGAACCCGAGGCGCGGCGAGATGTCACGCCACCGCGGCGTGCCATCCACGCGGCTCGTGCGGAACACCGGCACGTATGGGTTCTCCGGCGTCGTCTGGTCCGGACTCCAGCCGTCGAAGAAGTCGCCGCGCACGCCGAGGTTCAGCGTCGCGCGGCCGACCGTCCATTGGTCCTGCGCGTAGACGCCCATGTTGCGGAAGTCGCTCCGCACGTACTGCGGGTGCACGAACAGCGTCAGGCTGATCGGCACTCCCCGGTTGGTCACGACCTGGACCGGCCCGAAGTTCGGGATCGGGTTGTTCGACCCGTTGTTCTCGATCCAGCCGTGCGCCCACTGCATCCCGACCTTCACGTTGTGCGAGCCGGTCACGTAGGCCATCGACGCGCGCCAGTTCACCTGGTCCGTGTCGCTCGGATCCCCGACGTTGTAGGGGATGGCCGACGACGACCGCGCGTTGTAGGAAAGCTGAGGCGACAGCTCCACGATCGACACGTCCGCCACGCCGACACCGTCCGGATACTGGAACTCGAAGGGATTTCTGAGCACCGTGAGCCCAGCCTCGAACAGCAGCCGGTTCGACTGCGTGCGCGTCAGCGTGGCCTGGCTCAGATGGTTCGCCGGCGTGCTGGCGATCTGCTCCGCCTCGGGCGCGAGCGTCGCGCTGACCCCGCGGACCTGCAGGTGGTGCCCCAGGTTGCCGTAGTAGCCAATCTTGTCCTTGCTCGACGCCTGCCACGTCAGGCGGACCGAGTTCTCGCGCGACGGCTCCGAGTTGAACCCGCGCCGGCTGGTGTCCGCCACGTACAGCGGCACGCCGTTGGCCGCCTTCTGCCCGTGCGCCGCGTTCCAGAAACTGCCCGGCGCGTAGGTGTCGGCCTTCCACCAGCGGTGCGCCGTGTGGAACCACAGCCGGTCGCGCTGGATCGGCCCGCCCAGGCCGAAGCCGTAGTCGCTGACCTCCTTCACCGTCGACGCCGTGGTGACGCCGCGCGCGCGCAGCCCGTCGGTGAGGTTGTCCGACTGGAAGTCCTCGTTGGCAAACGTCGCCCGGCCGGAGAACGACACGCGGTTGCCGCCGTCCTTCGGGATGTAGTTGATCTGCAGCCCGGCCGTCTCCGTTTCCGCGTTCATGCCGGTGTGCGACAGCACGACCTCGGACACGGCCTCCATGTTGTAGACCTGGCCGAAGTGCATGATGCCGCCGTTCGTCCCCATGGAGTTGTTGGTGTTCATCCCGTCCTGGGACGTCTTCATGTCGTTGCCCCGGCTGTTGTGCACCGAGGCCAGACCCATCGGACCGCCGGAGCCGCCCACGTCCACGCCCGCGCCGCTGCCGTTCCCGCTCAGCGTGGCGCCCAGCGTCAGCGACGCGAACGAGGTCACGTTCTGCGCCGACGGCAGCTGGTCGAGCGTCTCGCGCTCCATCACGGCCTGCGTGCGGACGTTGCGCACGTCCACCGTCGGGCTGGCGCCGGTCACCGTCACGGTCTCTTCGAGCGAGCCGACCTTCAGCTCGGCGTTCACCGGCGCGGTGAAGCCCGCGTTCAGCGTCACGCCTTCACGCCGGACTACGCTGAAACCCGACAGCGTGAAGTTCACGGCGTAGGTGCCGGGCGGCAGGCTGACGATGCTGTATCGCCCCTGTCCGTCCGTCACCGCCGTCCGGGCGCCTTCGATCAGCGCCGGGCTGGAGGCTTCCACCGTCACCCCCGGCAGCACGCCGCCGGTGGCATCGGTCACCAGACCGGCGATCGCGCCCAGCGTCTGCGCCTCAACATTGCCGGCCAGGCCCAGTGCCGCCACGAGCAGGCCCAGGCGGGCCCACGTCTTCCCAAGTGCCATATGTCCCCCTTCAAGAATCCGACAAGTACGTGCCGGCCGGGGGCGAAACCCCGGCCTGGCGCAGTTTAATGGATGAGGTAGGACCGCCGCAATGGCTGAGTCACGGCCTGAGAAGCCGACACGGCCTGGCCCGATGAGCACAGACGACTCGCCGTGCCCTAGTGCAGCGCAGGCGAGATCGCATCAATCCTCCTTGACGCCATCTCGCCTGCGCTGCACTAGCGACCGAGCTCGTCGTAGACCGTTTCGATGAACGTCTGCGCGCCCGAGGTGTCGTACGACGCGAACCGCTCCGGCAGGGCGAGCGTCCGGGCCGCCTCGGCCGCGTTCGTCCCGGCCGCGTGCGCCTTGCGCGCGTGATCGACGACCGCGCGGACGAACCCGCCGTACGCCTCGAGCGCCGCCAGCGGGGGCATGCCGGTCAGCAGGTTCCCGCGGTTCGCCGGCGCCTCCCGCCCCGGGACCACGATCTCCACCCCCTCGAGCGTGGCGATGACTTTGTCGAGCGTGTCGGCGAAGGCCAGCGCGCTGCCCCCGTGGGCCCGGTCGATGCGCGGCAGCATGCGTCCCGGGTACAGCTCCCCGAGGTAGGCCAGGCGGAACGCCGGGATGTGGACCACGGTGTCACCCGCGGTGTGCGCGGCTCCGAAGGCGCGCAACAGCATCCGGCTGCGCCCCTCGAACAGCGACAGCTCACCTGTGTACGTCCGCCCGGGCAGGAACCGGGCCCTGTCTCCGCTGAAGGCCGGCTGCACGGCCATCGCCGTGCGCGTGGTCTCGTGGGCCACGATCGACGTGACCGTGGGGTACTCGCCGTTGGCGCCGACGTACTCGGGATCGGGTGCCGTGTTGATGATCGTGCGCACCGGCTCGTTCGTCGCCTGGCCGAGCGTGGCCAGGAGCGCCTCGCCCCAGCCGGCGCGCTTGGCGCTGACGAGGACGACCCCCTCGTCGGTCGCGAAGGCGATCGTGTTCGCCCCGCCCCCGCTCAGCAGGTACAGCGTGCTGTAGGCCGTGTTGTTGGGGTCGGCCAGCCTGCGGACGTCGGGCAGCCCGGGCATGTACTGGATGTGGACCCTGCGGCTGGGTTCCACGGCGGCCACGGCCGCCGAAGGCGCGGCGGCCGGCTCGGCCCGCGACACCGGCGAGGGCGGCGGGGATGCGGCGTCCGTCGCCTCCATCGAGTAGGCGATGACCTCCTCGTCGTTGCGGACGTAGATGTGGCGGTTCGCGAAGGCCGGGTGCGACACCTGAACGGCGCCCAGGCGGCGCCGCACGCCGGGCGGCGTGGTCGGCGTGATCAGCTGCGTGCGGTCGAGCTCCTCGTACCCTTCGGGCGTCAGCCTGGCCATCACCAGCTCGCCCCGGTCGTTCGCGAAGAACACGCGGTCCTGGTGCCGGACGATGTTCCCCGACGCCCAGCGCGCCCGCTCCACCGTGACCGCCTGCGTCTCCCACACCCGCTCGGCGTTGTCGAGCCGCAGGCAGCGCAGCTGTCCGTAGCTGCACAGCCCGTAGATGAACCCGTCCTGGACGATCGGCGTGCCGTACATCGAGTGCAGGCCGTCGGTGAGGATTTCGCTGCTGCTGGTCCCCCGCCAGATCTCGGTCACGCCCGGCCGGTCACGGTGCAGCTCGAGCAGCATCGAGCCGCGCCCGAAGTGCGACAGGAGCAGGTACGGATCGTGGTGGACCGGCAGCGCGAGGTTCATCGCGTCGCCGACCTGCCACGGATGGCGCCAGAAGACCTTCCCCGTGGCCGGGTCGAGCGAGTTGATCGCGTCGGGCCCCCAGTAGATCAGCTGGCGAGCGCCGCCGGCCGTGATGACCAGCGGCTGATTCAGGCCCGGCTCCGCCAGCCCGCGCAGCGCGCGCCAGCGCTCCCGGCCCGTGTGTTTGTCGAACCCCACGAGCAGCGCATCCGGCGGGCCGTTGATCACGGCAACCAGGACATCGCCATCGACGATCGGCGCGCTGGCCGCGCCCCACATCGACACCGGCGCGCCGTAGTCCTCGACCGCCTGCACGCTCCAGCGGATCTCGCCCGACTGCGCATCGAGGCACACGAGCCGCCCGCGGGCCCCCACGACGTACACACGGTCCCCGTCCACCGTGGGCGTGGCGCGCGGACCGTGCGCCCACATCAGGCCGGCGTAGTCGGTCGGCCATTCCTGCGTCCACAGCACACGGCCCGTCGCCTCGTCCAGGGCGAGGGCCCGTTCGGTCCCCTCCAGGCCCGTGCCGGCGGTGAAGTCGGTGAGGAAGATGCGGCCTTCCGACACGCTGGGGCTGCTGTAGCCGCCCCTGATCGGCGTCCGCCACCGCACCTCGAGCCCGCCGGGCGGGAAGGTTCGCAGGATGCCGGTCTCGGTCCAGACGCCTCGGCGGCCCTTGCCTCGGAACTCGGGCCAGTCCTCGGCCGACGCGGCCGAGCCCGTCCAGACCACCGCAGCGGCGATCGCCGCAACCAGCAGACGCCTCACTCCGCGACCTTACGCCGCGGGTCGGGCGAGGTCAAGACATTGGTGATTGGAGATTGGGGATTGATGATTGATTGGCGATTGGGGATTGGGGATTGGGGATTGGGGATTCGGATCCGAGTTGGCACTTGGGAGTTGGGAGTTGGCTTGGGACTTGGGCTTCCGGATTTGGGATTTCGCGTCTGCGCGACTGTATAATCGCGCCGTCTGCGGCCCCGAGCCCTGAGCATCGAAAGGATCCCGGCCATGCGAAGCACAACGGCCCTGACCACCTGCCTTGCCCTCGTCGGCCTGTGCGCCCTCAGCTCGACCGTTCGCGCCGAGCCGCCTGCGCTGACGGCGCAGGACTACGTCGACATCGAGCAGCTCTACGCCACCTACGTCCGCGTCACCGACATGGGCGGCGGCGGCGACGGCAGCGACTACGCCGCGCTGTTCACGCCTGACGGCGAGTTCGAGCAGTCGGGCCGGATCAACAGGGGCCCCGACGCCCTCAAGCGGATGATCGCGGGCTTCCATGCCGGCCTGAAGAAGAACGGCTGGTCGAGCCGGCACACCTACGCGGGGCTGATGATCACGCCCACGCCGGAAGGCGCGCGCGGGTCGGTCTACGCCCTGATCTTCAACGTCACGACGCGCCCGCCCTTCGTGGACCACTCCGGGGTCTACGAGGACACGCTGGTGAAGACCGCGGACGGCTGGCGCTTCAAGAAGCGGATCTTCAAGCCCAGCGGTGCGTTCGAGCCGGGTCTGCCGCTCGGCGCCTTCTGAGCCCGCTGCGGCGCCAGAGGTCGCGCCATCGGACCACTTCGGAGACAATGAACGGCCTGACCCCAATTCCCTGAGGAGCGAATCATGCACATGCCGAAAGCGTCGTGGCTGCTGCCGGCAGCCGGCTGCGTCGCGTTGCTGACCGTGTCGTCCTGCTCGAGCGGTGGCGGCGTCGCCATCGACGACGACGACATCGGAGGCGTCGTCTCGAGCGCCGCCGGCCCGGAAGCCGGCGTCTGGGTCATTGCCGAGACGGATGACCTGCCGACCGGGTACCGCAAGATCGTCGTCACCGACGACGAGGGCCGGTACGTCCTTCCCGATCTCCCCGGCGCCACCTATTCGATCTGGGTCCGCGGCTACGGCCTGGTCGACTCGCCCCGCGTGGAATCCACGCCCGGCAGCGCGCTCGACCTGACGGCCGTCGTCGCGCCGGACGAGGCCGCCGCCGCCGAGGTCTACCCGGCGAACTACTGGTACTCCCTGCTGGAGCCGCCTCCCCCGAGCGACTTCCCGGGCACCGGCCCCGAAGGCAACGGCCTGTCGCCGGCGATGCAGAGCCAGGGGCACTTCCTCGGCGATCTGACGATCAACGGCTGCGTGGTCTGCCACCAGATGGGCACGAAGGGGACGCGCGGGATGCCGCAGGGCCTCGGCGAGTTCGAGAGCACGGTTGCCGCCTGGGAGCGGCGCGTGGCGTCGGGCCAGAGCGGCGCCGTGATGAGCAGCTTCCTGAGCCGCTTCGGACGCGGGCGCGCCATCGAGATGTTCGCGGACTGGGCGGACCGGATCGCCGCCGGCGAGCTCCCGTCCCGGCCGCCGCGGCCGGCGGGCCTCGAGCGCAACGTCGTGTTGAACATGTGGGACTGGGGCATGGACGGCCACCAGTTCGTGCACGACACGGTCAGCACCGACAAGCGCGATCCGACCGTGAACGGATACGGCCCGGTCTACTCCGGCACGGAGTACAGCTCGGACTACATCCCGGTGCTGGATCCGAAGACCCACGTCACGACGCAGATGATGCCGCCGTTCCTCGACGAGAACAACCCGCCGCAGCACTCGTGGAGCCAGCGCGCCACGATGCCTTCGCCGGCCTGGGGCGAGGAGGCGGTCTTCACGAGCCGCACCAACGCGCACAGCCTGATGATGGACACCAGGAGCCGCGTCTGGTTCACCTCGACCGTTCGGCCGTCCGACAACGCGGACTGGTGCAAGGAAGGGTCGAGCCACCCGTCGGCGGCCAGGCTCCCGCTGAACAACAGCGGCCGCCAGATCTCGATGTACGACCCGGCCGCGGACAAGTGGACCGCCATCGACTCCTGCTTCAACACGCACCACGTGCAGTTCGATCAGAACGACCGGCTCTGGTTCAGCACCCTGGGACCCTACCTGGCGTACTTCGACACCCGCACCTGGGAAACGTCCGGCGACCTGCAGGCATCGCAGGGCTGGTTCCCGTTCGTCCTCGACACCAACGGCAACGGCCAGCGGGACGAATTCGTCGAGGCCAACGATCCGGTGGACCCGGCGAAGGACAAGCGGGTGGCGCTCGGCAACTACGGCGTCATCCCGAACCCGATGGACGGCTCGATCTGGGTCGTGGCCTCGCAGGCGGCGCCCGGCACCATCCTGCGTGTGGTGCCCGGAGACAACCCGCCCGCGACCGCGCTCACCGAGATCTACGAGCTGCCGTACATGAATCCCGACGCCCCGGTCGAGGTGTGGGGCACGCGCGGAATCGACATCGACAGAAACGGCATCATCTGGGCCGGCACGGGCGCCGGGTACATGGCCAGCTTCGACCGCCGCAAGTGCACCGTGACCAACGGACCGGAGGCCACGGGCCAGCACTGCGTCGAGGGCTGGACCTTCTACAAGCAGCCGGGCCCGAACTTCAAGGGCGTCACCGGCTCGGGCAGCGCGGACCCGAACTACTACACGTTCGTGGACCAGTTCAACACGGCCGGCCTGGGCGACAACATCCCGATCGGCCTGGGGAACAACTCGGACTCGCTCAAGGCCACGCTGCCGGACGGCCAGACGATCCTCCTCAATGTGCCCTACCCGCGAGGCTTCCACCCGAAGGGAATGGACGGGCGCATCGACGACGCGAACGCGGGGTGGAAGGGCCGGGGGCTCTGGTCGGCCTACGCCGGCCAGGTCATGTGGCACATCGAGGGCGGCAAGGGACAGCAGAACAAGATCATCCAGTTCCAGGTCCGGCCCGATCCGCTGGCCAAGTAGAGGTGAAGACGGTGCACACCACGACGGCCCTGACCGCGGCGGTCGCCCTCGTCGCCCTGGCGGCCGTCTCGGCGCAGGACGCCCACGCGGCCGGCGGGCAGGGTGCCAGCCTGAAGAACCCGGTCCAGGCGACACCTGTCTCGATCGAAGCGGGCCAGAAGATCTACGCCCGCTACTGCGGCGCCTGCCACGGGCCGAAGGGCCAGGGCGGGCCGAGCGCCGAAGGGCTGCCGCCGCCCTCGAACCTCACGGACACCAGGTGGGACCACGGCTCGACGGACGGCGCCATCTTCACGGCGATCAAGTCGGGGATTCCACCGGAGTACGCCATGGAGCCGTGGGGCGATCGCATCAAGGACCCCGACATCTGGAACCTGGTCAACTTCATCCGCTCCCTGAGGAAATAGAGCCATGACGCTCCGGGCGCTCGCCGCATTCGCCGGTCTCGCCGGAACCGCAGTCCTGGGGTGGTACGCCACGCCGGCCGCCCGCCAGGCGGCCACCGTCACCGTGGACGCCGACGACATCGGCGGCATCGTCCGGAGTGCGAAGGGTCCGGAAGCGGGCGTCTGGGTCATCGCGGAGACGAGCGACCTGCCCGCCGGGTTCCGGAAGATCGTCGTCACCGACGAGCACGGGCGGTACCTCGTGCCCGACCTCCCCGCGGGGTCCTACACCCTCTGGGTCCGGGGCTACGGGCTGGTGGACTCGCCGCGCGTCACCGCGGCGCCGGGTCGGACGCAGGATCTCCAGGCGATCGTCGCGCCCACCGCGCAGGCCGCCGCCGCGATCTACCCTGGCAGCTACTGGTTCTCGCTCCTGGAGATGCCCCGCGCCGACGAGTTTCCCGGCACCGGGGCAGGCGGCAACGGCATCGGCGCCAGCTTCACGGCCCAGTGGCAATACGTCGGGCAGTTGAAAGGCGCCTGCAGCGTCTGCCACCAGATGGGCTCGACGATCACGCGCGAGCCCCCGAAGCACCTCGGCTCGTTCGAGACGTCGCTGGAAGCCTGGGACCGCCGCGTGGACTCGGGCCAGATGGGCGCCGGCATGGCGGCCGGCTTCCGGCGCCTGGGCGAGCGGCGGGCCGCGTTCGCGGACTGGACGGATCGCATCGCGGACGGTGAAGTGCCGCCGGCGCCACCACGTCCCTCCGGCGTCGAGCGGAACGTGGTCATCACGCAGTGGGACTGGGCGCACCCGCACGCCTTCATCCACGATCTGGTGTCCACCGACAAGCGCAGGCCGACGCTGAACGCGTACGGCCCGGTCTACGCGGCCGATCGGCACAACGCCCCCGACGTCAGCCGGCTCGACCCGGTGCGCCACGTCACCGATCGCCCGGTGACGATCCCGATCGAGGACCCGACCACGCCGTTTTCGACCGGCCAGCAGGTCTCGCAGCCGTCGCCCTATTGGGGCGAGGAGATCATCTGGGCCAACCGCGCCAACCTGCACAACCCGATGCTCGACGAGCACGGCCGGCTGTGGGTGACGGCCACGGTCCGGCCGCCGGAGAACCCGGCCTGGTGTACCGACGGCGCGCTGCACCCGTCGGCGAAGCTCTTCCCCATCAGGCAGAGCGCACGCCACGCGGCGGTGTACGACCCGAAGAGCGGACAGGTGGACACGATCCCCACCTGCTTCATGACGCACCACCTCTATTTCGCGGACGACGCGGACGACACGCTGTGGTTCAGCACCGCCGACGCGCCCTACATCGGCTGGCTGAACACGCGCCAGTGGGACGCGACGAAGGACGCGAAAGCCTCGCAGGGCTGGCTGCCGTTCGTCCTCGACAACAACGGCAACGGCCGGCTGGACGCCTTCGACGAGGTCGGGACGCCCGACGAGGCGGCCGATCCGGCGCGCGACAAGCGGATCCGCGGCGGCAGCTACGGCATCATCGAGAACCCGGTCGACGGAAGCATCTGGACGTCCGCCTCCGGCACTCCCGGCCTGATTATCCGGGTCGACCCGGCGACGAAGCTGTCCGAGGCCTACATCCCGCCGCTGCCCGGCCACACGACGCGCGGCATCGACGTCGACCGCAACGGCCTCGTGTGGGCCGCGTTGAACAGCGGGCATCTTGCGAGCTTCGACCGCAGGAAGTGTGCGGTGCTGAACGGCCCGACGGCGACCGGCCGGCACTGCCCGGAAGGCTGGAGCCTGCACCAGACGCCGGGGCCGAACTTCAGGAACGTGGCCGACGGCGGCAGCGCGGACTTCCACTACTACAACTTCGTGGACCAGTTCGACACGTTCGGCCTGGGCGCGAACACGCCGATCGCCAACGGCACGTTCTCCGACGCCCTGCTGGCCCTGGGGCCCAACCGCACCTGGGTGGTGCTGCGGGTGCCGTATCCGCTCGGTTTCTACACGCGGGGCATGGACGGGCGCATCGACGACCCCGAGGGCGGCTGGAAGGGACGCGGCCTCTGGGCCTCCTACAGCAGCATGACGCCGTGGCACTACGAAGGCGGCCGCGGCGCCACCAGCAAAGCCGTGCACTTCCAGCTCCGCGGCAGTCCGCTCGATCGGTAGCGCTCCGCGCTTGCGTCTCCGGCTTCTCGCGGCATGGTGGCTCGGCGCGGTCCTGACCGCGCCCGCCCCCGCCGCTGCGCAGGACACCGTTGCGGCCGCCGCCCCGGCCCGCGTGCTCGTGGCTGTACGGCTGTCCACCCCGCTTGCTGTCGACGGCCGTCTCGACGAGCCGATCTACACGACCGCGCCGCCCACCGGCGGGTTCACCATGCAGGAGCCGGTGGACGGCGGCGAGCCCACCGAGCCCACCGACGTCTGGGTGTTCTTCGACGACGAGAACGTGTACGTCGCCATCCGCTGCTGGGACAGCGAGCCCGGACGCGTGATCGCCAACGAGATGCGGCGCGACGGCAACCTGATGCAGAACGACAACGTCGTCGTGACGTTCGACACGTTCCACGACCGGCGCACCGGCTTCTACTTCCAGACCAACCCTGTGGGCGCCCTCCGCGATCAGCAGATCAACGACGAGCGCAACGCCAACGTGGACTGGAACACGGTGTGGGACTCACGGTCGCAGCAGGACCACAGGGGATGGACCGTCGAGATGGTCATCCCCTTCAAGTCGCTCCGGTATCCCGCCGGCGCCGCGCAGTCGTGGGGGATCAACTTCCGGCGCATCGTGCGCTGGAAGAACGAGACGTCGTTCTTCGCACCCGTGCCGGCGTCCTTCAGCACGCGGGGCGCGTTCGCGGTGTCGTTCTCCGCTACGCTGGCCGGGCTCGTGGCGCCGGAATCCTCGTCGGCGCTCGAGTTGAAGCCGTACGTGAAGTCGTCGGTCGATACGAACCGCCGGGCCGTGCCGGTGCAGTCCAACGATCCGAGCGCCGGCGTGGGGCTGGACGTGAAGTACGGGTTGACGAAGGGGCTCATCGCGGACGTGACCGTGAATACCGATTTCGCGCAGGTGGAGTCGGACGAGGACCAGGTCAACCTGACGCGCGCGACGCTCTTTTTCCCCGAGAAGCGCGACTTCTTCCTCGAGGGGCAGGGCATCTTCGGCTTCGGCGGCGCGCAACAGGGCATCCCGGGCCAGAGCGGGCTCGGCCCGATCCTGGAGAACGGCAACGCCTCGTCGCTCATTCCGTCGCTCTTCTTCAGCCGCCGCATCGGGTTGAGCGGCGGCCAGGTCGTGCCGATTCGCGCCGGTGGACGCGTCGCCGGGCGCGCGGGCCTCTACGCGATCGGCGCGTTGAACATCCAGACCGGCGACGCGGAAGGGGTCGGCGAGCCCGCCACGAACTTCACCGTCGTGCGCGTCCGCCGCGACATCCTGGAACGCAGCAGCATCGGGATGATGACGACCTCGCGCAGTTCAGGGCTCGCCGGGACCGGTTCGAATCGGACGTTCGGCGTCGATACGAGCCTGCGCTTCGGCGAGGCGCTGACCGTCACCAGCTATTACGCTGCGAGCCGGACGCCAGGCATCACGAGAGACGACCGGAGCTACCTGGCCAAGCTGGACTACGCCGCCGACCGATACGGCGTCAACGTCGAGCACCTGAGCGTCGGCGAAGGCTTCCGGCCCGACATCGGGCTGCTCCGGCGCGCCGCGTTCAAGCGCACGTACGGCTACGCGCGATTCAGCCCGAGGCCGCACTCGCTGCCGGCCATCCGGAAGATGGCGTGGGAAGCGAGCGTCGACTACCTGGCCGATCGCAACGGACGCCTGCAGAGCCGGGAAGAGACCCTCGGCTTCCGGATGGACCTGAGCAGCGGCGATCAGCTGAACGCCGACTACCGGGGCAGCTACGAGTTCCTGGCCAGGCCCCTGAGCGTGGGTCCGGATGTGCAGATCGCACCGGGCGAATACCGGTTCCACAACGCGCACGTGCTCTACTACCTCGGCCCGCAGCGGCGGGTGTCCGGCCGGTTCAGCCTGGACCACGGCAGTTTCTACGACGGGACCAAGACGTCGTTCGCGATGACGAGCCGCGTGGACTTCGGGCCGAAACTGGGTGTGGAGCCGCGCGTCACGATCGACCGGGTCCGCCTCACCCACACCGCCTTCACGTCGCGCCTGCTCGGCGGCCGCGTGTCGTTCACCGCCTCGCCGCGGCTCTCCTTCGCCAGCCTGGTGCAGTACAACTCGAACACGCGGTCGCTCAGCTCCAACCTGCGGTTCCGGTGGGAGTACATCCCCGGCAGCGATCTGTTCGTCGTGTACACGGACAACCGGGACACGACGCCCGCCGGCTTCCCGCAGCTGGACAACCGCTCGTTCGCCGTGAAGCTGACCCGCCTCCTGCGCCGCTAGGAAGTTGAAGCACCGTCGGACATCGAGCGTGTTCCTGCGGGCGCCTTTCCCCGTGTCGATCCCCGCGGCCTACCGGGCGGCGTGTCCTCACGCGGGTGGCGCCGGGAGGGGCCTCCCCACCCCGCGCCGCAGGCGCCGTGCCCGTCGGGGCGTGTGTGGCGCCGAACACGGGGTGGGGAAACCCGGCGACAGGACCCGCTCCAGACGGGTCGCCACCTCTGGTGACGTGATCAGTTCTCTAGGGTCGCGGGCCGTTCAGCTCGAAGGTCAGCTCCAGCCCGGCGGGCCTGAGATCGACGTACGCGTAGCTCACCGTCGGCCCGCCCAGCACCAGACGTCCGCCTTTCCCTTCCAGGTAGCGGATCGCCGCGCCCATGTCAGGCACCTGGAACGCCAGGTGATGGATCGACGGGCCATGCCGGTCCAGGTGATCCCGCCACGGGCTCGCGCCGCCCTGCGGCTCGGTGAGTTCCAGCAGCAGGTTCGGCAGGCGGAAGGTCACGTGCTTCGGTGCCGCGGCGCGGTCGCCACGGTAGGACTCCGGGTACACCAGCGATCCCATCTTGACCGTCGTGGTCGCCGGCACGTCGGCTTCGAGAATGCGGCCGAGCAGCCGCCCCGCCTCCTCGACATCCGGCACCATCGCCGAGACGTGCACGACGGCGTTCGCTGCGAACGAGCCCGGAGGGGGCGCTGGCAACGTCCCGGCCGCATTCAGTTCGATGGAAAATCCCAGGTCTGCCTGGAAGTCGGCCGTGACGGCGTCGCCGGCACTCGGCCACATGGGGACACTTCTCGCGTGCAGTCGGTCGCCGATCGCCGGGCTGGCCGCGCCGAACGCGATATGATGCGGCCCGGCGCCGTGCCGATCGAGCCACTGCCGCGACGGGCCGGAACCGCCCGCCGGCTGCACGAGTTCAATCGCAGCGCCGTTCAGCGGGAGGACAGCCCGCTCGATTGGGAACCGGCGCACTGACGATGCAGGCGGCTGGGAGTCAGCCTCGCCCGTCCGTTCGATTGAAGGCGCCGGAACGCCCAGGACGTCGGCATAGCGCGCGGCCGCGCCGCGGACATCGGGCACGATGATGCCAACGTGCACGAGGAAGCCGTCGATCAGGCGATCGACCGCAGGTCGTGCCGGCTGCTGCGCCGAGAACGGCAGGCCCGCCAGAACGAGGACGACAGCGACGAACGTCACGCGCTTCATGAGGTACCCCCTGATGCGCTGCACATCATACCTCCGCTCTCCCGCGCCCTTCCTGCCAATCGCCTGCGCCACCGCCATTGTGGTGGTCCTGACGGCCACGACCGGCGCCCAGGCGCCGGCGAGCACCAGGCTCAATCGACTGATCGGCGCGCTCGAGCAGGGGCGCGCGGCCATGGGCACCGTCAACCGCCAGGCGCCCCGATCGACCGACGCCGCGCGCGCACTCGCCGTGCGCGACCTGGACTTCGCCGTCTTCGACGTGGAGGGCGGCGCGACCGACATGACGCAGTTCGCCGCCTCGCTCGGTGTGCTGCGCGATCCGGCCGTCCTGAACGGGCGTCCGCCCGTCACCCCCATCGTCCGCATACCGCGCGACGACAACGACGCCCCCGAGGCCATCGTGGCGGCGCTCCTCGACCTTGGCGTCTTCGGCGTGATGTTCGGCCACGTCGACACCGCCGAACAGGCGGCACGGGCCGTGGAAGCCGTGCGGCCCCAGATCGGCGGGCCGATGCGCCTGCCGGGCGAGAGCCGGCCCGCACGGTACTGGGGCGTGTCCGCGAGCCGCTACGAGGAGGCGGCCGACGTGTGGCCCCTCATGCCGCGGGGCGAGCTGGTGGTCATCATGATGGTGGAGTCACCCGAGGCGATCCGCAACCTCGATGCGATTGCGAAGGTGCCGGGCGTGGCCGCGCTGTTCTTCGGTCCGGGTGACTACGGGCGCGCGATCGGCAGGCCCTCGAAGCTGCCGGTCATCGCGCCGGAAACGGAGGAGGCCGTGCAGGCGATGCTGGCCGCCTGCCGCCGCCACGGCCTCGCCTGCGGCTACCCGGTCGCCGGGCCACCATCAGCGCTGAAGGAGGAAGCCGACAAGCGGCTCGCACAGGGATTCACCATCGTGACGCAGGTGAACCTGCAGGTGTTCTAAGGGCCCTAAGCTATCGCATCACGTCGGCCAGGGCGCGGCGCACGTCGGCGGCCTGGTGGTAGTCCGGGGCCACCTTCAGCGACTCGGTCAGCGCGCTGACCGCCCGCTCCCTGTTGCCCGCCCGCGCGTGGGCGAGGCCGAGGTGGTGGAGGAACTCGGGATTCGCGGGCTCGGCCTGCACGGCCGCCTCGAACGCCGGGATCGCGAGCGGCACGAGATCCTTCTTGTAGTAGATCCAGCCGAGCGTGTCGTTGACGTAGGGTGAGTCCGGCAGCTGCAGCTTCGCCGTCTGCGCGAGCTGGAGCGCCGTGTCGAGGTTGCCGTCGTCGTTGACGTACAGCATCGCCAGGTTGTTCGCCGCGATGCCTGCCGTCGGCGTGGCCGCCAGCACTTCCTCGTAGATCTTCCGCGCTTCGTCCGGCTTCCGCTGCGCCTCGAGGATGACCGCCACCATCGTGGGCGCGATCACGGAGGACGGATCGCGTCGGGCCAGCGCTTCGAACTCGGTCCGCGCGTGATCCAGCCGCCGCTGCCCGGCGTACAGCCGCGCGAGCGAGAGAAACGCCTGCTCGCTCGAGGCGTCCAGGTCGAGCACGCGGCGGAGCGCGTCTTCCTCCTGCGCCACGTCGCCGCCGGCCGCATACGCGCGCGCGGCCAGCAGCAGCAGATCAGGCCGATCGCCGAACGTGCGGAGGTGCGCCTCCGCCAGCCCCTGCGCAGCGGAAGCGTTGCCCTCAGCGAGCTCCACCTCCAGCCGCCCGCGCAGCGCCTCGAACGAGCCCGGTTCGATGGCCAGGGCGCGGTCGAACGCCTGCCGCGCCGCGGTCGTGTTCTTCTGGAGGAGCCGCAGCACCCCCAGCTGCGTGTGCAGGACGCTGATCCCGTCGTGTTCGGCGAGCAGGCTCCTGAGCAGCAGCTCGGCCTCGGCGAGATCGCCCCGGAGCATCAGCACACGCGCCAACATCGTCCTGGCCAGCGGATCGTCCGGGTCGCGCTGGACGCCCTCGCGCGCCATGCGGACCGCATCGGGAGATCCCTCGCGCAACCGCAGCTCCACGAGCTGCAGCTCCGCGCCCTTCGCCAGCGGGTTCAGCGACAGCACCGTCGAGAACGAGGCGATGGCAGGGCCGACGTCGCCTCGTCGCGCCTGGACCGCGCCGAGCACGTAGTGTGGTTCCGCAGAGTTCGGACTGGCCTTCACCGCCGCGCGCGCCGGCTCGAGCGCGGCGTCCAGCTTCACTTCCGCGAGCAGGAACCTGGCCTTCATCAGGAGCGCGTCAACGTGCTCCGGCTCCGCCGCCAGCACGCCGTCCACCTTCCGGTGCGCCTCCTCGCGCTCGTTCCGGCTGAAGTCGAGCGCCGCCAGCCGCAGGTTCGCGCCGCTGGCCGCCCCTTCCTTGACGGCGAGCTCTTCCAGGAGGGCTTCGGCCTCGTCCCACAGCCCCTCGCTGAGGAAGTGGTCGGCGAGCGCCAGGCCCGACGCGGCGTCGCCCCTTCGGGCGGCAATCGCGCGAAGGGCTTCGGCGGCCTGGGCAGGGCGACCCGTGGCCCGATAGAAGGTGGCCAGCGCTTCCTGCGCCGCCAGATCGTCCGGATCGAGCTCGACGAGCCGCTCGAGGAGCGGCTCCGCCTCCGCCATCCGCCCGGTCAGCCAGTAGAAGCCGGCGAGCGACATGTTCGCCACCCTGGAATTGGGATCGAGCGCCAGCGCCTGCTTGAACGCCTCCTCGGCTTCTTCCCCGGACTCGCGTCCCAGCTGAATCGCCCCGAGGCTGGCTTGAGGCCGAGCGTCGTCCGGGGCGAGCCGGATCGCCTGCTGGACGTAGGTCACGGCGCCGTCGAGATCCTTGAACTGCGCGGCCGCGCCCCCTTTGATCAGCAGAGCGTCGACGTTCTTCGGATCGAGCTGGAGCGCCTTGTTGGCGTACGTGAACGCGTCGGTGAAGCGCCCGGCGAGCAGCATGATCTCGGCGGCCTTCACCTGCGCCTCGAGGCTGTCCGGCAGCAGCTCCGCCGCGCGCAGGCGCTCGCGAGCCGCCGCGACGAGGTCGGGGGGATCGACCTCCAGGTAGGCGGCGGCCAGCCGGGCGTGAGCCTCGCCGAACGTGTTGTCGATCCTGAGGGCGTTGCGGTAGGCGATGACCGCTTCCGCCCACTTCCCTTCAGCGGCGTAGGCGTTCCCGCTCTCGAGAAACGCCTGCTTTTCCTCGTCGGGCGAGGCGCCGCAGGCCGCCAGTGCCGCCGCCAGGAGCAGCAGGCCGAAGACGCGTGCCGGAACGCGAGCAGATCTCATCAATGGGCGAACCAAGGAGCGGGGGTCAGCACGAGGCGGGCGTCGCGCACGCCCCGCGTGCGCGAGCACCTCGCGATTTCGATGCCGACTGAGGAGGAGTGGGAAACCGAGAAGCCGGAACTACGGCCGCTGCTGCTTCCAGCGGCGCCGGGCCAAGCCGGCCAACCCGGTACCCACGAGCACGAGCGATACCGGTTCAGGAATCGGCACCTCCTCGTCAGGCAGGTAATTGTACTGGATCTGGCCGAAGGCCCCGGCGTTGGTGGCGAACTGCGTGATGAGGTTGCCCGCGCCGCTCCCGGTCGACTGCCCGGTGGCGTTCGTCGCAAGCGAGACAGTGCCCAGGCCCGTGAACAGCGCCAGGTCCGGCACGCTGGTGAGCGTGACGAAGTCCGATGCCGCCGCCGACAGGCCCTCGAACGTCCTGCCCGACGTGCCCCCGAAATCGAAGGTGCCATCGAAAGCCGCGACGCTTTCGATCACGGTCACGACCGGAAGGACGGTAACGAGCGTCGACGTGTCCGGCCGGGTCAGCGTGATCTGCGCCTGCAGCTTCATCGTGACAGTGGCCGGTGCGGCGTCGAGGCTCTCGAACTTGGCCGTTCCGGCCACGTTCCCGAAAAGCGTCAACAGGATGCTCGTCAACGTCCCGAGCGACGGGTCGAACTGATTGAACACGAGGTTGTTCGACCAGTTGGTCGTCGTGTTCGCGATGGTGTTCGAGTTGACGGTGATCGATGCGGCCTGCGCACTCCCCGCGGAGAGCGCCAGCGTCCCGGCCAGCGTCCACACACCCAACGATTTTGCGGTCATCTCCGGTAGCCCTTTCGTCCCTGGTCGCAACTCGCCTTGCAAACACCGCTCCAACGACGAGTCGGGACCAGGACCCCTTCCCGGGGCCGATTTCGCCCACTGCTTTCAGGGCAACCGTCGGCCAACCGTCGGCCCGATCCCATGAAAGGTTCCACGACGTGGAACTTATGGCGCTGAACAAGCGACCTTATCAACCCAGCCGATCCCCTCAGCGAAGCGTCCGGAAGAACGCCCGCACGTCCTCCACGAACAGCTCCGGCTCCTCGAACGCCGCGAAGTGCCCGCCGCGCGGCATCTCGGTCCAGCGCTGCAGGTTGTAGCGCGCCTCCACGTATTTCCGCGGCGGCAGCACCACCTCGCCCGGGAACGCGGCACAGGCGGTCGGAACCTCGACGCGCCGGGTGTCCGCGGCCGCGGCCTGCTGGCTTTCGTAGTAAAGGCGCGCGGACGAGGTAATCGTCTCGGTGACCCAGTAGATGGTGACGTTGGTCAGGATGTCGTCCTTGCTGAACCGCGTCTCGACGTCGCCGTTCGAATCACTCCACGACCGGAGCTTCTCGACGATCCACGCCGCGAGCCCAGCCGGGGAGTCGTTCAACCCGTAGCCCAGCGTCTGCGGCCGTGTGCCCTGGATCTGCCCGTAGCCGCGCTCGCCGACCATGTAGGCCTGCTTCGCCCTCGTGCGCGCCAGTTCCTCCGGCGGCACGCCCGCGTCCGGGTCCGGGCCCGGAGGCGGCGGCGCGGTGCACATGTTCAGGTGCAGGCCGATCACGTGTGGCGCGTCGCGCAGCGCCACGAGGCGGCTGATGATCGCCCCCCAGTCCCCGCCCTGCACCGCGTAGCGCGTGTAGCCGAGCCGGGCCATCAGCTTCGCGACGACCTCCGCCATCCGCTCCGGGTGGTAGCCCCGGCGGGAGGGCCGTTCCGAAAACCCGTACCCGGGAATCGACAGCGCGACGACGTGGAAGGCGTCCGCGGGGTTGCCGCCGTGGGCGGCCGGATCGGTGAGCGGTCCGATCACCTTGACGAACTCGAAGAACGAGCCGGGCCAGCCGTGCGTGATGACGATCGGCATCGCGTTCGCGTGCGGTGACCGCTGGTGCACGAAGTGGACGCGGAGCCCGTCGATGTCGGTCGTGAACTGGTCGAACGCGTTCAGCCGCCGCTCGGCGGCACGCCAGTCGAACCGATCCTTCCAGTACGCGACCAGCTCCTTCAGGTAGGTCAGGCTCGTGCCGTAGCCCCAGCCCGCATCCGCGATTTCGTCCGGAAAGCGGGTGCGTGCGAGGCGCGCCTTCAGGTCCGCCAGGACGTCGTCGCCGACCTGGATGGTGAACGGGATGACGCGCGAGTCTCCCGTGCCGCGGTCCGAGTCCTGAGCCGCGGGAGCGGCGGCCACGACCAGAGCAATCGAGACGGCTGGCAGCGCGGTGCGTCGCATGGTGCCTCCTGGTGGTCGGAAACATGCCCACTCTACAGCGGTTCCGTTCGGGATTTCAGCCTTGGGCTTGGGATTTGGGATTTGGGATTTGGGATTTCGCGTCCGCGCGCTATCCTCCGCCTCATGCGAAACCTGACCTTCTTCGCTGCCGTGGTTCTGGGCTCCGCGGCAGGAGCCATGGCCCAGTCGCCTGCCGGTTCCCACGTCGTCCGGCTCGATCCGGCGCTCGACGCGATCATCGCGCCCGACGCGCGCATCGAGATCCTGAAGGAGGACTACTTCGGCGCGACGGAAGGCCCGGTCTGGGTGAAAGACGGCGGCTACCTGCTCTTCAGCGACCAGGCCGCGAACCGCGTCTACAAGTGGGCCGACGGCGAGCTCTCTGTCCACCTGGAGCCGTCCGGGTTCACCGGCAACATGCGTGACGTGAACCTGAACGGCGCCGTCTACCGCCTCGGACGACTGTACGTGGCGCTGCTCGGGTCCAATGGCCTGGCTATCGATCACGAAGGGCGCCTGGTGCTCTGCACGCACGGCGACCGCGCGCTCGTGCGGATCGAGAAGGACGGCTCACGCACGGTCCTGGCGGATCGCTACGACGGGAAGAAGCTGAACGGGCCCAACGACCTGGCGATCGCGTCCGACGGCTCGATCTATTTCACCGACCTCGGCGTCCTCGGCGACAAGGAGCTGCCCCCCAGCGTGTACCGCTGGAAAGAGGGCACGCTGCAGCTCCTTGCGAGCAGCGTGCAGGGCGGCTTCGCCAACGGCATCGCGCTTTCCCCTGACGAGCGCCACCTCTACGTGGCCGCGTCCCGGAAGATCGTCCGGTACGACGTGCAGCCGGACGGCCGCGTCGCCAACGAAACCGTCTTCGTGGACATGAGCCAGGCGAAGGAGCGCGGGGGGCCCGACGGCATCAAGGTGGATCGCGCCGGCAACGTCTGGTTCGGCGGCCCCGGCGGGTTGTGGATCGTGTCTCCCGCGGGCACGCACCTCGGCACCATCCTGAACGAGCGCAACGTCAACATGGCTTTTGGCGACGCCGACGGCCGGGGGCTCTACGTCACCACGTTCACCGGCCTGGTGAAGATCCGCCTGCAACAAGCCGCATTCTGAGCCGGTGGACGTGTTCGTCTGCCGGCCGTTGCTGCCCGTTCGCCGTGCGTCTACCCAGGCGTTAGGATCGATCGGCTTCCCAGGGGCATCGGCTTTTAACCGCCGAGCTGCCTGCGGAGAGTCGGGCCGTTTGCATGGGTAGACTTCCGGCTGACTGGCGTTCCGGCCTCGTGGGCCGGTACGTCGCGCGCATCACAGAAGCGAGGCTGCACATGTCGCATCGGAGGATCCTGGGGTTCGTTCTGGGCGTGCTCTTCTTCACACCTGCACTGGCGTTGGCACAGGACACCGCCATTTCAGGAACCGTCACGGACACGACCGGCGCGGTGCTCCCGGGCGTGACCGTCGAGGTCTCCAGTCCGGCGCTGATCGAAGGCGTCCGCACGGCGGTCACCGACAGCAACGGTGGCTACAGCGTCACCAACCTGCGCACGGGCACCTACCGCGTCACGTTCACGCTGGCCGGCTTCGCCGTCGTCGTGCGTGAAGGCATCCAGATCATCCAGGGGTTCACCGCCCCGGTGAACGCCCAGCTCAAGGTCGGATCGATCGAGGAGACCGTCACCGTCACCGGCGCGAGCCCCACGGTGGACGTGCAGAACGTGCGCACGCAGACCACCATCACGCGCGACGTGCTCGACCAACTCCCGAACGCCCAGACGATTTCCAGCATGACCGCGCTCACGCTGGGCACGACCAACGTCGGCGTCACGCAGCAGGACGTGGGCGGCAACCAGGGCGAGATGGGCACCGTCGCCGTGCACAACAACCGCATGACCGACATGAAGATCACCATGGAGGGGATGAACACCAACAACTCCATGGGGACCAACGGCGGGCAGTTCCACGCCGGCCAGCACTACAACATGGAGGCGATGCAGGCCGTCACCATGGCGCACAACGGGATGAGCGCGGAGACGGAGACGGCGGGCGCGCAGATCAACTACATCCCGAAGGACGGCGGCAACCAGTTCACGGGCTCCGGCCGCGCCACCTTCACCAACGAAGACCTCCAGTCCGACAACCTGACCGACGAGCTCATCGCGCGCGGCACGAGCACGCCCGGGAGCATCAAGATCATCTACGACTACGGCGGCTCCCTCGGCGGCCCGATCAAGCGCGACACGCTGTGGTTCTACACGGCGCACCGCTGGTGGGGGAACTCGCAGTACCAGCCGGGCGCCTTCTTCAACGCGACGCAGGGTGGGCACGTCTGGACGAAGGACCTGAGCCGCCGCGGGTACCGCGAGGACTACAACCAGGACAACAGCGGCCGCATCACCTGGCAGGCGACGTCCAAGGACAAGATCGCCTACTACGGCAACCTGGGCCAGCAGTGCGTCTGCTTCCTGGCCATCAGCCGGACCCTCGCGCCCGAAGCGACGCTCAACAACCACCTGCCGGAGAATCACCTCTCGCAGGCCACCTGGAACCGCGTCCAGAACAACCGCATGCTGTTCGAGGGCGGCTTCAGCTACCTGCACAACCCGTTCAGCTTCCGTCTCTCGCCCGGCGGGTCGCACAGTGACATACCGCACATCGAGGCCACGACCGGCGAGGTGTGGAACGCGTTCCCGAGCGGCGGCCTGCCCTACAACGACTACGACGGCCCCGGCGGCGGTCCGGCGCAGGCCGGCCAGCAGAACGCGCGCTTCGCGCTGTCCTATGTGACCGGCGAGCACGCCTTCAAGGTGGGCATGTCCTGGGCACACGGCCTCGTCGAGCAGAACGGCAAGGCCAACGAAGTGCCCGGCTTCGGCCCCGCGGCGTTCATCCTCTTCCGGGGCGCGCCAATCCTGATCAACATCTTCTCCAACCCGAAGTACAACCGCGTGGACTTCCAGAACGTCGGCGTCTACGCGCAGGACCTCTGGCGTATCGGGAAGATGACGCTGAACCTGGGCGTCCGCTTCGACATGTTCGACGGCTGGAGCCCGACGCAGACGACGCCGGATACCGCGTTCGGACCCGGCTTCACGACCCAGCGCATCGAGGACACGCCGACCTGGCGTGACGTCTCGCCGCGCATCGGGGTGGCCTACGACCTGGCGGGCGACGGCAAGACGGCCATCAAGGCCTCGGCCGGCCGCTACATCGCCGCGGCTGGCGGCGGGACGGTGCAGCCCACCAACCCGGCGCTGGCCATCGCGACGACGGCGTCCAGGACGTGGTTCGATGCGGACGGCGACTGGTTCCCCGATGCGAACGAGCTCGGTCCGCTGTCGAACGTGAATTTCGGCAGGCCGGTCATCACGCAGTTCTTCGATCCGGACTACCTGACGGAGAACCGCGCCTACACCTGGCAGGCCTCGGCCGGCATCGAGCGCGAGCTGAACAACAACCTCGGCCTCAGCATCACCTACTTCCGGACGATGCACTTCAACCAGACGGTCACCGACAACACGCTGGTGACGCCTGCGGACTACGACATGTACCGCGTCGTCGTGCCGCGGGGGCTGCCGGGCGCCGGCACGACGATCTCCGGCCTCACGGACGTGAAGCCCGTGAAATTCGGACAGGTACGGAACATGGTCCGGTCCGAGAGGACCTTCGGCAACCAGACCGAGGTGTTCGACGGCGTGGACATCGGCGTGAACTCCCGGTTCCAGAACGGCGCGATCCTGCAGGGCGGCGTGGCGTTCGGCAGGACCGTCGAGGTTCGCTGCTTCGTGGTGGACGACCCGCAGGAGCTGCACTTCTGCAATGTGGAGCGTCCCTGGTGGGATGCCGGCGGCCAGATCAAGTTCGCCGGCTCGTACCCGCTGCCCTTCGGCATCGAGCTGTCCGCGGTATACCAGAACCTGCCCGGCCTGCAGGTGCTGGCCAACGGCGTGTTCACGCGCGCCGACGTGTTCAGCTCGCTCGGCCGCAACCTGAACGGCGCCACGGTCACCGTGCCGCTGATTCAGCCCTTCACGCAGTTCGAGGAGCGGGTCAACCAGCTCGACTTCCGGCTGGGCGGCGTCCTCCGGGGCGGTTTCGGCCGCGTCCGCCTGACGCTCGACCTGTTCAACATGACCAACGCCTCGACGGTGCTGGTCCGCAACAACACCTTCAGCACCGCCGCGGCCGGCGCGGGCTGGGGAACGCCGACGACCATCATGGCCGGCCGCATGATCAAGCTCGGCGCGCAGTACAGCTTCTAGCAACGGCTTCGTGCGGGCGGGATGATCCCCGCCCGCACGGACGCCGCCGTCGAGGCCGGGCGCACAGAACAGAGGGTCTGAAGGCGGCGCACGCTATTGCGCGGGCCTCGCGCGCGATGGCCCCGTCGGCCCGTCGCTGCTCGACGCCGCCGGCGTGAACGTCCGGTGCTTGAAGCGCCAGCCCTGCGGTGTTTTCACGAAGATGTCGTTGTAGATGCCGCGCGTGCGGATCGTGTGGGGCTCACCGGGCTCGTTGGCCACGATGATCGCGAGGTACGCCGACCCGCGCGCGCCCTCCGGGGACGGCTCGATGATGATGTTCCAGGCGTGATGCGCCGGGCGGACGATCGGCGGATCGATAATCCCGTACATCGCCACGGCCGCCAGCGCGTCGTGGCCCTGGTGCTTCTGGCCGCCGAACTCGAAGATCGCGTCCTCGGTCCACAGGTTGGCGTACGCGTAGCCCTTGTCCTGGCCGTTGTCGATCAGGTGCGTGTATTTCGCGTACAGGGAGTGAATCTCGATCCAGTCTTCCGCCGACAGCTTGCCCGGTCCCACGATCGGCCCGCCCGTGATCGCCTGTGCGGCGGACAGCCGCGACCCCAGCCCCAGTCCGAGGCCCACACCGAAGGCCAGCGCCACCAGCACGGCGCAGCCCGCCACCAGCTTCGTCCTGCTCGTCATGTTCCACTCCCCGGTGGTGCCGCCTCGCTTGTCTAGGCCGACACCACTCCACTGTGAGTCCCGGATTGTCAAGGCGCCACGAAGGACATTCCCGAGAGTCTACGCCCCGGCTTCCTTCCCGGGCCATGCGCGGCTCGACGCGCGCTTCGGTAACGGCGGAGAGTGTACACTCCTCGATCCGCTCGCCAGTGCCTCAAGTTGGCCATGGCACGAGCGGGACTCCGGGGTGTAGAATTCGCAGCCAATCTGGCTCCCGCCGGGGGCCGAGCGACGTGTGCATGCACCAGGGAAGGGAACCCATGGTCGAACCACCGAACCGGCTCCGTCGTCTGTCTGCCGTACTCACGTCCACCGTGCTTGCCGTGGTCGGCTCGGGCTCGTCCGTCTCCGGCCAGGCCGGCCTGCAGGCTGAGGTGACGTTCACGAAGGACATCGCGCCCATCCTGCAGCAGAAGTGTCAGTCGTGCCACCGGCCGAACTACATCGCGCCGATGGCCCTGATGACCTACGAGCAGGTGCGACCCTACGCGCGTGCCATCCGGCAGCAGACGGCCCAACGGACGATGCCGCCCTGGTACATCGACAGGACGATCGGCATCCAGTCCTTCAAGTCGGACATGTCGCTCAGCGACGAGCAGATCGGCACGATCGCGCGTTGGGTGGAGGCGGGCGCGCCGGAGGGCAGCCCCGGTGATCTGCCACCCCCGATCGCCCTTCCCGAGGTCTCCAGCAGCCCCGTCTGGGAACTGGGCGAGCCGGATCTCATCGTCAGGTCGCCAACGGTCACCGTGAAGGCCGTCGCGCCGGACTGGTGGGGAGCGATCGGTGAGACGC
Source organism: Acidimicrobiia bacterium (assembly GCA_016871255.1). Lineage (GTDB taxonomy): Bacteria > Acidobacteriota > Vicinamibacteria > Vicinamibacterales > UBA2999 > VFZH01. The sequence goes on along the minus strand of VFZH01000014.1, from coordinate 14,011 downwards.
CGACGGGCCTCGCCGAGGACCGCTATGTCAGGTCCGTCGAGATCCGCGAAGTGAACGATGTCGATCCCCGCGAGCTGGCCAGGGGCGGGACGGTCGGGGGGCTGTTCGTGTTCCACCACGCCAACTTCGGCCTCGCCGGCCCGGACGGCCAGACGGACCCGCAGTCACGCATCCCCGCGCACGAAGTCGGCCGCAACCCCGACCAGTTCGATCCGCGGGCCGGACGGCTGCTGCGGGCGGGCTCGACCATCCTCTTCTTCGACAACCACCTCCACGCCAACGGCGTCGTCGAGACCAACGCCCACCTCGAGCTGGGGTTCCGATTCCACCCGAAGGGTTACAAGCCCACGATGGAATACCGCGGCATCGGCTTCGGCACGACCGAGGTGGACCTGCGTCCGAACGAGGCGAACCAGGAAATCGACGCCTACACGGTGCTGCAGGAGAACGCCAAGATCCTGAACTTCGAGCCGCACCTCCACGCCACGGGCGTCGGCATGTGCTTCCAGGCGATCTGGGGCGGCCGCACCGAGACCCTCAACTGCGCGGGCTACAACCACAACTGGGTGCGCAACTACCAGTACACGGACGACTCGGCCCCGCTGCTGCCGAAGGGCACCATTCTCAAGATCACCGGGTACTTCGACACGACCGCGAAGAATCCGCTGGTCTACGAGCCGCGCAACTGGACGGGCTGGGGAAACCGTTCGGTGGACAACATGATCGTCAACCTGCCGTACGTGGTCCCGATGACGGACGAGCAGTTCGCGGAGGCGGTGGACGAGCGGCGGAAGAAGATCGCTGCGGGACAGGCCACGCCGATCGGCTGCCCCACCTGCTATCTTCCCGAGGGCGCCGCAGCCGGGTCTTCGCGCGCCTCACGATGACGAACACGGCGCGGGCGGCGTCAGCGACCACGAGGCGGCTTGGAAGGTTCGGCACGGGGCTGACAGCTTCGGCTGCCTGCGCCGGCCTCCTGCTCGCCTGGGCCCGTCCGGACGCGCAGGATCTCACGTTCGCCCGTGGCCAGAACATCGCGCCGGCCTACGAAGGCTGGGAGCAGAATCCCGACGGCTCGTTCGATCTCGTGTTCGGCTACTTCAACCGGAACTGGGACGAGGCCATCGACGTCCCGGTCGGCCCGGACAACCACATTGAGCCTGGTGGTCCGGATCAGGGTCAGCCCACCCACTTCCAGCCCCGGCGGAACCTGTTCGTGTTCCGCGTGCGGGTACCCGCGGACTTCGGCGACAAGGAACTCGTCTGGACGTTGACGAGCAGGGGAATCACGGAGCGAGCCTACGGCACGCTGAAGCCGATCTACGTGATCAACGACAACATCATCACCGCGAACAACGGCGCGGCCGGCGGGCGCGGCGGCACCCTGGAGCTGAACGCCAACACCGGACCCGAGCTCGAGGTCGAAGGGACGCGCGAGCGGACCGCGCGGGTCGGCGAGCCGGTCGTCCTGCACGCCATCGCCACCGACGACGGCGTGCCGGCGCCGCGCGGGATGCCGATCAACCGCGGCTCGTCCAGCGGCAGCGCCGCGGTGTCGAGTGCCGTGGGCCTGCGGCTGTCCTGGTTCGTGTATCGCGGCGGCGGGCGGGTCACGTTCGATCCTCCACAGTTCAAGACCTACATGGACACGCGGGCCGGCTCCCCCTGGGCGTGGGGCTGGACGCCCCCGCCCGTCCCGCCCGACGGCCGCTGGATCGTCCGGGCGACGTTTCACGAACCTGGCCAATACGTGCTCCGGTGTCTGGCACATGACGGTGGCCTCATGGAGTGGGAAGACATCACTTTCAACGTGCAGTAGCTCGCCACGCGGCGTAGTTCGGTATCGGGATCGTTTGGGCTTACTGGGACAGAAGTGGAGGCAAACGATGGGTACGCGACGTTTCAGGAGCATCCTGCTCCTGGCAGCCCTGCTGTGGCCGGTCGCGGCTGCGGGGCAATCCAGTACGAACGGGGCAATCGCCGGCACCGTTCGTGACACGACCGGGGCGGTGCTCCCCGGGGTGACCGTCGAAGCGGCCAGCCCCGCGCTGATCGAAAAGGTCCGGACCGCGGTGACCGACAGCCAGGGTCAGTACCAGATCGTCGACCTGCGGCCGGGTACCTACAGCGTGACTTTCAGCCTGGTCGGCTTCAGCACCGTCCGGCGCGAGGGCATCACGATTACCGCCAGCTTCACGGCACCCGTCGGTGCGGAGATGCGTGTCGGCTCGCTGGAAGAGACGGTCACCGTGACCGGCGCCAGCCCGGTCGTGGACGTGCAGAACGTCCGGACGCAGGCGATCATCACCAACGAGATCCTCGATGCCGTGCCCACCGCGAGGAGCATCCCGGCGCTCATCTCGCTCTCGCTCGGGGTGGTCCCGCAGACGATGACGTCCGGCCGCGACGTGGGCGGCAACGCCGGAGACTTCGGCGGCTTCATGCGCGCGCACGGCAGCCGCAGCGACGGCGGCGTGAACGTCGAGGGCATGAACACCATGACGCTCATGGCCAGCATGAGCACGCGACGCAACAACATCAACCCGGCGGCCGTCCAGGAAATGGTGCTCCAGACCAGCGGCATGTCGGCCGAAGTGTCGACGGGAGGCCCCGACGCCAACTTCGTCATCCGCGACGGCGGCAACCAGTTCAGCGGCACCTTCAACGCCGAGGGCACCGGCAAGAACCTGCAGAGCGGCAACCTCTCGGACGCACTGAAGGCGAACGGACTGACGCGCGTGAACCGAACGAACCACGTGTACGAGGTCGCGGGCGGGTTCGGCGGCCCCCTGGTTCGCGACAAGCTGTGGTTCTGGACCGCGCATCGCGTGGCGGGTGCGCAGCAGGAACTGGCCGGCACCTTCTTCAACAAGGCGCAGGGAACGCTGTTCTACGAACCCGATCTCAACAGACCGGCGTACAACGACCAGCCGTCGCGCGACTACCTGACCTCGCGCGTCACCTGGCAGGCCACCAGCAGGCAGAAGGTATCCTTCATCGCCAACTCCCAGTGGATGTGCCTCTGCTTCCTCAGCGTCGGGCCGGCGCGCGCGCCGGAGGCGTCGTGGAGCGGCACGTTCCCCCAGCGGCTGTACCAGGGCACCTGGACCAGCCCCTTCTCGAGCAGGCTGCTGTTCGAGGCCGGCGCGGCGTACCGCGTGGACGACAACGTGCCGATCCGCGCGCCGGGCGTGAAGAAGGGCGACCGGCCGGTGATGGACGCGGGCCTCGGCATGTGGTACGGCTCGATGGCCTCGGGCGCGAACCCGCACCTGTTCAACGCCAACGGGTGGCTGAACGACTACGGCCACTCCAAGAGCCACTACACCAACACGCGCTTCGCCGTGTCGTACGTGACCGGTTCCCATGCCATCAAGGTCGGCATGACGCAGCTCTGGGGCTTCCAGGACTACGGCCCCGGCGAACCCGAGCCCGAGGCGTACCAGTTCCGCAACCGGGTGCCGATCGGCCTCTGGCAGCTCGCCACGCCAGGCTACTCGCGGACGCGCATCAAGGCGCTCGGCGGCGTCTTCGTGCAGGACCAGTGGACGGTGCGGCGGATGACGCTCAACCTCGGCCTGCGTCTCGACTACCTGAACGCCTACAACCCGAAGCAGACGCGGCCGGCCGGCGCCTACACGCCCGAGTTCTCGTTCGACGAGATCCCGAACGTGCCCAACTGGAGGGACCTCGGGCCGCGCCTCGGCTTCGCGTACGACGTCTTCGGCGACGGCAAGACGGCCGTCAAGGCCAGCCTCGGCCGCTACGTCGTCGGGCAGGGCACCCGCATCGCGCAGGAGACGAACCCGGCAGACGCGATCGGCGGCACGACGTTCCGCGTCTGGAATGACGCCGACGGCGACTACGTGCCCGACTGCGATCTGCGCAGCCCGAGCGCCAACGGCGAGTGCGGCGCGATGGCCAACCGCTTCTTCGGCACGACGCGCTTCACCCGGTTCTACGACCCGGACATCCTCGAGGGGTGGCACGTCCGACCCTACAACTGGCAGACCGCGGCCGGCATCCAGCAGGAGCTGATGCCGGGCATGGCGCTGAACGTCGCCTACCACCGGACGTGGTTCGGCAACGAGCACACGACCGACAACCTGGAAGTGGCGCCCTCGGACTACTCCCAGTTCTGCGTGACGGCCCCGACGGATTCACGGCTGCCTGGCGGCGGCGGCAATCGGATCTGCGGGCTCTACGACCTCAACCCGAACAGGCTCGGGCTGGTCAACAACCAGGTGACGTTCTGGAAAAACTTCGGCGATCGCACCGAGGTGTACAACGGCGTGGACATCTCGGTGAACGCCAGGTTCGGGAACGGAGGCCTGGTCTTCGGCGGCGGCAGCATCGGCTCCACCCGCCTGAACCAGTGCGTCGTCGTCGACAGCCCGCAGCTCCACTTCTGCGACATTTCGACGCCGGAAAACCACGTGAAGCTGTCGGCCAGCTACCCGATGCCGTGGGGCACGCAGGTCGCTGCCACCTATCAGAACCTGATGGGCGTGCAGCACCTCGCCAACCTCGTCGTCGGCAATGCGGCGATCGCACCCTCGCTGGGCAGGAACCTCGGAGCATGCGGCGCCGCCGCTGTGTGCAACGCGACCGTCGTGGTACCGCTCATCGAGCCGCAGACCGAGCGGGAAGGCCGCCAGAGCCAGCTGGATCTGCGCGTGTCGAAGGCGGTCCGGCTGGGCCCGACGCGCGTCGTGGCCAAGGTGGACTTCTACAACCTGCTCAACGCCAACGATGTTCAGCTGCTCAACACCACCTACGGCGCAGCCTGGATGCGCGTGGCCAGCATCCTGACCGGCCGTCTCGTGAAGTTCGGAGCCCAGTTGGACTTCTGACGCAACGGAGCCCCGAGCCGTGGGCCGCCTGTGCGGTCCACGGCTCGCGTTCCCGCTCAGGTTCCCGACCCATCGGACTTTTCCGCCACGCTTGACCCATGCGCCCGGGCACTCCATCATCCCCTGGCCGGCGCCTGCCGCCGCGCCGCTGACGCCGTGACGACGCGATCCCGTCTGCTCTCTGCTTGGCTCCTGGTTCTATTCCCCTGGCTGGCGGCCGCGGGTCAGGATCGAAGTCCGTCGCAGACAGACGGTATGTCGCTGCCGGCAATCGTGGGACCAGCCCCGCCGGTGCCACCGGCCGTGATCAACCGCGACGCCGCCGGACGGGCCACCATCCGCGCCGTCCGTGTCCGGACGCCGCCCCGCATCGACGGCGTCCTCGACGACGCGGCGTACGCGGAAGCGCCTCACTTCTCGGGCTTCATCCAGGCAGAACCTCTGGAGGGTCAACCGGCCACGCAGCGGACCGACGTGTGGCTGCTGTACGACGACGAGCACCTCTACGTCACCGCCCGCTGCTGGGAGGAGCACCCGGACCGGATCGTCGCCAACGAGATGCGCCGCGACTCGTTCAACATCTTCAGCGCCAACGACGCGTTCGGCTTCGCCCTCGACACCTTTTACGACCGGCGCAACGCGGTCACCTTCACCATCAACGCCATCGGCGGCAAGATCGACGGCCAGGCCACGGATGAGCGCCAGTTCAACGGTGACTTCAACACCGTCTGGGACGTCAGGACCGGACGCTTCGACGGCGGCTGGACGGTGGAAGTGGCGATGCCGTTCCGGTCGCTGCGCTACCGCCCGGGCCGCGGCCAGATCTGGGGCTTCAACGCCCGCCGCTTTACCCCGTGGAAGAACGAGACGTCGTTCCTGGTGCCGATCCCGGCGTCCCGGCTCAACTTCGGTCTCGTTTCCATGTCCCTCGCGGCTACCGTGGTCGACCTCGAAGTGCCGGGCGCGGCACGCAACCTGGAGATCAAGCCGTTCGTGACCTCCTCCGTCAGCTTCGACAACGTCGTGCGCCCGGCTGTCTCGAACGACCTCGATGCCGACGTCGGGCTCGACCTGAAGTACGGGGTCACCCAGGGCCTCACCGCCGACCTGACGGTGAACACCGACTTCGCCCAGGTGGAAGCCGACGAACAGCAGGTCAACCTGACGCGCTTCAGCCTGTTCTTCCCCGAGAAGCGGGAGTTCTTCCTCGAGAACCGCGGCACGTTCGACTTCGGCGCCGCGGCAGTCGGCGCGATGGGCGGGGGCGGCGAAGTGCCCAACCTGTTCTACAGCCGGCGGATCGGCCTGCAGCAGGGCACGGTCGTACCGATCGAGGTCGGCGGCCGGTTGACCGGCCGCGTGGGCCGCTACAGCCTCGGCGCGCTCAACATCCAGTCGGCAGACGACGAGACGCTCGGCGCCCGGCGCACCAACTTCACCGTGGCCCGCCTCAAGCGTGACGTCCTGCGCCGCAGCAGCATCGGCGCCCTGGTCACGTACCGGTCGCTGCGCGAAACCGGCCCCGGGTCGAACACCGTCTTCGGCGTGGACGGCGCGTTCGCCTTCCACGACAACCTGGTGATCAACACCTACTGGGCGACAACCCGCACGCCCGGCGTGGCGGGCGACGACACGAGCTACCGGGGACAGTTCGACTACAACGCCGACCGGTACGGCCTGCAGGCCGAGCGCCTCGTCGTCGGCGACAAGTTCAATCCGGAGATCGGCTTCGTGCGGCGCGACAACATGCAGCGCAACTACGCACAGGCGCGCTTCAGCCCGCGCCCGGCCTCCATCGCCGCCATCCGGCGCTTCTGGTTCAGCACGTCGCTGACGCACGTGCAGGACGGAGCCGGTGTGCTCGAGACGCGCGAGGTGGAGAGCGAGTTCCGCATCGAGATGCAGAACAGCGACCGGCTCTCGGTGGCGTACGCGAACACGCACGAATTCCTGCCGCGCCCGTTCCGGATCGCCGCGAACGTGACGCTCCCCGTCGGCGGGTACGACTTCCAGGAAGGGCGCGCGTCGTACACGTTCGGCACGCACCGCCGCGTGTCCGGCACCGTCGCCGTCGAGCGCGGCAGCTTCTACGGAGGGGCCCGAACCTCGTTCAGCGTAGGACAGGGGCGCATGGAGGTCTCACCCCGCTTTTCGCTCCAGCCGACGTTCTCGGTGAACTGGGTCACGGTGCCCCAGGGTGACTTCACGACGCGACTGGCCGGCACCCGCGTGACCTTCACGATGACGCCGCTGATGTTCGTGAGCGCGCTGGTGCAGTACAACGCCAGCGCCAACGTCCTCGCCAGCAACGTGCGGCTGCGGTGGGAGTACCAGCCCGGCAGCGAGCTGTTCGTCGTGTACAACGATCAGCGCGACACGCGCGTCCGCGGGTTTCCCGAGCTCGCCAACCGTGCCCTGATCGTGAAGATCAACCGGCTGTGGCGCGTGTAGGCCGCCACCAGTCACTCGCAGGGGGCAGACAGCTCATGCCTGCCCGGAAGCCCACTCGTCACGGATCGCCTCGAGCTCCGCGATCGCTTCCAGGTCCTTCGGCCGCCCGGCGGCCCGCTTTACTTCAATGAGGCGACCCAGTGACAGGACCCGGTACGCGGCTCCGAACAGCGTCACGGCCTCGGTGTCCGGCAGGAGCCTTTCGTATGTGCCGCCATGGGTGACTTCGCCCATTAGATCCAGATCCCCGAGGGACGTGGTCAGGGTGAAGTTGAGACCGTGCGTCAGTGTCCCGGCGTCCCACCGAAAGGGCAGCCCGGCGACGGCACCGCGCAAGTAGGGGTCCAGCGGAGTCAGTGCGGCGGCGAGCCGATCGAGGTTCGCGGGGCTTCGAGAGTAGAGGATGTCGAGATCGTACGTGGCCCTCGCCGCCCCATGGGCGGCGGCGGCCACCCCCCCGATCAGGATGAACTCCACACCGCCGTCATTGAGCGTGCGCAGGAGCCCTTCGAAGTCGGTCATCGACGGCTGCGGCCGGCCCGGCGGACCTCCTCGAGGAAAGCCACGACGGACTGGAGCTTGCGGATGCGCTCCTCCGGAGTCAGCTTGAGGTTCTCGCGGATCAGCGTACGATCCACGTCCTTCTTGAAGGCCTCGATCACCGGATCCGGCGCCAGCGGCTCACCTGCGGCGGAAGCGGCACGTTCGTCCACGGCACCACTGTACATGAGCCACGGGGCGCCCACCCGTGCGATCATCGTGGTGCTCAACCGCCTCTGGCGGATGCAGCCGGCACCGGGAGTCTCGAGGGCAACGACACATGTGGGGGCCGGCTTCCGCCTCCCCTGAAGCTTCGGCGGACTGGCCGTAGCCGTGGCGAAGGCAGTCAGCCGGTCCGTTGGGCATCCTATTGGAGGGAATTGACCGTGAAAGCACTGAAGATCGGCGGCATCACTATCGGCGTCCTCCTGCTCGGCCTGGTCGTCCTGCGTTTCGTGGGGCCCGAGCCGGCGAACGTCTCCCCGCGGACGGTCGTGGAGCACCAGCTCGACATCTTCGTGCGGCCAGGTTTCTGGCAGACGGGCGAACTGGTGACAACGCCCGTCGAGGACTGGTCGTTCCTGAAGGAGTTCTCGACGGTGGTGATCGAGACGCGGTCACCCTGGTTCATCCCGCATTCCGTACGCACGACGGCGCACTCCCGGGACAACGGCACGAAGCTCTACATCCCCTCCGCCCAGTACCGCATGGAGAAGGGCTTCCCCGATCGGTTGTGGACGTCCAACGTGTGGCGCGACCCGCGCGTCCGGATGAAGGCGGGCAGCAAGCTGTACGAGCTGACGCTCGTCCTGGTGACCGACCGCGCCGAGGCCGAAGCCGTCTGGGGCCGCAACATGGGCTTCTGGACGAAGGAGAACGGTGTCGAGCGGCAGGTCGGCTACCAGCACCTCTACCGCGCGTTCCAGCGGAACGTCACCGAGTTCGGGGAATTCACGAAGCCCAGGGACTTCTCGGGCCTGCCCGGCGCGCAGCTCCGGCGGAACAACACCACGCCGCCGTCCGCGCAGCCCGACGGAGAGTAACGATCGTGAGGGCCGGCTTCCGCCTTCGCTGAGGCTTCGGCGGACCGCCGCAGCCTTGGCGCAGGTGGTCGGCCGGCCCCCGCCGCTTCAGAACGGCACGATCGCGTAGGACGGGTCGTCCTTGCCGCGCGCGCCGCGCCCCAGCCGGGGCGTGCCCGGGACTTCCTGCACCGTCCGGAAATCCTCGATGTACGCGCGGTGGTCCAGCGCCCAGCGGCCGTTCTTCTTCGACCACCGATCCGCGTAGCGGCCGCGGATCAGGCTGACCGACAACCCGCCGGCGCCCGTGCGCACGCCCTGGATGGACCGCTCGTCGAGCGGGTTGACGATCGACGTGTTGGCGATCGTCTCGCTGGTGGCCGTGTCGCCCGTGACCTCGATGCGCGACTCCAGCAGGTGGTGTGCGGACGCGGTCATGTTGGGCAGCCCCTTGAAGAGCCCCTCGACCCACTCGCGCCCGTTGACGATCTTGCCGCCGTAGTCGGCCGTCCCGTCCGCGTGCCACACCTCGAGCGTCATCTGCCTGTCCATCCGGTCGATGCCGCGGCCGTAGTTGTAGATCTGCTGCCGGATGGCTTCCTTGGCCGCGAGGTCCTGCAGCAGCTTCGAGTCGTCCTCACCAGCGGCGCCGGCGGGGGGGGCGGCGGTTCCAAACAGGGCGCCGGCCACGAACGCGGGCACCAGCAACGCGCCGTGCCAGAAAGACAGCTTCACGACGTCCTCCTTCAGGGAGCCGGTCCGTGCGCAGGCCGGCAGATCCGGACCACTCTACCTCAATCGACATCGGCCGCGCGGGATCGCGTCAGCCTGCGATCGGCAGGCGCCGGCTTCTCACCCGACCAGGCGGAGGTCGCCAGCGCCAGGAGGGCCAGGTTCATCGGTGCCGTCAGAAAGCCCCGCTGGACCACCCGGATTCCTACCTGCCGGGCAGTACGCGGCGGCCGGGCCAGCCGGCACGGCCGGCGACCTTCCTGTCTGGCCGGAAAAGGGTGTAGGCTCTCCGTGCTGCCTGTCCCCACGGTGGGAGGTGACCCCAATGCGTACACGAACATCCCGGACTCTCGCGGTCGCCGTGCTGCTTTGCGCGCCGGCAGGCGCGCTCGCTGCCACCCCGACGGTCTTCGACCAGCGGACGGTCACCCACTACGGCATGGTCGTGCGCGACGTCGCGAAGACGGCGCGCGCGGTCGCCGACGTGTTCGGCCTCGAGCTCCCGCCGATCCGGGACACGAAACCGGTGGCTCTGGCGAAGGGCTACGACGGCGACCCGCAGGCGTACACGCGCGAAGCCCACGTGCGCTTCGCCAACATCACGCTGCGCATCATCCAGCCCATGGGCGGCAGGAGCCCCTGGCGCGACTTCCTCGAAAAGCACGGCGAGGGGCTCCATCACCTCTCGATCCCGGTGCCCGACGTGGACGCCTATGCGGCGCTGCTCCTGTCGAAGGGCGGCACGCGCACGCTCGGCAAGGCGGGCGGCGACTACGCGCTGGTCGACATGACGGATCACCTGGCGTTCGTCATCGAGCTCACGAAGGGCACCGACGGGGTGGCGGCTGCGGCGAACCCGGTCATCCCGGGCGACCCGCTCATCAACCCCGCGGTCGCCTGGACGCCCGGCTTCCAGCACATGGCCCGCATCGGCCTCATGGTCGACGACGGCGACCTGTACCGCGAGCGATGGATGACCCTGTTCGGCGTGCCGGTGAACCCGGCGCGGGGCGCCCCGGAGGGCACGCGGATGCAGTACCCGGACGACTTCACCGGCGATCCGCTCGCGCGGAACCGCGAGATCTACGTCCCGCTCAACAACACCTGGGTCAACCTGATCCAGCCGGTGGGCGGCAAGAGCCCGTGGCGCGACCTGCTCGACCGCCGCAAGGGCGGCCACTACCTCTGCTTCTTCGTCGAGGACGTCAACGAAACCGACGCGTACCTCACGAGGAAAGGGGGCCACCGGATTCTCGGCAACAAGAACGCGTCCTACTCCTACAACGACATGAACGATGCGCTCGGCGGGCTGACAGTGCTCCTGCTGGGCGCAAGGCGATAGGGAGACAAGACCCATGCGTGTGCAGACACACGGATCGGGCCGGCTGCCTTCCTGGCTCAGGCCGAGGAAGCCGGCCCCTGCGTGCGGAATCGCGGCCGCGCTCGTGATCGTCGCGATGGCCGTGCCGGCGGTCGCGGCCACGCCGACGGTGTTCGATCAGCGCACGGTCAGCCACATCGGCATGGTCGTGCGCGACGTGGAGAAGACCTCGCGCGCCATCGCCGACGTGTTCGGCCTGACCGCGCCGCCCGTGCGGGACACGAAGCCCGTCCCGCTGGCCGACGGTTACACCGGCGACCCGAAGGCGCACACGCGCGAAGCGCAGGTCAGGTTCGACAACATCGTGCTGCGCGTGATCCAGCCGGTCGGCGGCAAGAGCCCGTGGCGCGACCTGCTCGACCGCCGGCACGGCGCGCACTACATCAACTTCTTCGTCGAGGACGTCAATGCCACCGACGCGTACCTGACGAGCAGGGGTGGGCACCGCATTCTCGGCAACAAGACGGCTCCGTATTCGTACAACGACATGCACGACGCGCTGGGCGGCCTGACCGTGCTGCTCCTCCGCGCCGCGCCGCCGCAGGGACGATAGTTGACGGGCCAGCTCCAGCCGGCCCGATCGTGAGAACAAGGGACCGACCAATGACGCTCACTCATCCGCGATTCCGTCCATCACGACTCGTCGTCGGCCTCGCCGCAGCCGCCGCATCCGCGTTGGCCTTCGGGCCGACCATCCAGATCAGCGCCCAGAGTTCCGGGCGCCTGAACCCGGCCATCGCCGCGCTCGAGGCCGGCAAGCCCGCGCTCAGCGGCGAGACCTGGCGCTTTCTCGACATGGAGCACGGCGCATTCCAGGGCGATCGCCTGGACGCGTACCTCCAGGAGGTGGCCAAGGACAAGGACGCCAACGGGCGGTTGAAGATCGCGCCGCTGGTCCGCATCCCCACCGAGGGGGACGACAACTTCAAGTGGGCGATCAAGCAGGTGCTGGATGCGGGCGTGTTCGGCGTGCTCGTCCCGCACGTGGACACCGGCCAGGAGGCGGCGGACATCGTCAAGGCGGTCCGCTACCCGCAGCGCCTCGAGTCGAAGATCCGCGAGCCGCGCGGGCTGCGCGGCTGGGGTCCGGCGCGCGCGGCGCGCTACTGGGGCATCAGCCAGGAGGAGTACTACGACAAGGCGGACGTCTGGCCGTACAACCCGGCCGGCGAGATCCTCGCGGTGGCCATGATCGAGTCGGCGGAAGCGGTCGCCAACATCGAGGGGATCCTGGCCGCGCCAGGCCTGAGCGCGATCCTCGTCGTACCGGGCGACATGAGCATCGACCTCGGGCTCGGCCCGCGCGGCGACAAGCCGTTCCCGGAGGTCGAGGAGCTGTTCCAGCGGGTCGGCCGCGCGTGCCGCGCGCAGACGAAGGTGATCTGCGGCCTGGGCGACGCGAAGAGCAACCTCGAGAAGCGCCTCGCCGAGGGGTGGCGCTTCATCCTCCCGCTGGGCGGCTGATGCACCCGGACGACGCCGTCAGCCGCCGGAGAACACCACGATGAAGGACTTCCGCCCCTGCACGGTCGGACTCGAAGCGGAGAAGGTCCAGTTCCTCGAGCAGATGGCTGCCTTGCACGGCCTGCCGGACATCGCCAAGGCCGTGCGGTGCCTGGTCAACTACGCCCGGGAGCACCCGGACAAACACGCCGAGATCTTCGCAGAGGTGCGCTGTCTCGACTGCTAGTTGGCCTTCTTGAGCACGGTCTCGAGGGGCATGCCCATGAAGTCGATCGTCAGCGCGATCTGGGCGTCCTTCACCACGCCGGTGTAGTTCACCGTCATCGGCCCGCCGCCGAAGTCGAAGTCCACGGCGAAGGAGATCTTGTCCCCATCGACCTTCCCGTTCTTGAGCGCCATCGACGAGCCATCGGGACCGGTCGTCGTCCCCGTCAGCTCGGCCCCGGCCGTCTTGAACGTGAAGCTGACATCCACCGCTCCATCCGGCGTGTCCACGGCCCCGTTCCACGTCCCGTCGGCCGACGCCGCCCACGCCGGCGTCGCCACCAGCAGCCACCCCATCATCAGCGCAAGTGCTCTCAGTCGCATGTGACACCTCAGTAGTCCGAGTTCCACTCCACCGGCGCCCCCGGCCACGTCGTCCCGCCTTCGCTTCACTGCTTTACGCGCTCACCCGTCGTTTGGTTCCGTCCCGAGTCCCTGAAGCCGGTTCACAACCCCTCCCGCGGGCGGCGCCGGACGGGCCTGTCCGGCGACAGGACCCGTCCAGGGGCGTCGTGACACCGGTTGATAAGGGCCCTGGCGGGAATACGGTTGCCGACTCTCGGGCGGCGAGGCGCCCGGATCGCCAGGCGCGAGGAGGGAGCAGGCCGGGTGCCTGTGACTGACGAGCAACGCCGCGAGGCGGGATGCATCGTCGGCCGAGATGGCAACCTTATCCGGCCAGGGTCTCAAGGAAGCCGGTACAGCTCCCGCAGCAGCCTCGCCTGATCTTCGCGGCGGTAGTGCCCCATGTTGTTGAACCCCTGCTCTGCCAGGACGATCGGCGTCCGGTCGTAGACATCGGCCTGGTCCACACGCGCGCCGCGCGACGCCAGCAGGCGGATCAGGGAGTCGATGCCCCGATAGACGGCGCCGTGGAGCGGCGTCTGGCCATGCGAGCTGGCCGCGTTGATGTCGCCGCCCACCTCCAGCAGCAACTCCAGCGACTCGAGCAGTTCCTGCTCTGTGTTGGCCCCCGCGTCGCTCGTCTCGACGTAGCCGACACCGGCCGCCACCATCAGCGGCGTCACACCCTCGATCGTCCGGATCGCCGGACTGGCTCCGGCAGCCAGAAGCAGCCGCATCGCCTCGGCGTCCGCACCGCGCGCCGCGAACAGGAACGGCGTGGCGCCTCCGGTGTTGAGCTGGACGTCGATCAGGATCGCGCGCTCGTTCGTCGGCCGGTTCGGGACTTCAGCCGTGCGGGCGTTGGGATCGGCTCCGGCGGCCAGCAGCGTGCCGAGCAGCGACGTGCTGTCCAGCGTCCCCTTCCCCGTGCGCAGGGGTGACGTGGCGCCGGGGTTGCG
>VFZH01000013.1 GCA_016871255.1 Acidimicrobiia bacterium | reverse complement strand
ACTTCCGCGCCAATCCACGCAACGGTCACGCCGCATGCCCGGGCCGCCCGCGCCAGTGCGAGCGGGATCGAATTTCCGAACACCACGAGCGTCGACGCACTCCGCGCCGTCAGGGCCCGACGGCCGAATGCGGGGCATTCGCAGGGCGTCTCCACGACGAGGTCGTCGGGCGTGAAGGCCGCGGTCGCCAGTTCGCCGTGCCGCGGCGACGGCACCGAGACCACGAAGCGCAGGTCCGGCCGACGCGCGCGCAACTCGTCCGAGAAACCGATCGCGGCGTAGAGCTGGGCCGTGTCACGAGTGGCCAGCCAGATGCGCGACGACGCGCGATCCCACCGGCGATGGGCCTGGAGCGACGCCGGCCGTCCATGGCGGACACAGCGCGCGTACGCGAGCAGGTCCCGCCGAAGGAGGGTCAACCGGCCGCGTAGTCTGATCGCGCTCACAGGTCTCGCGCCGTGATCGTAGCAATATACTGACCCGGCTGATCCAGTCGTCTCACATGGCGAGAGTCACCAATGACGTGGCGATAGTCCCCTCACAGGCTCCGCCTTCCGCGCGCGCGGCGTGCGGCAGAGGAGAACGGCTGGACGCCGCCGCAGGCCGTGTCTCGGAGTACATCGGTCGTCATGCGTTCGTCCTCGTCATGCTGTTTTCGATCGCCTATGCAGGGGCGACCGGCTATCGCGCCTCCAGAAAGCTGTTCTGGTTCGACGAGCTCTACACCGTCTACCTCTCGCGTCTGCCCGACCTGGACTCCCTCTGGCGCGTCCTGCTGGACGGTGTGGATTTCAACCCGCCCCTCTTCTACCTGCTCACGAAGCTCTCCGGGTCCCTCGTCGGCGAAAGTCATCTGGGTGCGAGGCTGCCTGAAATCGTCGGGGTGGGAGCCTTCTGCCTCTGCCTGTTCCGGTTCGTGTCGAGACGATCGTCGGCATTGGGCGGATGTGTCAGCATGCTGTTTCCGCTGGTCACCACGGCGTACTGGTATGCCTACGAGGCGAGGCCGCACGGGCTCGTCATCGGCTGTGCCGGACTGGCGCTCGTGTGCTGGCAGGCCGCAGCGGCGCCGGCCGAACGCCGGTGGCCGTGGCTGATGGGTCTTGGCGCGGCCCTGGCCTGTGGTCCGCTCATGCACGCGTTCGGCGTGCTGCTGTTCGTGCCGATTGCTTTCGGGGAATTCGCGCGGGCTCGGACGCGCGGGCGTGCGGACTGGCCGCTGTGGGGAACGCTCGCCGTTTCGTCCGCACCCGCCATGTTGCTGGTCCCGCTCTACCGCATGTCCGAGACGGGCCTGCCAGCCCCCACGCGCCTGCCCACTCTGAGCGCGTTGCTGGACACCTACCAGTCGACCCTGAGTCCCGCTGTCATGGTGCTGGCAGGGACCGCCGTGCTGGTGTGCACGGCTCACGTGCTGGCGCCACGCCGTCTCGCTGAACGGAGTGCCGTGCACGCCATGCCATCCCACGAAACGGCGGCGCTCCTGGCGTGCATGGCGCTGCCAGTCTTCGCGTGCGTGCTGGCCGGGCTGGTGGGGACGAACTACTACCATCGCTACGGGCTGTCCTTTATCGCCGGATTCGCCGGCCTGCTGGGAATGGCTGCGGCGAGACGGCCCGCGATCGGACTGGGCATCCTGCTTCTGCTGGCGGGGCAGATCGGCAGGGACTTCATCTCCTACGCACGAGCGACCTCGATACGCGAGCCCAGCACCTCATTCGAGGTGAGCACCAATGAGCCTGCCTTCCTGGCCAGATACGCCGCGATGGCCGCTGCACCGGACGCGAACGTACCCATCGTCCTGCTGGAAGGCCTGGAGTCACAGCCGACGTTCTACTATGCGCCCGCAGACGTCGCGTCACGCCTCGTGTACGTCGACTGGGAGAAGGACGATTTCGTCGCCAGGGACTACATCAGGCTGCGGAACTGTTGCGGCGCTGCCGTAAACGCCGCCTTCTTCTCCGATTTCGTGTCGTCACACGAAAGGTTCCTGGTGTTTGGCGGGCCGAACGTGGGGCTGCATGTCACCAGGCTGATCGCCGCAGGTGCGGTCATCACGATCAAGGGGATGGCAGGCAGGCACTCGCTGCTGGAAGTCACGGTCCCGAGGAAGGATTAGGCCTGACGATTCCCTTTCCTTCTTCAATCGTCACGGCCTGGTTGACCGGCACGTTCGCGACACGGTCCCTCGCGCCGCTCGGCCACTCGATGTCGATCGCCGACACGACCGGATCCTTCGCCAGGCCGAACGTCCGCGCCAGGTCACTCTCCGAGCAGTAGCTCGATCCGCTGCGGACGGCGCTCCACTGCGTGCCCGACGCGCTCCGGACGCGGACGACCGCCCCGATGCCGTTGCGGTTCGACGTCACGCCGCGCGTCCGAATCGAGATCCAGTTGTTCGTGTTCCCGCCGTCGTTCCTGAAGAGGTGCGCCGGGCCGTGATTCGTGGTGATCAGGACGTCGAGGTCGCCGTCGCCGTCGTAATCCCCGTAGGCCGCCCCCCGGCCAACGATGGGGCGGGTGAACGCGGCGCCGACGCTGCCGCTCGAGTCCTCGAACTTCCCCTGCCCGACGTTGCGAAACAGCAGGGGCGGCTGCCGAAACTGCACCTTCGACTGGACGTGGCCGATCTCTTCCTGGAGATGGCCGTTGGCGGCCAGGATGTCGGGGTGACCGTCCAGATCGTAGTCGAAGAAGAAGACGCCGAACGCCAGGGTCAGGAGGCTGGCGCGCCCCACGGCCGATCTCGGCGCCTCGTCGACGAAAAGCCCGTTCCCCTCGTTGTGATACAGACCGAGCATCTGATTCGGCGCGTTGCCGACCAGCAGGTGGGGCCGTCCCGACCTGTCGTAGTCGGAGAAGTCGGCGCCTCTCGCGCTGCCCGCGACGCCGTCTTCACCGTAGGCCACGCCGGCGGTGAGCGCCTGGTCGGTGAACGTGCCGTTCCTGTTGTTCCGGTACAGCCTGTGCGGCTGCGTATCGTTGGTCACGAACACGTCCGGCCAGCCGTCGACGTCGTAGTCGACGACGCTCACCCCGAGCGACTTGCTCGTCGGGTCGCCGATGCCTGCCTCGTGGCTGACATCCTCGAACCGGCCGCCGCCGAGGTTGTGGTAGAGCTTCGACGGGACGCCCCTGTAGGATTCCGGGGTGCAATACGACTTCGTCACGCCGTCGATCGTGCACCAGAGATCGCCCGCGATGGTCCACTGGACGTAGTTGCCGACAAAGAGATCGAGCCGGCCGTCGCGATCGAAGTCGAGCCAGGCCGCGCTCGTACCGAAGGCGGCGTTGGCGATGCCGGCGACCTTCGTGACGTCGGCGAACCTGCCGCCGCCCCGGTTGTGGAACAGGCGGTCGCCTTCGAGCGCCGTGATGTAGACGTCGTCGCGGCCGTCGTTGTCGTAGTCGCCCACCGCGACCCCCATGCCGTGCATCTCGACGTCGAGGCCGCTTCCAGCGGTGACGTTGGTGAAGGTGCCATTGCCGGTGTTCCGGAACAGCGCGCTCAGCGACCTTCGTCCCGTCGGGCGCCAGTCCCTGCCGTTGACGAGCAGGATGTCAAGACGGCCGTCGCCGTCAAAGTCCAGAAACGCCCCGCCCGATCCTAGCGTCTCGGGCAGGTACTTGTTTCCGCTGCGCCCGCTGTTGTGCGTGAAGGTGACGCGCGCCGCGGCCGTCACGTCGGTGAACGTCACGCGCACGGGCGGGCCGACCGCTCCCGGCGCGGCCGCCGCCGCCAGTGCTGCCACTCCCACCGTCCCCAGCAGCACGCGACAGGGCATCAGTTGCCGTCCTGTCGAGCCGCGCCAGCCTGCACCGGCCGGCGTGGCTCGAGGCCCGGCAGATGCCCGCTCTCGTGCTCGTGGATCTCCTGCCGCTCGATATTCTCTTCCGGCCGCTCGAGGCGTCTTGCGCCCGTAATCGCCTGCGACGACTCGTCGGCCTTGAACCGCAGGAAGAGCCGTTCCTCCCGTGCCGCCTCGTCTGCGCGGCCCAGCGCCCGGTAACACAGCATCGCGGTGAAGTGCAGCTGCACGTCTTCGGGATCGACACGGCTCACGCGCTCGAGCACCCCGAGCGCCTCGGCGTACTTCCGCTGGAGGAAGAGGAGCCGTGCGATCTGGTTGAGCACGACCCGATCCCGCGGGTACTTGGCCGCCACTGTCTCGAGCGACGTCAGCGCGCCCTCGTAGTCGCCGTCCGCCTTCTGGATCAGCGCCTTCCAGTAATAGAACCGCTCGACCAGCGGGGCGATCGTGAGCGCCCGATCGACGTATCGCCTGGCGCCAGCCGTGTCGCCCTCCTGGATCAGCGCCCGCGCCACGTTGATCCAGCCGTCCGCATACCCCGGGTCGGCGATCGTCACCTGCGTGAACGCGTACCCGGCGCCCCTGAGATCGCCCTGGAGCAGCAGGCCGATCCCCCAGTCGTTCCAGCGCTCGCGGTCCGCCTCCAGCACGACCGGCGTCCAGGTGGCAGGCGTCTCGATGTCGCCGAGCGGGGCGGTGGCCGTCGCCTCGGCCAGCACGGTGATGGGCAGGTCCGGGATGCGGTCCTTGATCTGTCCGGACACGTTCGCCGGGATGTTCGCCGGATCGAAGGAGTACCGCAGGCTGTTGTGCGACGAGCTCAGCAGGGCGGGGTCCTGTCCGGGTTCAGGCTCGCCCGCATACGCGAATTGCGTGTAGGCGTGCGCGAACTTCCGGTGGTTCAGCTTCGCGGTGAAGGTGATCGGCCCCTGCGCGTCCTTCGGGATCCGCACGCGGAAGTGCACCGCGTCTGCCGACCCGTGTGGAATGTGCCGGACGTACATCGAGGCGCGCGCCTGCCAGGTGTTCCGCTTGTCGATGGGGTTGCCCTTCGCATCGAGCAGCAACGACCGGTAGAAGTGCGACGCCTCGTCGACGGGACCCGTCCCCCCGTCCCGTACCTGGCCGCTCCAGAAGATCACCCGGCCCGAGCCGTCGCGTCCCTGCAGTTCGAGCCAGATGTCGAACGCATCCGCGGTGCCGCCGGGGAAGAAATGCCCGGCCCTGACGGTGCGCACCACCACGTCGACGCGAACCGTGGAGCCGGGGGCGAGCGCGGGCCGGACCCGGTCGACGGGCGCCGCCACGTTCCCGATCTCCCGACCCGGGCGTGTCTCCGCGGACAGCTCGTTGATGGGCGAGATCGCGAAGATGTCCACGCGGACGAAGCCCGACGTGAGAAACCGCTCGGTCTCCTTCAGCTGCGTGGCATCGTGGTTGACGAACGGCACGGCGGTGTTGGCCCCTCGAAACCGGTGCGAATGCACGGTGCCGTCCTCATGGCGACCCGGGTCCGTCGACGTGACGGGCGGCATGTGGCACCCGATGCACGCCGTCGCCTTTTCCGGGTAGTAGAAGGACCGCGCGCCCTGATGGGACACCCCGCTCGACTGCCAGCTGTCGTAGTCGTTGAACCCGCGGAGCCAGCGGTAGTTGTTGACGGGCACGTCCAGATGCGCCTTGTGGCACGCGGCGCAGAACTCGGACGAGTCCTCCCTCATGAACGGCTTCATGAACGAACGGCGGTGCGGCTTGGGGTTGAGATAGGTGACGAAGCGATCGAGCGCGCGAATGTAGCGGTTCCTGCTGGTGGCGAGCTCGTGCAGCGGCGGGTACTCGATCGTGAAGGCGCCGTTGCCCATGCTGCCCTCGACGTGGACGATCGAGTGGCACGACGTGCACGCGAGTCCGGCATGGGCCTCGGGCGTGTCGATCTGGTCCGTGACCGGCCGCTCGAACCGCCCGTTGAAGAACATCGCGTGGTCGTGGCACCCGGCGCACCACTTGCTCGGCGCCAGCCCGCCGACCGACTGCATGTACTCGACCGCCTTCCGATAGAACTGGTTGTTGAACGACGAGAACCGGTGGGCCGAGCCCTTCCACTGATCGTAGATGTCCCTGTGGCACTCACCGCAGATCGCCGAGTCCATGAAGAAGTCCGACGGGATGATGCCGCCCACGTTGGTCTTCGCCGCGGACGGAAAGAACGGAGACGCCGGCCCGCCGCCCTCGTCCTCCATCGACAGCGGCGCCGTCAGCGGGTTCACGATGCGATGGGACGGGTTCGGATGGAACTTCTGATACTGACGCACGCCGATGGGCAACAGGAACACGAGCGCCGTCGCCGCGACGGCGACGGCGCCGAGCGTCCGCACGCGACCGGACTGCGGCATCGCCCGCCACGCGGACGGCAGGGCGGCCACAGCGGCGACGAGTCCAGCCACGATGTGCGCGCGTAGTGCCCACCGGTGGTCGCTGATGTTGCCCCGGACGATCAAAACGATCGCGAAGCCCAGCGCCACCGCCATGGCCAGAGCGGCCGGGCCCAGCGTGCGCCGCAGAGCGGGCTCGCGCGCGAGGAGCACGGCCCCGCCGATCGAGACGGCGATGCCCAGTGCCAGATGCAGCAGCACGTTCGCAACGTAGAAGACCGTCGGCGAGGCGAACGCCCACACGTACGCCGTATTGACGAGCAGGACGATGCCGCTCACCGCGAGTGCGGACGTGAGCGCAGAACGCTGTCGAGACATGGACGCTCGCACCAGCCTAGCCTGATCGCGGGCCGACGCGCATTCGAAACGCACGTCCCATCGCCCGCGTCATGAGCCAGGGCACGTGGATGCACGCGATATAGAACCATCCGGGGAATCGTGACGCCGCAGCCTGCAGTCTGGCCGACTGCACGTACGAGTCCCGAATGCGCGTGCCGAGCTCCGTGAAGTTGCGCCACGCCGGACGGGGCTGCAGAAGCTCCCAGCTGGCGGCTTCGAGCAGCCAGCTGGGCACGGGGCCGGACTTGGGGACCACCATCGCCTTCGACAACAGGAAGCGAAGCGTCATCCGCTCACAGAAGCCGGGGCGGGCCTCGTGGCGCAGCGTGCGCAGCGCCGCCGCTGGGATCGGCAGCCCGATCACCTCTTTCGACAGATAGAGGACGTAGTACAGCCGTTTCGCCATCCGATAGGCGCGCGCCGACGAGAGGACGGCGTCCCAGTCGAGCGGGTACCGCCTGATCGTTTCCATCACGTCACTCGGGATGCGCAGCGTCGGCTTGTGCCCGACGTCCTCGAAAAAGTGCGCGCACAGGTGCAGCAGCAGGTCCTCCGGCGCCAGCACACGAGCGGCCACGCCGGCAATGCGCGCGGGGCGGGACCGGCGCCACAGATCGGCGATGGGCAGCTGCACCGGCGAGAAGGCGCCGACGATGTGGGAGTGGATCTCGATCATGCATGCGCCGTCGCGGGACCTGCGAGGAGCGAGATGCTGGTGATGCGCCGCATACCACTCCGGGGCCTTGATCTTGCCGTCTTCCGGCACCCGCGGGTAATCCATGGCGTCGAGCATCCGGTCGACGGCCTGCAGGTGTTCCGATTGGATCAGCAGATCGAGATCGACCATCTGCCGCAGCCCGCGATCGGCGTAGACCTCTTCGACCAGGGCCGCTCCCTTCAGGACGATGACTGGAATCCTCTTCTGCCCGCAGGCCGACAGGATTCGCGCGAGGTGTCCAAACAGGGTCTCGTTCCGGCGGGCGTTCGAGAGATAGGCCCCTTCGAACATCTGCAGGGCTTCTGCAGGGATGTCCGCGGATCCGGCCGCGCCCTTCAGGGCCGCATCCACCATCGGGGCGATGCCGCACCGACTGGCACGCTCGCGAAGCGCCCGCCAGTCGAGATCGCCGCTGGCCAGCGCCCGCACACGCGCCGGGTCGGCGTCCGTTCGGGCGCAGAGAATCAGGAACCGGGTCTCGCGGCGCCGGAAGGGCATGGAACTCCGCCGCCCATGATACGTTGGGCGTTCATGCCGGGGGGACCGCTTCGACCGTCGATGCTGGCATTCGGCGTCGTCGGTGCGACCGCGCCTGAAAGCGCTCTCGCTGACAAGCTGGTCGATCTCACGATCTCCTGGTGTCGCTACACCTACCGCGGGCCGATCCTGCTCGCTCCCACCGTCGACGCCGTCCTCGGTCACGCGCTGGCGCGCGGATTCCGCCACTGCTTCATCCAGTTCGCCGGCCACGTCGTGCGCGAGCGGTGGGACCCGGGGTCGTCCGCGCCCGATCTCACGAGCGCCCTGGCCGACTTCGCGGAACGCGAGCCGTATCTCGTGGCGGCATACACCGAGACCAGCCCCGAGGGCCGCCGGGCACTGTCAACACGGTGCCTGCTCGTGGACCTCGCACGCTACCGGGAGGCCGGCTCGCCTCCGTTCGGCGACGCGCTCATCGCCGCCTGCGATCGCGGCGGGCTGCCGGTGCGGGACATTGAGCCGCTGCTGCGTGGACGGACGCTCGACCTCGGCGCGTCGTGTCCGACGCGCGCTCAGGCGCTCGCGCCGTATGTCGGACGCGGCGGCGCGCAGGCGGACCTGGATCCCGAGAACCTGAGGCAGGACGAACGGCTGGACGAGAACCAGCGGGAGTTCCTGGGCGTCATCGCCAGGCAGACCGCCAACGCGCGGAGGGGCGTGTTCCTCTGGAACATCGAGTCGTACGACGATGTCGCCGCGACGGGAGGCGCGGATGGGGCAACCGGCACACTCTACTCAGTCGCCGCCGGCTTCAAGCCGAACGCGATCCTGCACAGGCACGGATTCGACGCCGGCACCCGGGTCGTCTTCCTCGATTACAGCCCGCAGGCACTCGCCGTGCGCCGCCGGCTGGTCGAGGAGTGGAACGGCGATCACTTTCCCGGATTCGTGCGCTATCTCTTCGCGAAGCACCCCTCTCCCGGCACGTACTATCACCTGTGGGGCGATGCGCCGCCCGAGGCGCTCGACTGGCGCGACGCCGAGCTGGCCTGGCGGCGGGAGCTGGAATGGTGGGGAGGCGCCGAGGCCTTTCGACGCCACTGGAACGCGTATCGCCGGCTGCCGCATGCCTACATCGAGTGCGACCTGCTGACCGATCCCGCGCCGGCGCTCCGCGAGGTCGCGCGAGATCCCCGCCCGCACGACATCGTCTGGTGGAGCAACGCATTCTTCACGATGTACGGCAACTGGTACTACTCCCAGCGGGCACGTCAGGCGAGCTACGAACGCTGGATGGCCGGCCTGGCCGCGGCAAACGGGGAGGCGCTGGTCTACGGTTCCGATTACGCGAATGCCAGCGTCAATGGGCTCCGCGCCGGAGACTATTGGTCTCGGTACAGGGAGACTAAACCGGGCTTCCTCGAGCCGGCCGCGCTACATATCACCGAAATCCGCATGTAGTCCCGTTGGCATCCAGGTTGCCCCGTTACTTCTACCTTTCACGGATTCACCCCGTCGGCAAGTGGGGCTTGCGGGCATGATCATCACCGCGACAGACACCCCGGCTCCGCTCGCTGTCAGCCTGGCAACGCGGGGCGACGCGGGCGTCTTCGTCCGCCACCGCGGGCCGATCACGTGCGTGACCGGCGTTCCAGGCACCCGCCGGGCCGTGTCGTCCGGATATGACGGCGCCGTCGGGATGGTCGATCTCGACGCCGGCGGCATGACGCTGCTCGGTTATCACGATCACCTGGTCAACCGGATTGCCGTCAACGACTCCGGCACGCTGGCGGCGTCGGCAGGCTCCGACTACAGCATCTACATCTGGGACCTCCGCCGCGGCGTCTGCGCAAACGTGCTCATCGGGCACGCCGACGACGTGGAAGACTTCGCGTTCGCGGGCGCCACGCTCGGGGTCTCGGCTTCGCGGGACCGGCGGGTTCTCGTCTGGGATCTGGCAACCGGCGCGATCGTTCGCGCGCTCGACGGTCACGAGCGGGACGTGCTCTCCGTGGTCTGCCACGATGGGCGCGTCTACACGTCTGGCGACGACATGACCCTTCGCATGTGGGATCTGGAGACCGGCCGGATGCTGCGCATGTGGGGGCCGTTCGAGCACGAGACCGATTCCTGCGCGGTCGATCCGATCCGGGGTCGCGTGATCCTGGGGTGCGATGACGGGGTTCTTCGCGTCCTCGACATCGCATCAGGCGCCCCTGCGGCCACGATTCCCGCCCACGCGTGCGGCATCAAGCGGGTCGCGGCCTCGCCGGCGACGGGAGCGCTTCTATCGGCCGCCTACGACCAGCGCGTCCTGATCTGGAACGCCGACACCTTCGAGCAGGAGGTCGAGCTGGAGCGGCATCCGGCGACATGGGAACGGTCGTTCAACTGGTCCCCCGACGGCCGCTCGATTCTGGCGGGTACCTTCGAAGGGACCGTGATCGAGTGGGACGCGGCCAGCGGGCGCCGTCTCCGCGAGATCGGAGACGGCCGCGGGAACGCCTGCCTGAACGAAGTCTCGTCGAACGCCCGCGGCGACATCGTCACCGTCAGCGACGACGGCGTCGTGCGGCTCGGTCGCCTCACGCCAGGCGAGGCGCGATGGACGGCCGAGACGGCGCCGGCCGCAGGGCGCGTCCTGATGAACGCCGTCACCATGGACGACGCGCACGATCTGGTCATCGCGGGAGCCCACGACCACACGCTGCACATCTGGACGCACGCAGGCCATGCATTGCGGGACGAAGTCTGCGTCCCGCTCGGCCAGGGCCCGATCAACGCGGTGCGCGTGTCTCGTCATCCTGGGTCCGCGGCTGAAGCGTTTGTCGCGTGCTACAGCGGCGCCGTGGTCCGCGTGACTCGTGAGGGCGCGGTTCGGGGCATCATCCCCGCGCATGACGGCGCCGTGAAGGCGCTGCGGCTGCATCCGACGCTTCCGATCGGCGTCAGCTGCGCCGCGGACGGAACGCTGCACTCATGGAGCTTCGAGGGCGAGCGCCTCCATCGCTATCTGGGACACACCGCGATCGTGGACGACGTGGACATCGACCCGTCCGGCCGCCTGATCGCCAGCGCCGGACGAGACTTCACGCTGAAGCTGCACGACGTGCACAGCGGCCATCTCGTCGATCTCCGCCCGCTCGGACACAAGTCGCCCAAGGCGGTCTGCTTCTTCGACGAACAGACGGTCGTGGTGACCAACTACTGGGGCATGGTCTTCCGGTACGACGTCCGCACGGGCGAGCTGATCCGGCGGCAGATCGCGCACAACGGGCTCAGTTGTGCGGCGCGCTGCGGCGCCTTCGTCGCAGCGACGTCCTACGACGGGGCCGTGTACCTGGTGCGGCCCGACGACCTTTCGGTGGTCAGCGTCCTGCGCGCCATGCAGCAGCGGCTCCATCCGCCGACGTGGGCCCCCGCGAGCGAGGCATCGTGACGAAGTTCGTGATCGTGGCTGCTGCGCGCAGCGGCAGCAACCTGCTCTGCACGCTGCTCGATTCGCACCCGCGCGTGCTCTGCCATCACGAGCTCTACAACCCGGCTGGAGTGTTCTACGCGCTCCGGCTTCGGGGCGGCGCCTTCACGCTGGGGACGCTGGAGGAGCGGGACCGCGATCCCCTCGGTTTTCTTCCGCGCGTCTGGGACGCGGATCTCGGGCATTCCTGCGTCGGGTTCAAGATGACGCGAGGCCAGCACCCGGCGGTGCTGGACGCCGTGCTGGGCGATCCGGGCGTGCGCACGATCGTGCTGCGCCGGGCGAACCGGCTCAAGACCTACGTGTCGGAGCAGCGCGCCCAGGCCACAGGGGTCTGGGAGGCGTACGACCACGCCGACGTGCCGAAGGACCGCCCGCTGGTGCGCGTGGATGTCGCCGCCCTGCGCCAGCACATCGCGGAGCAGGAGCTGTTCTATGCCGGCGTGGATGCCGCCCTCGCGCAGTCGGGGGCGCCTGCGCTGGCGGTGACCTACGAGCGGCTCTTCGATCCGGACGAGCAGGCCCGAATGCTCGGGTTTCTTGGCCTGCGCGACACCCGCGTGCCGCTCTCCGCGGCCAGCATCAAGCAGAATTCCTCCGATCTGCGCGATCTGATCTCCAATTTCGACGAGCTGGCGAGCGCGCTTCGCCACAGCGCATGCGAAGCCGAGCTTCGTGATCGGGCCTCATGACCGCGGCACAATGGATCGATGAGTCGTGATGGGACCGAGCCGTTCGCGCTGGAGCACGTCAACCTCACGGTCGGCGACCTTCAGGACAGCATCCGGTTCCTGACCACCGCCTTCCCCGGTCTGCGCGTACGCGGCCGTTCACCGATCGGCGTGTCGCCGGCATGGGCGCACCTGGGAACGGACACGCAGTATCTCGCCCTCAGCGAGGCCACCGCGGATCGGCCGCCGGGAACCCCGGGCGCGCCCGGCTTCAAGCACGTGGGCTTCGAGGTTCGGGACGCGGAGGCGCTTCGGACCCGGATGCTGGCGGCCGGCTTCCGGGAAGGCTACATCGCGCCCGGGCATCCACACCGGCGCCGCGTGTACTTCCTGGATGCGGACGGCAACGAGTTCGAGTTCGTGGAGTACTTCAGCCGCGATCCTGCCGAACGCAACGCGTACGAGCCCTAGAACTGGGAGAGCTGTGACGGGTGGGCCAGGGCCCGACTGAGGTCGCGCAGCAGCCGCTTCTCGTCCGCAGCCCCCCGGAGCACGATGACGTTCTTCCCGGCGCCCTGCCTGGCGAGCACAGCGGCCATCATCGGCCTGGTGTGATGCGCATAGCGCCAGATGTAGCGGACGAACGCGACCGTGAACCGCTCCCCCGGCGGGGCATCCGCACGCGGGCGGCGCCGCAGCAGCACGGCGCGCACGAACGCCCGCCAGAGGCACAACACGCGCGACCGCTCCACGATCACGACGCTGTCCGCGGCGGGGAGCCGGAGATGAAGCGTGCTTTCGTAGGTGCCGTCCATGATCCAGCGCGGCTCGCGGACGAGGGTCTCGAGCAGCGTGCGCCATTCGGCCGGAGGCCGTGACGTCCGCCAGCCGGGCTCCCAGAACAGGGCGTCGAGGTGCTGGATCGGGCGATTCAGCATCGGCGCGATCCGGCGGACGAGATGAGACTTTCCGGCTCCGCTGGGACCCAGTACGAGAATCCGATCCGATCGGCCAAGCCGGGCGATCGCCTCAATCCAGCCCGCCCCGGTGTCCGGAGCCTCGTGGGGAAACCTCACAGGCCTCGCGGCGCGCAACGCCTTCGATCCCACCAGCCTACGCTGCTCCCGCTGCGAGGAGCCGCTGCTCGATCGGCTCGACGCCGATGCCCGTCACGTATCGGAGCGCCGCAGCGCGCGAGTCGCGCGAGCACCGGGCGTACCGTTCGCGATCCGAGACCAGCGCGTCGAGGGCCGCGAGCCACGGTCCGAGATCCTGGGGAGGAGAGGCGAAGACGCCGTCGCGCCGCTCGGCGGGCCGCACCGGGAGCACGAACTCGACGCCCTGCTTCGCCTCCGGAAGCCCGCCCACGTCGCTCGCCATCGCGGGGATGCCGCGGAGCATCGCTTCCACCACGATGAGGCCGAAGGCCTCCGGCCAGAGCGATGGCGCAAGCAGAATCCGCGTCCTCGCCAGCACGTCGTCGATGTCGTCGGCCGGCGGCAGAATGCAGACGTTCGGGATCGCGGCCAGCTCGGCGAGGAGCCCTGCGTCGGCGCCCCACGTTGGCACCACCGCGAAAGCGATGTCCGGCCGGGCAGCCGCCAGCCCCGTCAGGATGCCGACGCCCTTCTCGACGCAGGGGTTCACGAGCGTCACGAACTCACCGTCCCACCTCCCGAGCAGCGGGAACGGGCCCGGGCCGTAGACGGGAGGCGCGAACCCGGCCGCCTCCACTCCGCCATGCTCGCGCAGGTAGGCCGGAAGCTGGCCGACCGCCATGACCGCGTGGCACCGTCGCACGAGGGCCGCCTGCTGTGCGCTCGGCCTGGCCGCGTCCGGCCCGAACGGCATGTGCATCACCGTCTGCGCCAGGAAACAGACGCGCGCGCCGGCGTCGAACGCCGCGTCGAGCAGGACGCGGTGGCGGTCGTCGGACACGATGACCCAGTCGGGGACCCACCGCGCGATCCGCGCGGCGATCGCCGATCGCCAGGCGTCGCGTCCGTCGCCTTCCGGCACACGCTCGCGAAAGCTTGAAACGCTGACACCCCTGAATTCATAGTCGAACACGTCGCCGGCCTCGATCGGCGCGATCCCGCGCCCGGTCATCTCGGCGGCGAACTCCTCCAGCGTGGCAGGCCCTGCCCTTGTGGTGAGGGCGGGGGCCATCAGGCTGCACTCGTGCCCGCGCCGGGCGAGCTGCTCCATCAGCATCCGGGTCGTCTTGTTGCCCCCGCCCAGCGACGGAAGGTGGACCTGGTCCTGGAGGAGAAGGAGCCGCATCACCGCGGCGCGGGATTGCGCGTCACGATTGCCGTGCCGTAGCTGATCGGGAGATCGACCACCCCGTAGCGGCCCTCGGCGCGAATCTCTTCGATGAGTCGAGGCACGCCGCACGGCGGACGGAAGTTCTTCGTGTCGTGCAGCGTGATCACGCCACCGTCAGAAACCAGCGGCGCGTAGAGATCCCAGTCCTGGCGGGCCCCCTCGTAGTGATGGTCCGCGTCGATGTGAAGGTAGTCGATCCGGAGCCCGGCCGGCACGAAGACGTCCCGGCACGCGTCGGCCGTGAGCCGCGCCACGATCTCGACGTCGGGGAAGTTCGTGCGGAAGGTCGAGTCCGCAGGCGCCCAGTACGGCGTGCCCCAGATCTTCACCTTCTCTCGCGGAACCTCGTTGAGTCCGTCCACCAGGATCGTGCGGGCGCCCTCGAGGCCCAGATCCCGCTGCGCCTGCCGCATCATGCGCGGCACGAAGCCGCCGCCGGATCCGAGGCAGACGCAGATCCGCGCCCTCGTCGAGTAGGCGAGCCCGTAGTAGAGGAGGCCCGCGCCCAGGTACTCGGAGCCATTCTGGGAGCCGTGACCGCGGCAGAACGGATCATCCACCGTGAGAACGGACGTCACGAACGTCGTATCGAGGAGTCCCATGCCACGCACCGTTCAGGTTCGCGATCTCCTGATATGAGGATCGCGGACGCGACGATCCCGTTGCGGAAGTTCCCGAGGTCCAGCCGCTCGTTCGGCGCGTGGGCGTTCTCGTCGGGAAGGCCGCGCGCCAGGCGCGTTCAACCAGTCGCCGTCATCCGCCGGAGCGGCGTCGTCTGGGCCTGCGCGATTCCAAGAGTTCCAGTATAGGTGGCCCCGCCGGGGGTCGAACCCGGACGGCCGTTGCCGGCCAGCGGATTTTAAGTCCGCAGCGTCTGCCAGTTCCGCCACGGGGCCATGTTCATCGTGCATCCGCGAGCCACGCCGACAACGGGGCGGCCTGCCGCTCCGCCAGCGCGGCGCAGCTCTCGATCCGCTCCAGCGCGCGGCTGAGCGTCCGGGCGGCCGTCGGCACGGGGTGGTCCTGGAAGAAGCGGCGCACCTCGTGTGCCGCGTCGGTCGAGCAGAAGCTCCCGACCGAGCCGACGACGCCCGGCAGCCCCTGGAACGTGCCCAGCTTGTCGGACACCCGCGTCCAGTGCTGCTTGACGAACGTCCAGGCGCTGTCGCGGGAGGACGACCCCATCACCCCCGCAATGAGCTGCGCCGTGTCCTGCGACCGCACCTCGTCGGACAACGCGTACTCGAGGGTGCGACCGGCGAGGGCCTGGTCCCTGAAGGACGACAAGGTGCCCAGGAACCGGTAGTACTCCTCCGGCACGGATGTCAGCTCGCGCAGGCGCCCCTGGAAACGCTCGTAGAGCGCGGCATCGCCGGAGAGGGCGGCCACCTGGAGCACGGTGGACACCAGGCCTGGAGCCATAGCCGAGGGATCGGACAGGTACCGGAGCGCCAGCTCCCGAGCCCGCGCCTGCACCGCTTCCACGCCGGCCGTGACACCGAGCAGCCGCACGAGCGTTGCACGGCGCGTCTGGCGCTGGTCCGAATCGTCCGCGGGGCCGGGGAACTCCATGGCATCGAGCGCAGGGCCGAACGTCGTCCGGATCCACGCGCGCAGCCGCTCGCGGTCGTCGGGCCGGGCGACATACGCCATCGCGTAGGCGAGCCGCCCGGCGATGTCGCCGATGACCTCCGGCGCTTCGTCATCGGCCAGCGCCGCGGCGACGTCGAGGTAGACGCCGATGTCGTGCCGGCCGGCGCGGACCAGGGCCCATTCGTCGCCGAGCAGCCGGAGGCGCTCCGCCGTGGTCAGCGTGAGGTCCGGGTCGCGTGCCAGGGCGCGGGCGGCATCCGGCGCGTATTCGCTGATGTAGTAGCCCACGCTGTGAGGGTTGACGAACACGGGTGCCCCGCAACCCGGCACCGACACGGTCTCTTCCGGCTTCGCGATCACGCGACACGTGGCGTCAGCCCGGTGCGCGGAGCGGACGCACACCGGGATCGACCAGATTTGCGGCGCAGGTGTTGGGGCACCCGGCGCCGAGGTGAATCGCGACTGTCGGAGGGTCAAGGTGGTCGCAGCGGCCGTGCAGGCGGTGGCAACCTCCAGGACCGGCGCCCCGATCTGCGTGACGAAGCTCGCCATGATGTCGGCGACCGGTTTCCCGGCAACCGCCGCCACTTCGTTCCAGAAGTCCTCGCCGGTCGCGTTGCCGTACGCGTGCCTGCGCAGATACGAGATGACCGCGCCGCGGAAGGCCTCCTCCCCGACGAAGCGTTCCACCATGCGGATGACGGCGGCGGCCTTCTCGTACGCGATGGCGTCGAAGACCTGTCCGATGTCGGCCGGTGTGTTCGCGCTGGCGCGGATCGCGCGCGTGGCCTGGAGCGAATCGGTGGACAGCGCGCCGTCCGTGTCCTGCGCGTCGTCCAGGTGCGTGTCCCAGTCGGGGCGCCACTGCTGGAGCGGCTTGTTGGCGAGCCAGGTCGCAAACCCCTCGTTGAGCCAGATGTCGTCCCACCACCGCATGGTCACCAGGTTGCCGAACCACTGGTGCGCGATCTCGTGCGACACGATGGAGGCGACCGTCTTGCGCGTGCCGAGCGAGGCGCGCGCGGGGTCCGCCAGCAGGCGCGATTCGCGGAACGTAATGGCGCCCGCGTTCTCCATCGCACCGGCGGCGAAGTCGGGCACGCCCACGATGTCGAGCTTCCCGAACGGGTAGGGGATGCCGAAGTACTCGTTGAAGAAGCGGAGTTCGTAGAGCGCGGCCTCCAGGGCGAAGCCCGTGAGCCCCTGCTTGTCCGGCGTGGCGCACACGCGGACATCCACGCCGTCGGCCGTGCCGGCGCGGCAGACGAAGTCACCCACCAGCATCGCCACGAGATACGTGGACATCTTCGGCGTTCTGGCGAATCGCAGCGTGTGCGTGCCCGGATCAGGACCGGGCTCGTCCGAGAGCAGCGCCCCGTTCGAGATCACCGTGTCGCCGGCCGGCGCGGTCACCGAGATGTCGAACGTCGCCTTCAGCGCCGGCTCGTCGAAGCAGGGGAACGCTCTGCGCGCGTCGGTCGGCTCCATCTGCGTCACCGCGTATTTCCGGCCGTTCGCCGTGCTCAGGTAGAAGCCCCGCAGCTTGTCGTTGAGGACCCCGCTGAAGGTGATGTCGATGGTGATCGGCCCGGCCGGCATCGCCTCGGCCACCTGCAGCGTCGCGGTCTGCTGCGCCTCGTCCAGGCGCACGGACGCGGCCTGCGTGCGCCCGTCGGCGGTGATGGCCACCGACGAAAAGGTGATGTCGAGCGCGTGAAGCGTCACGGCGGCTGAGGGCCGCGTGAGCCGCGCCTCGATGCGATCCGTGCCGCGGAAGGTGTCGGTCGTGAAGTCGGGCGCGAACCAGAGCGTGTAGTGCTCCGGCACGACCAGGTCGGGCAGGCGCTGCCCGGCCGCCGCGTGCGCCAGCAGGAGGAGGATGCCGGTCACGACTACCCGGAGGCGAGTAAGAACGACAGGGCCGCGCATGGCGTCACCTTAGCAGAGGTTCGCCGGGAGCGCCGTAGATTCAACGGTTTCCGGGCGATCCGGGTGGCCGGCACGATCCTGGCTACGGGGACTGGTCGAGGAGGTCACGGACATGCGCAGACTGATGACGGTCATGCTTGGGTGTGCGGCCCTCTCGACGGGCTGTTCGGCGGGCACATCGGCTCACGACATGGACGGGGGAGAGGCGGCGGCACCGGCGCACCGCGAGGTGTCCATACCCCCGGGTACGGTGCTCGCGCTGGAGCTGCAATCTACGGTCTCATCCGAACACAGCCGGCTCGAAGACCCGGTGCGGGCGACGCTGCGTGCGCCGCTGATGCTGGAAGGCGTCGAGGTGCTGCCGGCCGGCTCGGTCTTCACCGGTCACGTGACGGCCGCGGAGCGGGCGGGCCGTGTGAAAGGGCGCGCGCGTATCGCGTTCCGTCTCACGGAGGTGGAGATCGACAACGTGTCCCACAACGTCGCCGCCGAGCCGGTCGCACGTCGGGCCGAGGCCACAAAGGGGGACGATGCGAGGACGATCGGGATAGGGGCGGGTGCAGGAGCCGCGCTGGGCGCGATCTTCGGAGGCGGCAGTGGGGCGGCCAGGGGTGCGGCGATCGGTGGCGCGGCGGGAACCGGCGCCGTGCTGGCCACGCGCGGTGCGGACGTCGAACTCGTGGCGGGCAGCTACGTCACGACGCGGCTGACAGCGCCTCTCACGCTGGGCGTGCCGCGCCGGTAGTCGGGTGGCGCGGCTGCCAGGAGCGTGTCGAACAACGCCAGTTCACACGCGGCCCTGGCCTCGTGGTCGGGACGGTTGACGTTGCCGTTAGGATGGTCGTCGTGCCGGTCCGGCTCGCGCCCCTCGCCCGCCTGGTCCTGCCCGCCCTCGCGCGCGACCGGGTGCGCCGCGTGGGGCTCGTGGTCCTGGCCCTCGGCACGGGTGGGGTGGCGTTCGGCCTGCGATACCTGCTGTTCAGGGACTTCGCGAACGACCACTACCAGCACCTCGCTCGGGCGCAGCAGATGCTCCTCGGGGGCTTGCCGGTACGGGACTTCGCGGAGTCGGGTCTGCCGCTCACGGCCGGCCTGTCCGCATTGGCGCAGCTGCTGCTCGGCCCGGGCCTCCACAGCGAATTGATCTGGATCGGCGCGGCGTTTGCGCTGGCAGCGGGTCTGTCCGTGGTGGCGGCAGTCAGGACCAGCGGATCGCTGGTACTCGCGCTGGTGGGCGCCGCCGTGACCGTTCTCGCTTTCCCCGTCAGCTACAGCTATCCGAAGCTGCTGCCCTACGTGGCCGCGTTCCTGGCGATGATCGCGTACGCCGCAAAGCCCGGTGCGGGCCGGATGGCGCTCCTCGCGGTCCTCGTCGTGGCGGCCTTCCTGCTGCGTCACGACCACGGGTTCATCATCGGGGTGTCCGTCGCTGCGGCGATGACCGTCTGCCACTGGCCTGCCCGCGAGGCGATCGGCCAGGTGACGCGGTTCGTGGCCATCGGGTTGCTCCTGGTGAGCCCGTACCTGCTGTGGGTTCAGGCGTACCAGGGCGTGGCTGCCTACGCGAGCGATGCGCTTGCCCTGGGCGCCCGGGAGGCCGCGAGGGCGGACTGGGGCGTGCCACGGTTGTCCATCGACCCCACCCAGCCGATCCTTGTACCGCTCGTGACGCCCTGGCGGCCGGTGGTGACCCTGCGTTGGGCCCCGGGAACGCTCCCCGCCGCGCGCGAGGCCCGCGAGCTGGCGCACGGGCTGCGGCGCAGGGCCGAAGACGGACCTCAGACCTGGCGTTACGAGCTGAGCCGCTGGGCCACCGGGGACATCGAGCGGCTCGTGACCGACCCCATCGTCGCGGACACGCACGGCATCGATCGGGTGGAGTACGCGCTGGTGAGGCGCAGTCCCGGGCTGATCGAGCGGATGCTCATGCGGGTCCGGATCCTGCCGGGTGCCGGGCTTCTCTCGATCGAGAACGGTGTGGCGATGGTCTACGCGCTGGCCTGGGCGCTTCCGCTGGCGGCCGGGCTGGGTCTCTGGCGCGGATGGTCGCGCTTGCCACGTGCCGTCCGCGCGGTTGTCGTCATGGCAGCCGTGGCGCAGGTGATCATGAACCGGTCGATGCTCCGTGACCCGCTCTCCACGCGAGTGCGGGACGTGGTCCAGCCGTTCGCCGTCCTGCTCCCGTTCGTGGTCTCGAGTCTCTGGCACGTGGAGAGCGGCCATTTCAGGAATCTGGCACGGGTGCTGGCGGTCGCTGTGCTCGCGGTCGCCGTCGGAGGCACCTGGCGAGTGGGAGAGCTGCAGGAGCGCGTGGAGGAGGCGGGGTTGTTGACGGGAAGATGGGCGGGTATCCGTGCCCAGGCGGCAGATGTGCGTCAGGGATTCGAGCCGCCGAGGGAGAGGACGGGCCGCGTCACGGAACCGCTCGCGGAGTACCTCCGCGACTGCAGCATGCCGGGTGATCGCCTGCTCCCGATGACGTTCGCTCCCGAGATCTTCTTCGCTTCGGGCCGCGGCTTTGCCGGCGGTCATGAGTCGCTGGTACCCGGGTTCTACACGTCCCCGGACCAGATCGCGCGGATGCTGGCGCGGCTGCGCCACGAGCGTGTGCCGTTCGTCCTCCTGGACTCGGAAACCGAGGATGAGGTGTCATCGAACTGGGCGCCCGTTGCCGCGTACGTACGCAGCCGGTATCGGGAGGTCGCCAGGCATTCACAACGGGGACTCGACGGGAAGGAGTACATCGTCCTGGCCGATGCCCGGGCCCCCGTGGCCCGCGCCTACGGCGAACGGGAACTGCCGTGCTTCGCAGCGGAGGGTTGACGCGATCCGCCAGGCGACGCTCTACTTCACGGCGGCAAGCGATCGGGTGACGCCGAGCACGGCCGCCACCACCGGCTCCGCGGACTCGCGCGAGGCCAGGAAGGGCTGTGCAGGATCGCCGGGCGTTCGTACCTCGGTGATCGGCACGGTGAGCGTGGCGGCAGCCGCGTCGGCCAGGATCGTGTCGAGCGAGGCCAGCTCGCGCGCCGCCCTGGCCAGGTGGTCGGGGCGGTTGAGGAACGCCCGGAGCGCACCGCTCGAGGCCGGCGGCAGGCCGTTGGCATCCCGGGCCAGCGTGTCGCTGGCCCGAAGCACGCCGATTCTGGCGAGCCAGGGTGCCCATGGCAGGAAACGCGCGAGCGTGGCCACCCGGCTGGCCCGATCGCTGCCGCTGCCATCGGGCGTGGCATCGTCCACGAGCACGAGCGCGGCCACGTCGGACGGGTAGTCGGCGGCGAACTGCCGCGCGTAGGCCGCGCCGAGCGAGGCACCGACCAGGACGTACGGAGGCTCGAGTCCGGCCCCGGCCAGCAAGGCGTGCAGCTCACGCTGGATGTTGGAGGTTTGGAACGGGCCGTCGCTGGACTCGCTCCACCCCAGCCCCGCCCGGTCGTAGCTGCACGCCTGCGTGCGGGCGGCGATCTCCGGCTGGACCCATCCCCACGCGGCCGACATGCCCGCTTCCGGGGCCTCGAAGACGACCACCGGCCGCCCTTCGCCGCTGCAGTAGACGTGGAGCTGGTGATCGCCCACCTCGACACGCCGGCCGGGCGCGGGGAAGTCGCGCCGCTCCCGGGACGTGGCCACGCCCTGATAGGTCATGCCGGCCAGCAGCAGGAGAACCAGGACGATTCCGGCGGCGATCGCCACGCGTCGCACGTGCGCGTACATCGGGGAGGGCAGAGGCCTAGAGCTCCGACTCGCGCAGCTTGTACTTCTCGATGCGGGAGTAGAGCTGCGAACGGGTGAGGCCGAGCAGCCTGGCGGCCCGGGACTTGTTGTGGCGGGCCTGCGCGAGCGCCTTGACCACGAGGGAGCGCTCCACCGATTCGAGATCGATCCCGCCCGGCGGCAGCACGGGTTCCGAGGGCGCCACGCGCGCCGCGGGGGCGCCGGGAGCCGTGAACGGGAGATGCTCGCTGCGGACCGCGCCGCCGTCCGCCAGGATCACGGCGCGCTCGATGGCGTTCCGCAGCTCGCGGATGTTGCCCGGCCAGTGGTAGGCCACGAGCGCCGCGCGCGCGTCCCTGGTGAAGGTGACGGACGGACGGCCCATCGTGCGGCCGATCTCGTCGGCGAACTCGGTGGCGAGTTCCAGGATGTCTTCCGGGCGCGTGCGCAGCGGCGGCAGCGCAATCTCGAACACGCCGAGGCGGTAGTACAGGTCTTCCCGGAAGTCGCCGCGGCGGATCGCGGCGGAGATGTCGCGGTTGGTGGCGGCGATCACGCGGATGTCCGCCTTCTGCAGGCGCGTACCCCCGAGGCGGACGAACTCCCGTTCTTCGAGCACGCGGAGCAGCTTGGCCTGCAGAGACACCGGCATCTCGCCGATCTCGTCGAGGAACAGCACCCCGCCGTTGGCCTGCTCGACGCGGCCGGGCCTGGCGGCCACGGCGCCGGTGAACGCGCCGCGCTCGTGGCCGAAGAGCTCCGACTCGAGCAGCGGCTCGGGCAGGGCGGCGCAGTTGATGGCCACGAAGGGGCCGCTGCTGCGCCGGGACGCGTGATGGATGAAACGGGCGATGACCTCCTTGCCCGTCCCGGACTCTCCCGTGAGCAACACCGTCGTCTCGGTCGGGGCGACTCGCGCCGCCTGACCGAGGACATCCTTCCAGACCTGAGAGGACCCGATCACCCGGCGCCGGCCTTCGCGAGCCTCCAGCTCGCGCCGGAGGTCGGCCACCTGCGCCTCCAGACGGGCGGCCGTCTCGCGGGCCTCGGCGTCGCGCCGGGCGGCTTCCGACAGACGCTGGTGCGACAGCGCCAGCGCGACGTACCCGCCGACCCGCCTGGCGAAGTCCACGTCGTCCTCGGTGAAGTGGTCGGGTTCCCGGGACAGGAAGAACAGGGAGCCGAACACGTCGTTCTGCAGTGGCAGCGGGACGCGCAGCGCCGATCGGGCGCCGACCCGCCTGAGGAGCCGGCCGCGGATCGAGGCGGGATCGATCTCGGTCTGCGCGTCGCGGACCACGTACTCGTCGCGGTTCAACTGTGCCCGGTCGCCGCTGTCGACGAGGGCCATCGGCTCCCAGAAAGCCGGGTCGGGCACGGACGCACCCGCCAGGGCGTGCACGCGAAACGTCCGGCCGTCGGAGGCCCAGGCGGTGAGCGCCAGCACGTCGTGCGGCAGGGCCCCCTGCACGACGTTCGACACGTCGTCGAACACGCTGCGGATGTCGAGCGCGCCGGCCACGGTCTGCAGCAGCCGCTCCAGGCTCTCGAGGCGCTCGCGCCGGACGGCTACGGCGCTCTGCAGGCTGTCGCAGAGCACCGCCAGGCCGACCAGGTCACCGAGGTCGTCCACCAGGGCCTGATGCTCCGGGCGGAACCGATCGGGCTCGGTCGAGGTGAACCAGAGGGCACCGAGCACGCGCAGGCCGTGCCGAAGCTGGCAGAACATCACGGACCGCGCGTGAGGGTCCAGCGTTCCCGCCGGCTGCACGACGGTGGCGCCAGAGCTGTCCTGCAGGCCCGCGCGCGTGGCGCCCGTGATCTGGTGGGACTCCTCCTCGATTTCGCCCGATGCGCGGGCGGTGAACAGCGTCACGCTGTCGATGCGATCGAGGCGCAGCAGGTGCATCCGCGTGAAGGGCACGGCCGGGCTGATCGTGGACGCCAGGCGCGAGACCGCGTCGCGCAACGGTGCGGCCTCGGCGATGAGGTGACTCACCGCGGCCAGCACCGACGTCGACGCAGGCGCGGCCGTACCCGGTACCGTCGGAAGGGTCTCCACCGCGGCTCAGTGTGACCTGAAGGCAGGCTCGAAGCAAGGCGGGCTGCGAGGCCACACGCGTGTAGAGCGACGCGATGTCTTCCGCGCGCGGGTTAGGGCCCTGGCCGGAATACGGTTGCCATCTCGGCCGACGCTGCATCCCGCCTCGCGGCGTTGCTCGTCGGTCACAGGCACCCGGCCTGCTCCCTCCTCGCGCCTGGCGATCCGGGCGCCTCGCCGCCCGAGAGTCGGCAACCTTATTCCGGCCAGGGCCCTTAGCGCAGTGCGGCGGTGCCGCCGGCGGGCGCCCGGACCGCAGCGGTCGCCGGTTCGACGAGCAGACGCAGGCCGTACCCTTCGGGCGTACCGGTGTCCGTCCGGTACGGACCTACGCGGAACACGGCGGCGAGTACGCGGCCCCGTTTCAGCGCGTCGGGCAGACCGGGTGTGCCGCGGGCCGGCCGATCGATCTGGATGTGGACCAGTCGGTAGAGCGGAATGGTTGCCGGTGCCTGACAGGTCACGTACGTATCCACGTCGCTCACGTCCCGTGTGACGACCGCGACGAAGCGAAGCGCACCGCGGGCATCCCGCCAGGTCAGCCGGCCGGGAGCCCTCGTGCGGCGCCGCTGTCCAGGCGGTGCGTCGGGTGCGGATGGCGAGGTGCGGGGGGGCGAGGTCAGGGGGGGCGCACTGTTCATGATCGGGAACACTCCTCGTCTCGATGATCGTCGATGACGGAGCCGGCCTGATCCGGCCCCGTCGGGTGACGTGCCGTCGATGCTGGCACGATACCAGCGGATCCGGCGTCGTGCGCGCGTGGCGCGCGTCTCGCGCCGGCTCCTGGGTCAGCCGCAGATCTGACGAAGTACGCGCCGCAGTTCGTCGGGACGTCGTGAGGAGACGCGCACCAGCACCGCGCGGCGGCCGGCAGCGTCGAGCGACGTGAAGTCGCCGATGGCCTGCGCCATCTCCAGTGTGCCGAACGTGTACGGGGCGCCGGGCACCTGGAGATCGTCGTCGGGGGTGGCCGTGACGATCAGGAAGACGCCCGTCGGGGGCCCGCCCTTGAACAACTGGCCGGTGGAGTGCAGGTAGCGCGGGCCGAACCCGGCCACGGTCGCGGCCTGCGTGCGCGCGCCGACGTAGGCGCGGACATCGGCGAGTGCTTCGGCCAGCGCGGCGTCGTCTGGCGGAAGATACGCCAGCAGGGCCACGTAGTCCCCGGGATTGGCGGCGGTGGACAGATGGACCGTCCCCGTGTCTCCCAGCGCCTGGTGGGCCGCACCGCTGAGCGTGACACGCGCGCCGCCGACGACGTGGTCCGAGGGCACCTCGGGCAGGGCGCCTGCCGAGGCGCAGGTGGCCAGCAGGGCCGAGGTGGCCTCCTTCGCCTGGCGGACGTTGGGTTCGTCGAACGGGTTCACGCCCAGGAGCCGCGCGGCCGTGGCGGTCGCCACTTCCCAGCGGAAGAACTCGGCGCCGAGCGCGTCGAGCGCCGGCATCGTGAGCGGGAAGACCGGGGCACCCGCGGCCTGCAGACGCTCCGTGTGGTCGTGGTCCGGCTCCTGGCCAGGAGCCGCGATCGTGACCACGGCTCGATCAGGGCCGTACACGCTGCGGACCGGCTCGCCCACGATCGGGACGATCCCCCGGCCCTGCTTGCCCGTGCTCTCGGCGACGAGCTGTTCCACCCACAGGCCGAAGGAGGCGAGCGCGGGCGGCACCAGCAGCGTCAGCTTGTCGCGGCCCTCATGGGCGCAGGCGGCAAGGAACGCTCCCAGCTCGACGCCTGGATTGGTCCGCGTGTCCGGGTCCTGGCACGCGTGGATCATGGCGTGCGTCCGGGCCAGCAGGGGCGGCAGCGGGATGCCGAGCAGGGCGGCCGGCACGAGGCCGAACAGCGACAGGGCGGAGAACCGGCCGCCGATGTCGGAGGGGTTCACGAAGACGTCGAAGAACCGCTCGGCGGTGGCCAGGCGATGGAGTTCGGTCCCCTCGTCGGTAATCGCCAGGAAGCACGAGCCCCAGGGGTGGTGCCCCGCGGCTTCGACCCTCCGCCGCGCTTCCAGGGCAAGGGTCCGCGGTTCGATCGTCGAGCCGGACTTGCTCGCCACGACGAAGAGCGTCGTCGCAGCGTGGGACATGGCGCGTGCGACCGCGTCCGGATCGACCGAGTCGAGCATGCGGAAGCGCGGCGCGACTGCGCCCGGCGCGAGCGTGCGGTGCAGGACTTCGGGAGCCAGGCTGGCTCCGCCCATGCCGAGCAGCACGACGCCGGTGAAGCCGGCCTCGCGCACCCGCCCGGCCAGCGCGCCGACGCGCGGCAACCAGGGCTCCACGACCCCGGGGGCATCGAGCCAGCCGAGGCGCTTGGCCACGATCCGCCGGACCTCGTCCCTGTCGGACCAGACGTCGAGACGCCGGCTCCAGAGCGCGTCGACGAAGCTGATACGCTCGAGTTCGGCCTGCGCGTGATCCATGGCGGCGCGCACCGCGTCCGGCAGCATGGAACCCATGAGCGACGTCACTACGTCTCAGCGATCGAACCTATCATAATGATGATCGTGCGCCCCGTCGTTCCCCTCACGTGTGCGTTGCTGGCAGGGGCCTGCGCGGCCGGTGACGAGCCCGCGAGGATGTCCACGCTTCCCGCGGCGACTGCCGCACCCGTGCCGGCCGCGTCCGTCCCGACGCCGTCGGGCCGGCCTCGCATCGTGATGCTGGGGGACAGCCTCACGGCCGGGTACGGACTCGAGTCGGATCAGTCCTACCCGGCGCTGCTGCAGGATCGGCTCGATGCCGCCGGCTACGCGTACGACGTGGTCAACGCGGGCGTGTCCGGCGACACCTCGGCGGGCGGGCTCCGCCGCCTCGACTGGTCGCTCGACGGTGACGTGCACCTGCTGGTGGTGGCGCTCGGGGGCAACGATGGCCTGCGGGGGCTGCCGGTGACGCAACTGGAGGACAACCTCTCGGCCATCATCGAGCAGGGACGCGAGGCCGGTGCGACGGTGGTGCTGGCCGGCATGGAGGCTCCTCCCAACTACGGCCCGGAGTACACGGGGTCGTTCCGCCAGGTGTACCGGGATCTGGCCCGGGAGTACGACGTGACGCTGATTCCGTTCCTGCTCGACGGCGTAGCCGGTGTGCCGTCGCTGAACCTGCCGGACGGCATCCATCCCAACCCGGAGGGCGCACGGAAGGTCGAGGCGCTCGTGTGGACCGCGATCGAGCCGCACCTCGAGCGGGTCGAACCATGATCGAACTGCGGGACGTCTCGAAGACCGTCACGAGCGGCGGCCGGCCGCTCACGATTCTGCACCCGCTGGACCTCGTGATTGCCCGGGGGCAGTTTCTCGCCGTCCTGGGGGCGTCGGGAAGCGGGAAGTCGACGCTGCTGGGGCTCATGGCCGGTCTCGATGCCCCGACGACCGGCTCGATCCGCTTCGACGACACCGACATCACGACGCTCGATGAGGACGCGCTGGCAAGACTGCGCGGTGCCACGATCGGGTTCGTCTTCCAGTTCTTCCACCTGGTGCCGTCGCTGACGGCCCTTGAGAACGTCTCCGTGCCGATGGAGATTGCGGGCCGACGCGACGCGCTGAGCCGCGCGGAGAGCCTGCTGGCGGAAGTGGGGCTCGCCAGCCGCGGGCACCACTACCCGTCGCAGCTGTCGGGCGGCGAGCAGCAGCGTGTGGCCATTGCCCGTGCGCTCGCCAACGACCCGCCGGTGCTGCTGGCGGACGAACCGACAGGCAACCTGGACTCCAGGACAGGGGCGCACATCCTGGACCTGCTGCTCGAGGTCCGCCGGACGAGGGGCACGACCTTCGTCCTGGTCACGCACGATGCCGAGCTGGCCGCGCTGGCCGACAGGCGGCTGATCCTGCGCGACGGCCACGCGACGCTGGAGTCGTCCACCGCCGCGGCCAGGACGTCGAGGGTGGTGTCCGTATGAACGGCGCGTCGATGCGGTTCGTCATGACGCTGGCCGCGCGGGAGCTGCGCGCGTCCTGGCGGCGCCTGCTGGTCTTCTTTGCCTGCATCGCCATCGGGGTGTCCGCGATCGTGGCGCTCCGGTCGGTGGTGCAGAACGTCGGCGTGGCCCTGACGGCGGACGCCCGGAGCATGTTCGGGGCGGACCTGATCATCAGCAGCAACAACCCGATCACCGGCGTCGTGCGGCAGGAGATTGCCGGGGAACGGACGGCCGGCCGAGTGCTGGACGCGATCGATGCCATCGAGCTGACGACGATGGCGCGGAGCATGCGGGGACCGGACGCCGGCGCACGCGTCGTCGAACTGCGGGCGGTCGATGCCGGGTATCCGATGTACGGCACGCTCGTGCTGCGAGAGGGAACCTACCGGCACGACCTGCTGCGGGATCACGGCGCCCTGGTCGGGCCTGATCTGCTGGCCCAGCTCGGCCTCGACGTTGGCGATGTCATTGGCGTGGGGGACGCAAGGTTCGAGGTGCGCGGCGTGGTGGCGTCCGAGCCGGGCCGCTCGGTCGGAGCGTTCAGCTTCGGTCCGCGCGTCGTCATCGACCGCGCGGACCTGGCCTCCACGGGCCTGCTGAGTTTCGGGTCGCGCGTGTCCTACGAGGTGCTGCTGAGGGTCCCGGAGACACATCTGGACCCGCTGGCCGACAGTCTGCGCGCGAGCTTCGTCACCGAATACGTGCGCGTGCGGACCTACCGGCGCGCCGAGGATCGGCTTGGCGAAAACCTGTCACGCGCCGAGAACTACCTGAGCCTCGTGGGGCTGGTCATCCTCGCGCTCGGCGGCATCGGGATCTCCAGCGTGGTCCGCGTGTTCGTGCAGGAGAAGATCCGGAGCGTCGCCATCCTGAAGTGCCTGGGTGCCACGACCCGGCAGGTGCTGGCGGCCTACCTCACGCAGGCCAGCGTGCTGGCGGCGGCCGGCTGTGTCGTGGGTGTACTCATCGCGGCGGGCGTCCTCGCCGCCGTACCAGCCCTCACGGCGGCCGCGCCGGTGCAGGTGGCCGCCATGGCCAGGCTGGAGTACGGCCTCACGGTCTCCGCGGTCGCGCAGGGCGTGGCGGTGGGCCTGCTGGTGGCACTGCTCTTTGCCCTGGTGCCGCTGCTGCAGGTGCGCGACGTCAAGCCGTCCCTGCTGCTCCGCCACGAGATCACGCCTCGCGAGGGGATCGACTGGACGCGCTGGAGTGCTGCCGCCGCCGTGGCCGCCGCGCTGGTGGCGGTCGCCACCTGGCAGGCCGGGTCGGTGGAGATCGCCCTGATCGTGTGCGGCGGGCTGGTCGCCCTGACGATCGTGCTGCACGGCGCAGGCCTCGCGCTCGTGCGCGCCGTCCAGCCCCTGGCGAGGGCCCGGTCGTTTGCGCTCCGTCACGCCGTGCTTCAGGTGGCGCGGCCCGGCAGCCAGGCGGGTATCGTCCTGCTGTCGGTGGGCCTTGGCGTCTTCTTCATCCTGGGCGTCCGCGCGCTCCAGGGCAACCTGCTGGCCGACATTTCGCTCCAGATCGACGAGGA
The DNA here is from genome assembly GCA_016871255.1 of Acidimicrobiia bacterium. GTDB lineage: Bacteria > Acidobacteriota > Vicinamibacteria > Vicinamibacterales > UBA2999 > VFZH01. The sequence continues at coordinate 16,128 of VFZH01000013.1, read as the reverse complement.
TGCGCCCGACCTGTTCCTGCTCGACGTGCAGGGGGATCAGCGCGACGGGCTGGCCGCGTTCGTGGACACGCGGAACGGCGAGGAGCCCCCGCCAGCCGCGATTCCGGTCTTGCGCGCGCGCGTCGTCGGGGTGAACGGCCGCGAGCTGAACCTGGACGGCTACCAGGACGTGCGCGGGCGTGGGTCGCTGGCGCGCGAATACACGGTGACGTATCGCGAGCACCTGGAGGACAACGAAACGCTGCTCGATGGCCGATGGTGGACCGGCGGCGACCGATCCGTCGCGGAAGTGTCGATCGAGGAGAGCCTGCGCGAGCGCTACCGGATCCATCTGGGCGACGAGATGCGCTTCGACCTCTTCGGCCGGATCATCTCGGCTCGCGTGACCAGCGTGCGCGAGGTGGAATGGCGCGACTTCCGGTCCGGGGGGTTCATGTTCGTGTTCTCTCCCGGGACCTTCGACGACGCGCCGCACGGGTTCATCGCCACGGCGAGGGGGCCGGCCGATCCGGAGGCGCGTGCGGTCCTGATCAGCGGGCTCTCCGCCCGATACCCGAACGTGTCCGTCATCGACGTGCAGGAGGCGTTGCGTCTGGCGCGTGACGTCATGGCGACGGTCACACGCGGCGTGACGGTCGTCGGTGCCCTGGTGCTGCTGAGCGGCACGTTGATTCTGGTCGGGGCGGTCTCGATGACGAAGTTCCGGCGCGTGTACGAGGCGGCCGTCCTGAAGACGCTCGGCGCCAGCACGCGCCTCATCGGCATGACCCTGCTCCTGGAGTACACCGTGCTCGGCGCGATCGCCGGCACGATTGGTGCCGCGGGTGCGGTGGTGCTGAGCTGGGCGATCGCCACCTGGGGCCTCGAGCTGCCCTGGACGCCCGCGCCCGGCCTCTCGGTGGCCGGCGTGCTGCTCACCACGCTGCTCGTCGCGGTCGTCGGCGTCCTCGCGAGCCTGGAAGTCCTCCGTCACAAGCCGCTCGATACGCTCCGCGCCGAGTGAGCGGCCTGCTCGACGTTCGGTGTTAAGATGGCGCGTTGGGCCGACGCAAGCTGCCGGCCCATGGAGCGGACGACACGATGGACGCCGAGACGTATCGAGAAGCCCTGAAGCGCAAGCGCGACGACTTGCTGAGCGGAGCGGGTGCGAAGCCGCTGCAGTGGACGATGGAGAACAACTCCGGCCGCCAGGGAGACATGGCGGACCAGGCGAGCGGCAACAACGAGGTGCACATCCAGCTCAAGCTGAAGCAGACCGACGCCAAGATCCTGCAGGCGATCGACGAGGCGCTGCGCCGCATCGACGAGGGCAGCTACGGCGTGTGCCGTGATTGCGGCGAGATGATTGCACCTGCACGGCTGAACGCGATTCCGTGGACGCGGGTCTGCATCGCGTGCAAGGAAAAGCAGCAGGGCTGAGCCGCGCCGTGAATCAACCGACGCTCCTGCGGCTGCTGTCGGACCTCACGGCCGACCGGCTGGCCCTCCTCCAGCGCCACGAGGCCGGCGCCCGCGTGGTCGCCCACTACGACTTCAACAACACCTATCAGTACGTGATCGCCCGGGAAGAGACCCATCTGTCCTGGCTCCGGGAGGCGCTCGCCGGCCTCGAGGCGCCGGTGCCGCCGGCTCCGGCCGCACTCCCGGTGCCCGCGGTGCCGGCAGGCAGGGGGGCGGCGGAGGCCGGCGACTTCACGGCCGTGCTCGAGGACGACGTGCGGCACCTGGCGGCGTTCGTGGAGCGGTGGACGCCGGTGGTGGACGCGATGACGCACGCGCGTCATCGCACGATGCTGCGCATCCTGCTGGGCGAGACCCGGGAGCACCAGCAGCTCTTCGAGCAGGCCGCCCGGGGCTTCGAGGACCTGCTCGGCCGCCGGACGGCCGGGGCCTCACGGATGGGTCGCGTGCTGGCGACACGCTGGGTGGAGTAGCACTGGCGCGGGTCGCCGTCGCGATCGGCAGCAACCTCGGCGATCGCGAGCGGCACGTACGCGAGGCCGGTACGCGGCTGGCGGCTCTGCTCGATGCGTGCCGGCTGTCGCCGGCGATCGAGACCGACGCGGTGGGGGTGGGCCGCCAGCCGCGGTTCCTCAACGCGGCTGCCGTCGGGCACACGACGCTGGCACCCAGGGCCCTCCTGGAGCGCCTGCTGGCGATTGAAGCGGACCTGGGCCGGACGCGTCCGGCGCCGGGCGCAGCCCGCACGCTCGATCTGGACCTGATCTTCTACGACCAGCAGGTGATCGACGAACCGGGTCTGGCGGTGCCGCACCCGCGGTTCCGGGATCGCGAGTTCGTGCTCGCGCCCCTGGCGGCCGTGGCGGCGGACTGGCGGGACCCGGTCACCGCCCTGAGCGTCCAGACGCTACTCGATCGCCTTCGCCGCACCCGCTGACGCGGGCGCGTGTCCCCGCCGCAGGCCTTCGAGCCCCTCTTCGAAGAGCGTGCAGACCGCCGGCACCAGCACGAGGGTCACGAGCGCGGACGCCGTGAGGCCGCCGATGACCACGCGGGCCAGCGGGGCCTTGGGGAGAACACGTGTCAGAATCCGCCGAATCCGCCGCCGCCCCCGGCGGTCGATCGCGTGGTGGTCGCGCCGCCCGTTCCGCCCGAGACCGCCGTCACGCCACCGCCCGAGCCGCCCCCGGCCGGCGCTTCCTGCACGCGCTGGAAGTCCACGAGCGCCTTGCGGTAGTTGAGCAGCGCCCGCAGCTCCGCGTTCTGGGCATCGGCGAGATCGCGCTGGGCCTGGACGACGAAGAAGTTCGTCGACATGCCCACCTCGAACTTGCTGGTCTCGGCGTCGAGCCGCTGCTGGGCCAGCTCACGGGAGGCCAGCGCCGCCTGATAGGCCGTCAGGCTGTTCTGGACCTGCAGGGCGGAGTTGGTCACCTCGGTGGCGATCTGGAGCTCGAGCTTCCGGGACTGGGCCAGCGTCTGCTGCTTCTGGACCCGCGCCCGGGCAAGATTGGCGTCGGCGGTGCTGGCGCCGATCGGGTAGCTGAGGTTCAGCGCCAGATTCCACTGGGGCGCCGTCAGGTGGGCGAGAGTGCCGAGGGCGTCGCCCCAGCCGCTCGGAATCGTGTCCGTGATCAGGCCGCCCAGGCCCTGGCGGACGAACTGAGGGCCTCCGATCCCCGAGGCGCCGTAGCTGGCCGTGAGGTCCAGGGCCGGCAGCCGCTGGTCGGACAGGTTGCGGATCGACACGTCGTTCGATTCGAGCTGGCGCAGCGACTGCTGGAGGTCGGTCCGCTGCTGCAGCGCACGCCGCACGGCGCCTTCGACGTCCAGCGACTCGGTCGAGAAGATCGGGCGATCGACGGGGTTGATGGAGGCCGACCAGAGGGGATCGTCCGTGCCGCTCACGAGCAGCCGCTTGAGCGCCAGCTCGGCTGTCTGGTGGGTCGCTTCCGCTTGCACCAGCGCCTGCCGGCGCAGCGCCTCCTCGGACTGGGCCTGCACGACGTCGATCGGGGCCAGCGTGCCGACTTCGACGCGCGCCCGATTGTCGTCCACCAGCTTGGTGGCGAGCGCGAGCGACCGCTGGGCGACGTCCACGGCCTGCACGGCGTAGACGAGGTCCCAGTACGCGTTCCGGACGCCGGCCAGCGTGGCGACGATCGTGCCCTTGAGCGCGATCTCGGAGATCTCCTGGTTGAGGTGGGTGATGACCAGCTGCGAGCGCGTGCCGTCGATGCGGAAGCCGCGGAGCAGCGGTTGCACCATGACCGCGCTGAACGACGTGTTGAGCGTCGGGTTCCGCAGCGCAAAGGCGTCACTCTGCTTCAACCGGTTGTTGTTGAAGGTCACCGACAGTTGCCCGCCACCCCACTTGAGGTTCTGTGACAGGCCGCTGTTGCCGGTCAGGGTCGCCGTTTCCAGCACCACCGCGCCGGCGGTCTGGCTCCGGCTGAACGTCGTCGCGTTCCGCAGCCCGAACTGCGACGAGAACGTCGGGCGGTACGACGCGTCCAGCGACGCGATCGAGAAGTCGAAGGTCTGCGGGTTCAACCGCTCGACCGCGATGTCCAGGTTCCGTTCCAGCGCCCGGGCCGTGGCCTCGTCCAGCGTGAGATCGGTGGTCGCGCCGGCCACGGGCGGGACGGTGCGGGTCGTCTGCCCTCCGGCGAGGGCCCGTTCGAAACGGGCTGCCGCGTCGCGGGCGAGTCCGTCCACCCGCTCGGCGTCCTGGGCCAGGGCGGGGAGGGGTCCGAGTGCGGCGGCCGAGACCACCAGTACGAAACAGAGCGTCGTTCGATTCATGGCTGCTGATCAGTGACGAGACGAGCGGTTCCCGCGTTCCCGTTCACGGGCGCGGTGGAGCGCGTCGAGGCCGTCCCGCTGCTCCGCGGACAGCACGCGGCGCATGCGCAGCAGCATCAGGGTCCGGGTCTTGTTCATCGCGGCCCGGGCCGCTTCCACCGCATCCACCTGCTGCACGAGCATCGACTCGCTCGAGTCGTCGCTCTCGATGAGGCGGGCGAGGTCACGCTCGGCGGCGTCGAGCTGCCGCTTGCCACGGCGCAGGACGGGCAAGGCCTCCTGGAAGAGACCCTCGATCCGCGTGCTCTGGTCGGCGGTGAGCCCGATCTCGCGCTGAACGGTGCCGTCCTGCCACCACCTGCCCCTCGGGCCCTGACCGTAGGCGGGCTCCGGCGCCATCAGGCCGATCACCACGGCGAGCGCGGCGGCCGGGCACCCGGGCAGACCGAAACGGGAAAACCGGGTCATACAGGTCGTTACGACGGCTGCATGGCGGATGTTTAGGGCCCTTACGGGGGCAGGCGGCCGGGGAGGCGCCTCGCCGGCCGGTCAGGCGTCTGCGAACCGGGCCAGCGTTCGGATCAGTTCCCCGACGAGATTGTCCGGGGTGGACGCCCCGGCCGTCAGGCCGATCCGGATCGGCCCGGTGCCGGGCAGCCAGCCGCTCGCCACCACGTCGTCTTTCTGCCCAACCGGCTTGTGGCGGATCCGGTCCGGGGAGACGAGGCACGACGGGTTGGCGACGTGGTAGGTCGGCACGTGTTCGGCGCACATGCGCGCCAGGTTGCAGGTGTTGCTGCTGTTGTAGCCGCCGATCACGATCATCAGGTCGAGGGCGTGGTCGTCGAGCAGCGCCGCGACCGCGTTCTGGCGGTCCTGTGTCGCGCTGCAGATCGTGTCGAACGCCTGGAACCGCGTCCCGAGGGCGTCCGCACCGTGGCGGTCGGCGATCGCCTGGCGGAACATCTCGCCGATGGCCAGCGATTCGGAGCTGAGCATCGTGGTCTGGTTGGCGCAGCCGACGCGGAGGAGGTGGAGATCCGGGTCGAAGCCGGGTGACACGGCCCTGGCGAAGCGGTCGAGAAACGCCGCCCGGTCGCCGCCGCCGCGGATGTAGGCGCAGGCGATCGCGGCTTCGTCCTGATCCAGGACGATCAGGAAGTGCCCCGGGCCTTCCAGGTGTGCCTGCGACGCCGTCGCCTGCGTCTCCTCGTGCCAGTACTTGCCGTGGATGACCGACGTGAGGCCGTCCTGGGCGTAGCGCCGCACGTTCTTCCAGACGTTCAGGACCGAGCCGCAGGTGGTGTCCACGATCGTGCAGCCGCGGCGTTCGAGCTGCAGCAGCATGTCCACGGTGGCGCCGAACGCCGGGAGGATCACCACGTCCGGTGGGGTGAGGCGCTCGACGGCTTCGCCCGGGTCACTCAGGAACCGGACGCCCTGGCGCCGCAGCTGATCGTTCACGTAGGGGTTGTGGATGATCTCCCCGGTGAGGAATACCTGGCGGTCCGGAAATCGCCGGCGTGTCTGATAGGCGTAGTCAACGGCACGGTCCACGCCGTAGCAGAAGCCGAACTCGTGCGCCAGGTGGACGGTCAGCCGGCCCGAGCGGTACTTGAAATCGTCCTCGCGAATCGCGGCGATCAGATCGCTGTGGTAGCTCTCCGCCAGCAGCGGCATGACCTCGTTGCGCAGATCGAGGCCCTTGCGGAAGACCAGGGGGGGCACGCGTCGATTATATCGGCGGGCGCGGCGTACGGCAGGCTACCGCCCGTCCGCGTTGATTGCGAGCACCTGCTCCACGTGCGGCGTCAGCTCGTGGATGGCGCGCAGCTCCGGCAGCAGCCCGGTCGAGGCCTGCTCGATCTGCCCGAGGAACTCGTCTTCCGACGATCCGCGGGCAGTGGCCGGCCTGTCCGACCCGGGGGCCCAGATCTCCGAATCGGCCGGTGGCGTGCCGGGCAGCGAGAGGGCCACGGGCGGCTGTCGATGCGACCAGCGGCCCACGGCGAGCCCGATGGCCAGCCCCGCGATGGCCGCCGCCGCAACCCAGCGGGACCTCGTCGTGACACGGCGCGTGCGCACCTCCGCCCGCGATCCGGCCGGAAAGGCGATGATCTGGGCCGGGCGGCCGTCCTGCTCGATGCACTCCAGGATATGGGAGCGCTGGGCCTCCAGGCGGTGGCTCGGAAACCTGGCGTCCGCTTCGGCTTCGGCCACCGCGGCGACCTCGGCCAGCAGGGCCTGGAGACGGCCGGCACGCGCACGGCACGTCTCGCATGCCGAGAGGTGGGCGTGCTCATCAGCCGTGCCCGCGTCGCCGGCGCTGGCGGCGACGAGCTGCTGCTCGCTCAGGTGTTTCGATCTCATGGTCCTTCCCGCTCCAGAAGCGCCCGCAGGCGGTGGATCGCGCGAAACAGGTGCACGCGAACCGTCGACTCCGTCAAACCGAGCACGCGGCCCACGTCAGCGGGCGAGTGACCGCCGAAGTGCCGCAGGATGAATACCGCGCGCTGTCGCTCCGGCAGTGTCTCGACAGCCGCCGCAATCGCCTGCACCCGCGCGCCGCTGACCAGCCGCGCTTCGATACTCGGGCTGCCGTCTGGCGGCTCGGGCGCCGGGGCGGCCGCCTCGATCGGGAGCGTCCACCGCAGTCGCCTGGCACGCGTCTTTCGGACGTCCAGGCACCGATTGATGAGGATCCGCGTGAACCACACCTCGAATGGCAGATCCTCCCGATATCGTGCGATGTGGGTGAAGACGCGCAGGAAGGCGTCCTGGACGGCCTCATCCGCATCGTGCACGTCGCGCAGGTACTGGAACGCAATCCGCGCCGCCCGCCGCTGCTGGTTGGCGAGCAGGATGGCGAACCGTTCGACCGCGGCGTCCCGCTCGCCGGCGAGTACGTGCCGCTTGACCTCGGAGGCCAGCGCCGAGTCACCGGACAGGTGGCTGCGAGAGGCGGTCTGTGCGGCCGCCGTCGGCGACGCCGCGTGCACCGGCCCGCCGCGCCGTGACGCGCTAGGCATGGATACCGCTCTTCAGGCCTCGCTGTTTACCGTTCGTCTCAGAATATACCCGGAACCGCTCCGCCCGCTGGTAGTGGTGTATGAACGCGGCGCAGGGTCGATGGGCGCACGCGGTCGGCGCACGGCCGATTGACGACGCGGCGCGGCGTCGATACGCTGTGAGCGCCTCCCCGGGGGGGACAGCGGTCGGGGAAAGGCCGGTCGGAGCGGATGGCACAGACACAGGGGGAGAGGGGAGACGAGGTCGCAGGGCTGGAGGTGCTCGGCATCAGGCAGGCCGGCCCGCTGCACTGGAACCTGAGCGTACCGGCGCTGTACGAGGAGGCGGCCAGGCGGCACGAAGGGTTGCTGTCCACGGACGGTTCCCTGGTGTGCCGGACGGGCAGGCACACCGGGCGTTCGCCGAACGACAAGTACTTCGTGGTCGAGCCGTCCAGTCGCGACCATATCCTCTGGGGCGCCGTCAACCAGCCGCTGGACGCGCATCACTTCGACGCGCTGCTCGCCGATGCCGCGGCGCACGTGGCCGGCCGCGGGCTGTACGTGCTGGACGCCTGGGCGGGGGCCGACCCCGTGTTCCGGGTGCCGGTCCGCGTCGTCACAGAGCTGGCGTGGCACGGATTGTTCGCCCGCAACATGTTCATCCCGGCACAGGGCGGCGCGACGCCGTTCGTGCCGGACTTCACGCTGCTGGCGGTGCCCGAGTTCTCTGCCGACCCGGCCCGGCACGGCACGCGGTCGGACACCTGCATCGCCATCCATCTCGGCCGCCGGGTCGTCGTGATCGGCGGCACCCGGTACGCCGGCGAGATCAAGAAAGCGGTCTTCACGCTGCTGAACTACCTGCTCCCGCTGAAGGGGGCGCTGCCGATGCACTGTTCCGCCAACATCGGGGCGGGTGGGGACACGGCCCTGTTCTTCGGCCTGTCGGGGACCGGCAAGACCGCGCTGTCCAGCGACCCGGCGCGCCGGCTGATCGGCGACGATGAGCACGGCTGGAGCGACCAGGGGATCTTCAACTTCGAGGGCGGATGCTACGCGAAGGTCATCAACCTGTCGGCGGAGGCCGAGCCGCAGATCTACGGGGCGGTGCGCCGCTTCGGCACGGTGCTGGAGAACGTGGTGATGGACCCGGAGTCCCGCGCCATCGATCTCGCGGACGGAGTGCTCACGGAGAACACGCGCGCGTCGTACCCGATCGCCTCCATCCCGGACGCCGTCCCGACAGGGCGCGGCGGTCACCCGGTGAACATCGTGATGCTCGCCGCAGACGCCTACGGCGTGCTGCCGCCGATTGCGCGTCTCTCCTCGGACGCGGCGGCGTATCATTTCCTGTCGGGATACACGGCGCGGGTGGCCGGCACCGAGCGCGGCGTGACGGAACCGAAGGCGACGTTCAGCACCTGCTTCGGCGCGCCGTTCCTGCCGCTGCAGCCGGGCGTCTACGCGCGCATGCTGAGCGAGAAGATCGCGCTGCACGGAGTGAAGGTGTGGCTGGTGAACACGGGATGGACCGGCGGTCCGTACGGGGTCGGAACCCGGATGCGCATCGCGCATACGAGGGCCACGATTGCGGCGGCGTTGAAGGGCGAGCTCGATGGCGTGGCGTATCGCCGGGATCCCGTCTTCAACGTCGAGGTGCCGCTGAGCTGCCCCGGCGTGCCCGACGGCGTGCTCGACCCGCGTGCCACCTGGCCGGATCCCGCCGGCTACGACACCGCGGCGCGGGAGCTGGCCGGCATGTTCACGGAGAACTTCACCGCCTTCTCGGACACCGTCAGCCGCGCCGTGCTGGAGGCCGGTCCCAGGTCCTCACGCTGACGGCCCGGTGGAACCGGGTGCGGTCCCGCGCCCGAGGGCTGTGGCACGACACGAGGTCCACCTGTCCACGGTGATGTACGAAGCGGTCATCGGCCTGGAGGTCCACGCGCACCTGCTGACCCGCACCAAGATGTTCTGCGGGTGCAGCACGGCGTTCGGCGCCCGGCCCAACACGCAGGTGTGCCCGGTCTGCCTCGGGCTGCCGGGCGCGCTGCCCGTCCTCAACCGGCAGGCGGTTGACTGCGCCATCAAGGCGTCGCTTGCGCTGGGGTGCCGCGTCGAGACGGAGTCGGTCTTCGCGCGGAAGAACTACTTCTATCCCGACCTCCCCAAGGGCTACCAGATCTCCCAGTACGAGCGTCCCCTGGCCGTTGCGGGGGGCCTGACGCTCGGCGATGCGACACACGTCCGGATCACGCGCGTCCACCTGGAGGAGGATGCCGGCAAGTCGCTGCACGAGGGGCTGGCGGACTCGGCGATCAAGACCGGCGTGGATTTCAACAGGAGCGGCGTTCCGCTGATCGAGATCGTCAGCGAGCCGGATCTGCGATCGGCCGCGCAGGCGGCCGGGTTCTTCAGCGAGCTCAGGGCGATCCTCGTCTGGATCGGCGTGAACGACGGCAACATGGAGGAGGGCAGCCTGCGCTGCGACGCCAACGTGTCGGTGCGGCCGGCGGGGCAGAGCTCGCTGGGCACGAAGACCGAGGTCAAGAATCTCAACTCCTTCCGGCATGTCGAGAAGGCGCTGACCTACGAGATCGAGCGGCAGATCGAGGTCGTCCGGGGAGGCGGGCGCGTGCGGCAGGAAACCCGGCTCTGGGACGGGGCGTCGGGCCGGACGCAGCCGATGCGCTCGAAGGAGGACGCCCAGGACTACCGCTATTTCCCCGAACCCGACCTGCCGCCGCTCGTCGTCGATGCCGCCAGGATCGAGGCGCTCGGTGCCGCGTTGCCGGAACTGCCGGCCGCGCGCCGGGAGCGCTTCGTTGCGGCGCATGGCCTGCCGCCGTACGACGCGGGGGTGTTGACCCAGTCGGCCGGACTGGCCGACTACTTCGAACGGACGGCCGCGGCGGCCGGCAACGCGAAGGCGGCGAGCAACTGGATCATGGGGGAGCTGCTCGGGATGCTGAACGATCGGCACGCCACCGTCGAGACGGCGCCGATCGCGCCGGACGCCCTGGGCGGCCTGATTGCGTTGATCGACCGCGGCACGATCAGCAGCGCGATGGCGAAGGACGTGTTCGCCCGGATGTACGACACCGGGCAGTCGGCAGCGGCCATCGTCGAGGCGGAGGGCCTGGCGCAGATCGGCGATGCGGACGAGGTGGCCGCGCTCGTGGACCGGGTGGTTGCCGCCAACACCCCGGTTGTGGCGGAATATCGGGACGGCAAGCGGCAGGTGTTCGGTTTCCTGGTGGGGCAGGTGATGAAGGCGAGTGGCGGCAGAGTGAATCCGAAACTGGCGAACGAGCGGCTGCGGGCCGTGCTGGATCGGGATGGAGACGTTGCCGTCACCCCTGGGACGGCCCAGCGGTGATCGAAATCCGGAACGTCTCGAAGCGCTACGGTCAGGCGGATCCCCCCGCGCTGCGCGACCTGACGTTCGGCGTCGCCAGAGGGGAGTTCGTGTTCCTCACCGGACCGAGCGGCGCCGGGAAGTCCACGCTGTTGCGACTCCTGCTGGCGCAGGAGCGGCCCTCGGAGGGCGACATCTACGTCAACGGCTACAACCTCGCGACCCTGACCCGCGCGCAGGTACAGGAGTACCGCCGGGGCATCGGCGCCGTCTTTCAGGATTTCAAGCTGATCGCCGCCCGTTCCGTCTTCGAGAACATCGCGTTCGTGCCGGAGGTGCTCGGCATGCCCGCCACGCAGCAGCGGCGCCGGGCGGAGCAGGTAATGAAGTGGGTCGGCCTCGAGCGGCGGATGGACGCCCGGCCCAGGGACCTGTCGGGCGGCGAGCAGCAGCGCGTGGCGATTGCCCGGGCGCTGGCATCGGAACCGGCGCTCGTGCTCGCCGACGAGCCGACGGGCAACCTGGATCCGGATCTCTCGCTCGAGATCATGAACCTGTTCCGCGAAGTCAACGCGGGCGGCACCACGGTGCTGGTGGCCACGCACGATCGCGAGCTCATCAGGCTGGTCGGCCGCCGCGCCATCACGCTCGAGCACGGGCACGTCGTCGAGACGGCATGAGAGCGATCCAGTACGCCTTCCGCGAAGCGTGCCGGAGCCTGTGGCGCCGCCGGGCGTCCTCGATCGTCGCCGTGCTCGCCATCGGGCTGGCGCTCGTGGTGCTCGGGGCGCTGCTCCTCGTGACCTCCAACGCGGAACGCATCCTGGCCGGCTGGGCGAACGCGGCCGAGGTCTCGATCTTCCTGGGCGACGCGGTCACCGCCGACGAGCGCCGCGCCGTCGAGTCGGCCGTGGACGCCAGCCCGGCGAGCGCAGGCCGGGAGTTCGTGTCGAAGGCAGACGCGCTCGCCAGGTTCCGCGGCGACTTCCCGTCGCTCGCACCGCTCGCGGCGGACAACCCGTTCCCCTCATCGGTGGAGGTGCTGGTGACCCCCGATGCCCAGGGCAGTCCCGCCGTGGACGCGCTGATCGAGGCGGTCGCCGGGCTGCCCGGCGTGGTCGACGTGCGCTACGACCGGGAGTGGATCGCCCGGGCGCTGGCCGTGCTCGACGCGGTTCGCCGCCTCGGCTTCGTCCTGGCGCTGGTGATGATGGCGGTCGCCGCGGTGAGCGTGGGCGCCGTGGTGCGGCTGGCGCTGCACGACAGGCGCGACGAGATCGAGGTGATGTCGCTCGTCGGGTCGCCGGATGCCTTCATCCGCGGGCCGTTCGTGGCGGAGGGCCTGCTGCAGGGGGGCGCCGGGGCGATCGTCGCGCTTCTGGCCCTGCGCGCGGGGTTCGCCCTCGTGCTGGCGTCGTGGGGTGACAGTCTCGCGGCCGCAGGCGTGGGCGAGGCCGTGCAGTTCCTGCCCTGGTCGCTGTCCGGCCTGCTCGTGGCGGGCGGTCTGGCGGTCGGGTGCCTCGGCGGGCTTGGAGCGGTGGTCCGCGTCTCCTGACCCGATGGCACGCCAGCGGCGCGCGGGACAGGTTCGAGGCCGGAGATTTGACAGGCCAGCCGAACGGTCGCTACACTTGTCGCGTATCCGGCATGTCAGTCCACCGGAGCCCGGTTGCACGGCACGCAATTGAGTCCAACGGGGCAGCCGCCCCGTCGTTCCGCCTCCTCACCAATTTCTACCGGGAAGAAGTCATCCGCTGTCAGCAGTGTCTCGAGGAGCAGCGCGAGTACTACTCCGAGCAGACGATTCGCGAGGTCGAGCGGGCGCTCCACCGCGTCATGGCAGAGCTCGACCACGTGTGCTCCGCCCCCGAGGCCGGCAGGATGGTCGGCCATCTCCTCCGGCAGTTCACCGGCGTCCCCGGCGTCGTGAACTGGTCTGATCCGCGACACGTCCACTGAACGCCGCTCTCGCGGACCTGCGCCGCGACCTGCTCGACATCGTTCACACGGGCATCGACGCCGCCGACGCCGGACGGCTGGTCCAGCGCTTCGTCCGGATTGCTGCGTACCCGGATCCGCGCGGCCGTGTTGAGGCGGTCGACGTGATGGCGGTGGGCAAGGCGGCGGCACCCATGGCCCGGGCGTTCGTCGAGACGAGCCCGTCCGCCGTCCGCCGCGTGCTGGTTGTCGGCAGGGCCTGGGACGACGCGCCGCGCGGCCTCCCGGTGGCGTGGTTCGCGGGGCGCCATCCCACGCCGGACGAGACCAGCGTGTCCGCCGCCAACGCCGCGCTCGCACTGGTGCGGAACGCAGATGGGGGTGGGCGGGAGCGCGTCGTGCTCCTCCTGTCGGGCGGGGCCTCCTCGATGATGGCCGCGCCCCTGGCGCCGGTGACGCTGGATGACAAGCAGGCGGTCGTGGGCCGGCTGCTCCAGGCCGGTGCGGCGATCGACGAGTTGAACGCCGTTCGCAAGCACCTGTCGCGGATCAAGGGCGGCCGTCTCGCGGCCGCCGCCCGGGTCCCGGTGCTGACGCTCGCCGTGTCCGACGTCGTGGGCGACGACCTGACCGTGATCGGCTCCGGCCCGACCGTGGCCGATCCCAGCACCTATCGGATGGCCCTGGACGTCCTGGACCGCTATGGGGGGACGGCGGCATACCCCGAACGCGCGGTGGGCCTGCTGCGTGACGGGGCCGACGGCCGCGTGCCGGAAACGCCGAAACCGGGGGACGCGGCCCTCGATCGCTCGCAGGCGATGGTGATCGGCGGGAGGGAGGACGCGTTGCAGGACGCAGCGGCGGCGGCCCGGCGTCTCGGCTACGAGACGCACGTGCTGTCGCGGCCCATCGTGGGCGAGGCACGTATCGCCGCGCTCTCGTTCCTGAGCGACGCGGGCACGTATGTGCGTCGGGGACGTCGCGTGTGTGTCGTGGCGGGCGGCGAGACCACGGTGCGGGTCACCGGGTCGGGCCTGGGGGGACGAAACCAGGAGTTCGCGCTCGCGCTGGCGAGCGCGGTGGCCAGGGCGGAGGGGACGATCGCCGTCGCCAGCGTTGGCACGGACGGACGGGATGGCCCCACCGACGCCGCCGGTGCCATCGTGGACAGTTCCACGATGCGCCGCGCACGGGACGCCGGGCTGGCGGAGCCGGACGCGTTCCTGGCCAACAACGATTCACATGCGTACTTCACGCAACTGGGAGATACCGTCGTGACCGGACCCACGAATACCAACGTGGGAGACGTGCAGGTGCTGCTCGCGGCCGATCCCGCCATGGACGGGCGGGCATCATGAGCGCATCGAGAGATCTGCTGAAACGCATTCGCGACCGCGTGTCGCACCCGGCGACCATGCCGGAACTGATGCACCTGCTCGGCGTACCCCCCGGACGCCGCCGGGCGCTCGGCGAAGAGGTCGAGCGGCTGGTTGAGGCGGGCCTGCTGGTCCGGACGCGCGATGCCCGTATCGGTGTGCCGGAGGTCATGAGCCTGATCGTGGGGCGCTGGGAACGGCGCCCGGGCGGCAGGGGGGTGGTGGTGCCGGAGCGCCGGGATCGGGCCGGCCGCCCGGATCGCGGCCCGGCCGAGGTGCTGACACCCGGCGACGCGTTCGGTGAGGCGATGCCGGGGGACCGTGTGCTCGTGCGACTCGAGCGGCAGACGCCGCTCGGACCGGAGGGGCGTGTCGTCCGGATCCTCGAGCGCGCGCACGCCCGCATCGTCGGGCGCTTCGAAACCGACGGCGAGCTCGGGTACGTGGTGCCGTTCGACCGCCGCGTCGCCACCGACGTGCAGGTGCCGGCGGGGCAGTGGTCCTCTGCGGAGCCGGGGGAAATGGTCGTGGTCGCGATCACGCGCTGGCCCACGCCGGCGCGCGGTCCGCTGGGCCGTGTCACCGAGGTCCTGGGCCGTGCGTCGGAGCCCGGCGTGGACACCGAGGTGATTCTCCGCAAGTACGGCATCTCCGGCGAGCACACCGCCGCGGCCGTGGCCGACGCGCGTCGGCTGGGAACCGCGGTCACAGAGCGCGATCTCGCCGGCCGGACGGACTTCCGGGGCGTGACCACGGTGACGATTGACGGGGAGCACGCGCGGGACTTCGACGACGCCATCACGATCGAACGGATCGACGGCGATCGCGTGCGGCTCGGCGTGCACATCGCCGACGTGGCGCACTACGTGGCCGCAGGGAGCGCCCTGGACGAGGATGCCCGCGAGCGGGCGACGTCGGTGTACTTCCCCGAGCGGGCCGTCCACATGTTCCCGGCGGACCTCGCCACGGGCCTGTGCAGCCTCAACCCGCACGTGGATCGCCTCGTGCAGTCGTGTGTGATGGAGGTGAACGCGAAGGGAGCCGTCGTGCGCTACGAGCTGCACGACGGTGTCATTCACAGCGACGCCCGGATGACGTACACGGCGGTGAACGTGATTCTCACCGACCGGGATCCGGTCGCGATGGAGCGGTACGCCGCGCTGGTGCCGATGTTCGAGCTGATGCGCGAGCTGTACGAGGTGCTGCGGGCCCGGCGCCGCCGTCGCGGTGCGATCGACTTCGACCTGCCGGAGGCCGAGGTGCTCCTGAGCGCGGAGGGTGAGGTGGAGGCGATCGTGGCAGGGGAACGCAACGTCGCCCATCGCCTCATCGAGGAGTTCATGCTGCTCGCCAACGAGACGGTGGCGGCACATCTGCAGGAGCAGGGCGTGCCGGCGCTGCACCGCGTGCACGAGGCTCCGGACGCCGAGAAGGTGGCCGCCTTCGAGACGTTCATCGCGTCGCTGGGGTACGGTCTCGGCGCAGGTGAGCGCCAGGTCACGCCACGGCACTTCCAGCGGCTGCTCGACCGGATCGCCGGCACGCCCGAAGAGCGCCCGATCGCCGCGCTGATGCTGCGCACGATGCAGAAGGCGCGATACGACGCCGCCAGCCTCGGGCACTTCGGACTCGCCGCGACGCACTACACCCACTTCACGTCTCCGATCCGCCGGTATCCCGACCTCATCGTCCATCGCATGCTGCGGGAGTCGCGCGGGGGAGCACTCGATGCCGCCCGGCGCGAGGAGCTGGCCGAGGAGCTGCCGGAGCTCGCGCGGCACACCTCGGATCGCGAGCGCCGGGCCGATGAGGCCGAGCGCGAGCTGCTCCAGTGGAAGAAGGTCCGCTTCATGGCGGACAAGGTCGGCGACGTCTTCGACGGCTACGTGACGGGGGTGGCGCAGTTCGGCCTGTTCATCGAGCTGGTGGAGCACTACGTGGAAGGCATGGTGCACATCTCGACGATGGCGGACGACTTCTACCGGTTCCTCGAGCACCAGCACGTGCTGAAGGGCGAGAACACCAGGAAGGTCTATCGCCTGGGCGACCGGGTCAGCGTGCAGGTGGTACGGGTCGATCTGGAACGGCGCAAGGTTGAACTGGCGCTGACGGATATCCTGGACGCGGTCGGTGAGACAGGTCCCCGGGAGACGGCGCGACGGGGGCGTGCGGTGCCCGG
>VFZH01000012.1 GCA_016871255.1 Acidimicrobiia bacterium | reverse complement strand
TGGAAGAATTCCCGCACCTACGGCTGGTCGCGGCCGGGGTGAGGGTCCGGGAGATCTGCCGCCCGCAGCAGCTGGCCGCGGCCGAGGCGAGGGCGCGGGAGACTTGCCGGCCGCGGCAGCCGGACGAGGCCGCGGTGAGGGGCTCCCGCCGGAGGCGGCGGGACGCGGATCCGCAGAGAACGCGGAACACGTACCCATCTGGGCGCGTGAGCGACGGCCTCCAACAGCCAGCGAACTGGTTGCCCACAATCCACAACTTGCCGCCCGCCTCCAAACCCTGTTGCCCGGGACTGATCTCCAGGCAGCGAGCGCGGGATTCCCGAACCTTGGCCAATTCGTGGCTGCCGTGCATGTGTCGAACAATCTCGACATCCCGTTCGACCAGCTCAAAGCCAAGATGGTGGGAGAGCAGATGAGCCTCGGCGACGCCATTCAGGCGTTGCGCCCGGATGCCGACGCAGATGCCGCGGCCGATCGGGCCGACGAGCAGGCCCGCGCAAACATGCGCGACGTGCGTGAGGACTGACAAACGGTCCGATGGACCGACGTCGCCCTATTCAACGAGTACGACGAGGACCGCTGCCCGTTGTTGCGGTCCTTTTCTTTGTTGTCGGCGTCTCACCGGTAGCCCAAGATCCGCCCCCTGGCGTCGGTCCTCCTCCCGGCGTCGGTCCACCGCCAACGTCTGGCCCGCCGCCTGGCGTGGGCCGCGGCGAAACCTTACCCACACCCTCATTTATCCAGCCCGCTCCCGCCGAGCCGTTCCGGCCTCGCTTGTTCGGCGCGTGGGTCGATAACGCAGACGTGTTGCCGCGGGGCGACATCTGGGCGTCCTTCTATGCGTCGCGCTGGCAGGCCGCCGCATCACATGGCGTGGACGTCTCGCTGGCCGACGTCACGGCCGGCGTGGCGCGCGGGGTGCAAGTCGGGCTCAGCGTTCCGTACTACTTTTTCAGCGCCGACGGCTTTGACACGGCGCGCGGTGTGGGCGACGCGTATCTGAGCGCAAAGGTCCGTGTGGCCAGGTCCGGTGATGGGCGCGCGGGCCTTGCCGTTGTGCCTGCGCTCGAGTTCCTGAGCGACAGCTCGGTGGCACTTGGGTACCGCCGCGTCAATCTCGTGTTGCCCGTCGGCGCCCATCTCGATCGTGGACCTGAATATCTTCGCGAGTCAGGTGATCGTACTGCTCGATGATCTGGTCGGTCGTGTAGCCGGCGGACAACAGGTCCATCACCAGCTCGACGCTGATGCGCGTGCCCTTGATCACGGGCTTGCCGACGAGTACGTCAGGATCTGCGACAATCCGATCGCGTCACTCGCAAGATCTCCGGTAAACTACGCCAATGACCTTACTGGATCGCATCGTCACCGATCCGGCTGTTCGATTCGGGAAGCCGTGTGTCCAGGGCACGCGGATCTCGGTCGGCGATGTGCTGGAGTACCTGGCCGGAGGCATGTCCGAGGACCAGATTCTGGCCGATTTTCCGCAGCTCACCCGCGACGACATTCGCGCCTGCCTCGCCTACGCGGCCGAGCGTGAGCGCCGCACGTTGACCACGCCCGCGGCGTGACATGACGCGGCTCCTGTTCGATGAGCCGCTCTCGGAGCGGCTCTGCGAGCTGCTGGCCGACATCTTCCCGGATTCCCTGCATGTGCGATTGCTCGGCCAGGGCGGAGCCGGCGACGCCGCCGTGTGGGATCTTGCCCGGACTCACAACTGCCTGGTTGTCAGCAAGGACGAGGACTTCAACAGACTGGCCATCCTGCGTGGTGCGCCGCCGAAGTTCGTGTGGGTTCGGCGCGGCAACTGCGCGACGAGCGAGATCGCGACCCTTCTTCGCCAGCGTTACGACGAAATCCGTCGGTTCGACCAACAGAACGAGGCGACAGTGTTGGAATTGAAGTAGGAAACCTCCGGCAGACCTCCGCACTTCAGCCTCGCGAACCTGGGAACAATTTGGGAACAATCGCGCCCGAACACCGGGCAAAACGAGGGATCAGGGCCGACCAACGAACAAGACGAGTCAACAACTTAGCGTCTCTGGCCCTGTCTGCAAAACCTCCATCCCCGGTTCAAATCCGGGCGGCGCCTCCAATCCACACGATCGCCCGGGAAGCACGAAGGCGGTAGCGCACGCCTGGCGGCGAAGCGCGGTCACAGCGGCCACGCGACGAGCAGGAGCGGGACTCCGACCGCGATGACGAGGAGTTGGCGCGACAGCCCGAGGCGCCAGTAGTCCCCGAAGCGAAAGCCGCCAGGGCTCAGGATCAGCGTGTCGTTCCGGTGGCCGATCGGCGTCAGGAAGGCGCACGATGCGCCAATGGCCACTGCCATCAGGAAGGAATCAGGGCTGACGCCGAGCGGGGCGGCCGTGCTGATCGCGACCGGGCACAGCATGGCGGCCGCCGCCGCGTTGTTGATGACGTCGGAGCCCGCCCCGGCCACGCTGACACCGACCGGCGTGACGTCGAACCAGGCGGCCGCGGAATAGTCCGGTGCCGGTGCGGACTTTCGTGCCGTGGGCCGCCCGCGGATGTCCGGTCCTTCAGCTGAAGTTCGCTACAGCAACACGCCGAGGTCGGGCCGGAGGCTGGCATGAAGGTTGCCGTGAGGGTTCACGGTTCCGACTGCTGGGATTTCGCCTCAGGAGGAAGTGTCATGGCAGAGAAGAAGGAAGCCGGGCTGGAGCGGAGCGGGGCATCTCGCGATCCGTTCGCACTGCTCAGGCAGATGACGTCCGAGTTGGACACGGTGTTCGAGCGACCGTTTAGCACGATGTTCCGCTGGCCCTCCCTGCGGGGGGGCGATCCGGGCGAGGCTGCCGCGTGGGCGCCGCAGATCGACGTGGTCGAGCGCGACGGCCGGCTCGTCACGAAGGTCGATCTCCCTGGGTTGAAGAAGGAAGACGTCAAGGTGGAGGTGACCGACGGCCAGCTGGCGATTTCGGGCGAGCGCAGGAGCGAAGTCGAAGAGAAGAAGGACAACGTGTACCGGTGCGAGCGTTCGTACGGCAGCTTTCACCGCGTCGTGCCGCTGCCGGAGGGCGCGAAGATCGAGGACGTGAAGGCGAGCTTCGCCGACGGCGTCCTCGAGGTGAGTGTGCCGCTGCCGGTCGCAGCGAAGCCGGCGCCGCGCACGGTGCCGGTCGAGGACGCGGCGAGGCCGGCCAGGGGCGCAGCGGCCTAGCTGGAGGGAGGCAACCATGAAGGTCAAGAGCGTCATGACCACGGAGCCGCGCACGTGTACCCGAGCAACGAACCTGGCCGAGGCCGGTGCCCTGATGCTGGACGCCGATTGCGGCATCCTCCCGGTGGTGGACGAGGAGGGAAAGCTCGTTGGCGTGGTCACCGACCGCGACCTGTACATCGCGCTGGCCACGCGCAACCAGCGCGCGTCCGATCTCACCGTCGGCGACGTGGTGCACGGCCAGGCGCTGAGCTGTGGTCCCGACGACGACATCCGCGCCGTCCTGGCCACGATGCGGCAGCATCGGGTGCGGCGGCTGCCGGTGGAAGGCTTCGGCGGCACGGTGACCGGCATGGTGTCGATGAACGACATCCTGCTGGCGGCGGGGAGGTCCGGCGTGAGCGAGGCGGAGGTCGTGGGAGTCCTGCAGGCGATCTGCGCCCACCACCAGCCGGCCCTGCACGTCACGGCGGCCTGACGGAAACGGCACATCGCGACGTCAGGATCCCGGGGGACGGGATCCTGACGCTGCACCCGTCGGCGCATCCGCGTCCGGCACGGGTGCCGTGGCGTCGGCGTTGGTGACGTTCATGCCGGCCCTGATCGCCCTCGCGGCCTGCATCGCGCTCAACGGCGCGTTGGCGGCGCTTGAGATGGCGTTCGTCTCCGCGTCGCGAGCCGACATGCGGGCGCGCGCGACCAGCGGCGACGGACGTGCCCGGATCTACCTGCGGCTGCGAGAGGTGCCGGAGCGGACGCTGTCGGCGATCCAGGTCGGCATCACGCTCGTGAGCCTGCTGTCCGGCGCGGTTGGCGGCGCAGGCGCGCAGGAGACCGTGAGACCGCTGCTGCAGCAGCACCTCGCCTTGGGCGAAGGGCTGGCGACCGCGCTGGCAATCGCCGTTGTCGCGCTCCCGCTGATGGTCGTGACCATCGTCCTGGGCGAGCTCGTACCGAAAGCGCTTGCGCTGCGGCACCCGGAGCACCTGGCCCTGGCCGGAGCGCGGGGGCTGCAGTGGCTGGACCGCGCGCTGCTTCCGATCGTGGGCGGACTGGCGTGGGCGACGAGGGTGCTGGTTGCGCGAGTGCCGCGGGCCGCGCTCCACGGGACGCCGGGCACGGCGTCCCGTCCCTTCTACGCCCTCGACCTGGTCGACCTGGCGGCGCGGCGCGTACGCGACGCCATGGTGCCGTGGACAGACACCATCGTGGCGGACGCCTCCATGCCGGCGCAGCCGCTCGCGGACATCGCCCTGACGTGCGGCCACACCCGGCTGCCGGTGCTCCTCGGCGGGGGCGTGATCGGCCTGCTGCACACCAAAGAGCTGCTCACCTTCCTTGCGGCCGGGGAGCGCGACTGGCGGACGCTGGTCAGGACGGCCGTCGTCGTCGGTCCGGATGACCCGCTCCTGGGCGTCCTGCGGCTGCTGCAGACACGCAGGAGCCACATGGGCATCGTCCTCGCCGAAGACGGCGCGCCGGCTGGCATCGTCACGCTGGAGGACATCCTCGAAGAGGTGCTCGGCGACCTGTACGACGAGGATGACGATCAGGCCGTCGAGCGGCTGCTGGCGGCGCGCGGCAAGCTCAGAGAGGTGGCGACCCGTCGCCCATCCCGTCCGATCCGGCCGGGATGACGGCAGGTGCGCCAGGCGACGGGCGCTGCGGGCGTCCTGTCCGACCCGCTGATTCCGGTCTACCCCGATGCGGCCGGGGTTGCCCCGGCGACGAGCCGCCCGTGGATGGTCCCCCGACGCCCCGTGCCGGCGGAGCAGCCGCCTGGTGGAGTTCGGCCCGTCTGCCGGAAGCCGTGCCACGCTACGCGGTCGCGCTCGGGGCGCTGGCAGCCGCCCTCCTGTTTGGGCTATCTCGCCCGCGAGCCCCTGGCCCGATCGATTGGCGCTGGGCGTGTTCGCGGCCACTGGACTGGCCGGGTATCCGGAGGAGGTCGTCGGGCGCACGACCCGTCAGGTCGTGCGGTGGCACATCAGGTGCCGGTCGACGCCGCCAGATCCTCAGAGGCTGGTTACCAGGCGCCGGCACTCGTCGTCCGCTTTCGATGCGGTGCCCGGTGCCTGATCGCGGGGCGTCGATCCGCTGGGGCCGGACGATCGATCCAGACTGGCGGACCGGGTTGACTCTGGCGCGAAATTGGCTTTGCCGCTATCGAGATGGAGGAGGAACATGGCATACAAGCACCTGCTGTTTCGATCGCAAGCTCGCGAGAAGGTCCTCCATGGAGCGGCGGCGCTCGCGGAGGCCGTGCGGGTCACCCTGGGTCCCAGGTCGCGCTCCGTGCTCATCGAGAGGAAATGGGGAAAGCCTGTTGTCTGCAACGACGGCGTGACGATCGCGAAGGAGTTCGCGCTGAAGGATCCGGAGGAGGACCTGGGCGCCCAGATGCTCCGCGGAGCCGCGGAAAGCACGGGAGACGTCGTCGGCGACGGCACGACGACGGCGACGCTCCTGGCGCACGCCATCGTGGCCGAGGGCATGCGCAACATTGCGGCCGGCGCGAGTGCCATCGACCTCAAGCGCGGCCTCGATCGGGGTGCGCGACTGGCCATCGACGCGCTGCGGGCCCAGTCCCGGCCGGTCCAGAGCGAACGCGAGAAGCGGCAGGTGGCGACGATCTCGGCGCACAACGATCCCGCCACCGGCGAGCTGGTGGCCCGTGCGATCGAACAGGTTGGCGCCGAAGGAGCGGTCACGGTCGAGGAGGCGAAGGGCACCGAAACCGCCCTGGAGGTCGTCGAGGGCTTGCAGTTCGATCGCGGGTATCTCTCGGCGTACTTCGTGACGGATCCGGAGAAGATGGAAGCCGTCCTCGATGACCCGCTCATCCTCGTCCACGAAGGGAAGATCAGCAACGTCAAGGATCTCCTGCCCTTGCTCGAGCAGGTCGCGAAGCAGGGTGTCCCGCTGCTTGTCATCGCCGAGGACGTCGAAGGCGAGGCGCTCGCGACGCTCGTCGTCAACCGGCTCCGCGGAACCTTCGCCAACGTGGCCGTGAAGGCGCCTGGCTTCGGTGACCGGCGCAAGGCGATGCTGCAGGACATCGCCACTGTGACGGGTGGTCAGCTGATCGCTCAGGAACTGGGCATCCGGCTGGAGAACGTGACGTTCGAGCAGCTGGGCCGTGCCGCACGGGTCGTCGTGGACCGCGAACACACGACCATCGTTGGCGGAAAGGGCGACAAGCGGCTGATTGACGGCCGGTGCCAGGAGCTGCGAACACAGATCAAAGAGACCAGCGCCGAGTACGACCGGGAGAAGCTCGAAGAACGCCTCGCGAAGCTGACCGGCGGCGTCGCCGTGATCCGGGTCGGGGCGCCGTCGGAGGCGGAGATGAAGAGCCGGCGCGAGGCGTTCGACGATGCCATCAGCGCGACGCGGGCTGCCGTGGCGGAGGGGGTGGTGCCGGGCGCTGGCCTTGCGCTGCTGCGCGCGATTCCGGCCGTCGAGGCGGCGGCGCCGCTGGTTGACGGCGACGAGCGGGCGGGGATGCTGATCCTCCGCCGTGCCCTCGAGGTGCCGACCCGGCAGATCGCGGAGAACTCGGGCGCGGACGGCGGCGTCGTCGTGGAGAAGATGCGCTCGGGATCGGATAGCTTCGGGTTCGACGCAGCCAGGGGGGAGTATGTGAGCCTGGTGGACGCCGGCATCATCGATCCGACCAAGGTCGTGCGTCTGGCACTCGAGAACGCCGTGTCGGTGGCCGGCGTCCTGCTGCTGACCGAAGCCACCATGACCGAGGTGCGGGAAGCGAAACCGGACACGCCCGCTCCGGTTCCGGACGCGTACTGAGAGACGGGCGACGCGGTGAACGTCACAGGTGCACGAGTCACCCTCGGAGAGGAATCGGTGCTGCTGGCGCGGGAGATCACGAGGGCACGCGATCGGTGGACACTGCGTGATGCATCTGGTCGGCCGCTCTGGAGTGGGGGACGGCGATAGCGGCCCGTCGGCTGCGTGAGGTGGCGGAAGGCGACGGACAAGCCCGCGGAGGTGAGCGTGTTCCCGCGCGTTCGTCCAGGCCCGGTCGTGGGGCGCCCCGCGCCGCTGGCTCAGAGCGCGCCGACGACGAGGAAGCCGCCGATCAGCAGCACCAGGAACAACAGCGCGGCGGTGTCGAAGTGGCGCTCGAGTACCCGCCTGACAGGCGCGCCGAATACGTACAGGATCGAGGCGACCAGGAAGAATCGGGAGGCGCGGCCGATCAGGGAGACCCCGAGGAACGGCCAGAAAGGCATCGCGGTGGCGCCGGCGGCGATCGTGGCGACCTTGAACGGGATGGGCGTGAACGCCGCCGCCGCGAGGAACCAGACGCCCCACACACCGGTGTAGAACGCCACGACCCGGTCCCACTGGGCTTCGGCGCCGTAGAAGCGCACGATCGGTTCGCCCAGGGTGGCCATGAAGCCGGCGCCGATCAACCAGCCGAGGGCGGCTCCGAGCACGGACCCGGCCGTGCAGAGCGCCGCGGCGCGCAGCCACCACTCCCGCCGAGCCGCCACGATGGCAATCAGCAGCACGTCCGGGGGAATCGGAAAGACGGACGACTCCACGAACGCGATCAGGAGCAGCGCGGCGAGCGCGTTGGGGGTCTCGGCCCAGTGCAGCGTCCAGTCGTACGCCTGTCTGAGCCAGCGCCGCGGAGCGGCCAGCCAGCCGAAGGCGCTCATGCGAACGCAAGCCGTGCGGGGGGAGGTGTCGCGGACGTCACGAGTCGTCCCAGTCTATCGCGATGTGGGCGGGTCCAGCCCGCCGGCGAAGTTCACTGCTCGTCCGACGGCGTACCCGTGGTTGCCTCCGGGGCCTCGGCGCTGTCACTGCGCTCCCGCTCGACCTCGATGTCGCAGTCCTTGAGCAGCGCCAGGATCACGCCGAGCGCCGCCGCAATCGGCGCCACGACGACGGCGATGACACCGGCCGTGACCGGGAACTCGGCGATGGTGCGCCCCTGGTGCCGGATTCGCACTCGCCGGACGTTCCCCTCGTGGAGCAGTGCCTTGAGCTTCTCGACGAGAGCGTCGCCCTCGACCTTGACCGATTCCCACCACGCCTCTGCCATGGGTGACCTCCCACGATAGGATAGCCCCAGGATCACGCGGAGGTGCGCCATGGGAAGCACGGGCAGCGCGGCAGGCATCGGGACGATGGTGGCGGTCGTGGCCACGTTCGGCGCCGCGGCGCAGGGGCAGGCCGGGCCGGGCGATCGGCTCGCGACGGTGGAGATCACGAGGGCCGTGCGGGCCAACGGCGCGGCGCTGCCGCCGGGCACCTACGACCTCCGGTTGACCGGCGAGCACCCGAACCCGCTGCCCGGCCAGACACGCGAAGCGCAGGTCTGGGTGGAGTTCGTGCGCGACGGGCAGGTCGCGGGCCGCGAGGTCGCCCAGGTGCTGCAGGATTCCGACCTGCCTCAGGTGGGCGCGTCGGCGGCGCACGCGGCGGAGGGCACGACGGTCGCCCTGCTCAGGGGCGGCGAGTTTCTCCGGGTGTCTGTGAAGCAGGAGAGCGTCCGGTACCTGGTGTACCTGGCCCTGCCGGCCCGGTGATCAGAAGCGCAGGAGCCGGTTGATCTTCACGATGAACGCCCGGTTCGAGAGGGCCGGAAACCGCGGCGCCAGCGTGTTGCGGTCCTCGTTGTATACGAGGAACAGCTCGCTCCCCGGGCTGTATTCCCACCGGAAGCGCACGTTGCTGCTGAGCGAGTTCCCGCTGGAGTTGTACTGCAGGAGCGCGCTGGCGAACATCAGCGGGTGAATCGTGTAGGTGATGCGTGAGCTCACCAGCCGCGCCGCAAACGACCCGCCTTCGAGATCCACCCAGTTGAGCGACACGCTCGGCTCCAGGTACAGCTGCCTGGACACCACGACGCGGGCCGCGCGCAGGCTCACCGTGGTGTTGTGCCCGTCGTAGAAGGTCCCGCGCTCGGCGCTGAACGCGCCGAACACCCGTCGCTGCTGGCCGAACGTGTAGCCCGCCTGCACGCTGCGGAAGTCGTAACCACGGGCGGGAATGGTCACGTTCCGCGCGATGCGGAACGGCTGCGCCAGGAACTCGTACTGGTCGGTCGCGTTCACGCTGAGCACGTCGCTGTTCTGGAACTCGATCGAGAAGTCGCCGCTGATCTGCTGCGTCTCGAGCCGCCCGGCTCCGTTGTCGATCGCCGTGAAGGACCCGCTCATCGAGTACTTGCGCACGAAATCACTGTTGCGGGGGCGCGGGCTGAACCGCAGGCTCGCGAAGTCCTTGTGCATGTCGGGCCGCCGCACGAACCCCATGTCGGGGCTGAACCGGCGGCCGACGACCAGGCGCTCGACCTGCGCGCCGTACCGGTCGCCGTCGTAGTCCAGCTGCGCGCGGTAGCTGGTGTCGTCGCCCGAGGCGCCGGCGGCGCTGGTCTGCGCCCAGTAGCCCGTGGCCGTGAAGTTGTCGCCGATGCCGATGGCCCCGTCGACACCCAGGGTGTCGCCCGCGGCGGGGCGGCCCGGCGCCCGCGATCGCCTGGTGGCGAGCACGCCGACGTAGCTGCGGTGCATCAGGTCGCGTTTCACCCGGACGACGCTGAAGTTCGTGGGCTCGGAGCGCGACACGGCCTCGTCGCCGGCGTGGATGTTCAGGAGGCCGATCTCGAACCCGCCCGCCCGGCCCGTGAGGCGTCCGCCGCCCCGGATCGGCACCAGGCGCCCGGACTCCAGCCCGATCCGGCGGCTGTGGAACAGCGTCGGCACGTCGCCGCCCCGTCCGCCGAAGCTGAACGTGCCGGCGTTTTCCAGGAAGAACTCGCGCTTCTCCGGGAAGAACAGGTTGAAACGTGTCAGGTTGACCTGCTGCTGATCGGCCTCGACCTGCGCGAAGTCGGTGTTCCAGGTCAGGTCGGCCGTCAGCCCCTGCGTGACGCCGTACTTCGCGTCGACGCCGAACTGGGCGCCCAGCTCGTTCGACACGCGCGGCGCGGCAGCGAGGTCGCTGTTGAGATCCGCCGTGACGTAGGGCTTGACCTCCAGGCCGAGCGCCGCCGCCGGCGCCTCCACGCCCACCACCGTGCCCGCCGCCGACGCGCGCATGATGCCGAAGAGGCCGATGCCGTCGGGCACCGGCGAGGTGTAGGCGATCTCGTTCTTCCAGCGGCTGACCCTGCGGGCGGTGAAGCCCCACACCTGGTCGCGCCCCGGCGGGTAGCGCAGCGACTTGAACGGGATGGCCACTTCGGCCGTCCAGCCGCCGTCGAACGCGCCCACCTCCAGATCCCAGATCGGGTTCAGGTCGCCGTTGAACTGCAGGTCGTTCGTGGTCTGGCCGTCGATCCGCCCGCCGTTGGCGTTGACCATGAACTGGTAGCTGTCGCGCCGCGAGTAGAACGGATCGAGGAGCACCGCCACGTGTTCGTTCTGAATCAGGTTGAAGCTGTCCCGCCGGAGCTCGGTGACGATCATCCGGTCGGGACGGCTCTCCCACACGCGGAAGCTGAGGTAGAAGTGCTGCTCGTCGAACGAGACCCAGAGGTCCGTGCGCTCCGTGGCGGGCTGGCCGGCCGCCGGTTCGGTCTGGATGAAGTCCGAGACCGGGTTCACGGTTTCGTACAGCTCCTCGTCGAGCTGCCCGTCCAGGCGCAGCGGTCCCGTCAGCCTGACTGCACGGATGGTCAGGCGCCGCCGGTCGTCCCGGGCGCCGGTGTCGGGCAGCTCCGGGGGCGGCGCACCGTCGATCCGGGCCAGCACCTCGGGATCCAGGGGGGCGGACGGGACGGCACCCTGAGCCGACGCACCCTGCGGCAGGATGGCGCCGGCAAGCAGGGCCAGGAGGCATGCCAGCCGGCGGGGGAGGCCGTGTCGCGACCGGAGTCTCGCCAACCGGGCCAGCGTACAGCAAGTGGCCGCGCCGGGCGAACAGCGCGGGACGGACGGCAGCCGCGGATCTGGAGGAGAATCAGCGCTGGCCATGCAGGTGACGCGGACCATCGCGGTGGACGACCGCCACATCGAGGAGCGCTTCGTGCGGGCGCCCGGACCGGGCGGGCAGAACGTCAACAAGGTGGCGTCGGCTGTGGAGCTGCGGTTCGATGCCGCGGCCTCCGGGTTGCCGGACGACGTGAGAGGGCGGTTGACGGCGCTGGCGGGCACGCGGATGACCGGCGACGGCGTGCTCGTGCTGCACTGCCACGAGCACCGCACGCAGAAGCAGAACCGCGAGGCGGCGCGCGAGCGGCTGCTGGATCTGCTGCGGCGTGCCGCTCGAAAGCCGCGTGCGCGGCGTCCGACCCGACCCCCGGCTGCGGCGCGCGAAGAGCGGCTCGACGCCAAGAAGCGGCGGAGCGCTCTCAAGGTGCGGCGCGGGCCGGTCGCAGACGACTGACCCGGTGGCCCCGGGGCGCTGCGTGCTACGCTCCGACCGCATCTATGCGCGTGGGGTGGCAGGCGGCAGTCTGGCTCTGGTGCGCGGGCCAGCTGCTGGCCTGCGGCGGCACGCCCATGTCCCCCACGGCCACGACCCCATCCGCTTCCGGCGGCACGGATCCCGGGCAGGTCGATGGCTCGGCGCCACCCGTGTCGCCCCCACCGCGGGAGGCCTACGACCTCGATCGACTGGGTGCGCCGCTCTTCGCCACCGCCGACTACATCGAACTCGACGCGATCGCCCGGGTGTCACGGTTCCGTTCCGGAGTGGGCCACAGCTACACCGACGACGCAGAAGCCTGCCGCAGCATGAAGCACTACTTCCAGCCGCGGACAGAGGTGAACTGGGGGGCGGTGCGTGTGTTCGCGCCGGCTGCGGGCCGGGTGCTGTCGGTGGAGACCGAGCGGACTGGAGGGATGCAGGTCCGGATCCGCCCACAGGCAGAGCCGGCCTTCGTGGTGATCCTGTTTCACGTCGTCGTGGAGGGCATTGCCGCCGGTGATGTCGTCAGGGCCGGGCAGTCGATCGGCCGCCACGTGGGCAGTCAGACCATGTCGGATGTGGCAGTGGGCGTGGCCACGCCCGTCGGATACCGGCTGGTATCGTGGTTCGACGTGGTCAGCGACCAGGTGTTCGCGCGCTACCGCGCCCGGGGCCTGGCGTCGCGCGGGGACGCCATCATCAGTCGTGTCGATCGGGACGCGAGCCCTTTGCGCTGTTCGGGTGAGAGCTTCACGGACGGCGGTGTGCTCGAGAACTGGGTTGCGTTGCGGTAGCCGGAGTGCGACGTGGGAGACGTGACGGCCTGCGCCGTGTGCGGGGGAGTCGATCTCGAGCCGTACACACTCAGCCCGCCAGGGCCCGGGCGTCTCCATCACGCCCAGGTGCGGTGCCGCGCGTGCGGGCTGCTCATCGCGAGTCCGCGCGCGTCGAGCGACGAAATCGCGCGCTACTACAGCGAGACGTACTACCCGGCGAACTGGCCAGACGCCGGCCAGACGTTCCGCGAGAACACGGCCAGCTACGAGCGCTACGAGCTGCCGCTGCTGAAGGCGCTGTGGGGACGGTGGCCGCCGAAGCCGCGCGGGCGCGTGCTCGAGGTCGGCTGCGGGTACGGCGCCATGCTGCCGCTGCTGGAGCGCGAGGGGTTCACCACCATGGGCTGCGACCCTGGCGCGGACGCCGTGCGCTTCTGCCGGAGCCGGGGGCTGAACGTGGTCGAAGGCGTCGTGCCGGGCCTGGGGCTGCCGGGCCCGTTCGACCTGGTGCTGTGCCAGCACGTCATCGAGCACGTGGAGGACCCTCGGGCGTTCGTCGCGGCCCTGGCCGGGCTGACCGCGCCGGGCGGTGTCGTGGCGCTGGTGACCGAAGACGCCTGGAACACACAGTGTGCCTGGGAACGGCTTCGTGCGCGCGGGTTCGGGCGCTTGCCCCCGTTTCGCACCTCCACGGATCACACCTTCGTGTTTGCCGCGGCGCACCTCGAGCGCCTGCTCCGGGAGGCTGGGTGTGACGAGGTGGCGACGCGGTCGTTCGTCTACGTGCCGGCGGGCGAACGCCTGCACTGGAGGCTCTACAAGGGGACGTTCCGGACCCTCGATCGGGTTCTCGGGCGGGGCGACTACCTGATGGCGGCCGGGCGGGTGCGGTGCACGCGATGACACGGTTCTTCAGGACCGCCGCGGTGCACGGGGCGGCGCACGTTGACCCTCCCGTCGGCCGGGGGCATACTGACCGGGTTCCGTTCATCCGAAGAGAGCTGATATGAGACGAATGTGGCTGGCAGTGGCGGCAGGCGTCTGCACCCTCGCCGCCGGATCGACGGGCGTGGCGGCACGGCAGGGCGCGGTCACCGGCTTCACGCCCACGCCGGCGCCGGTGGACGTGGTGTGCCGCGATCCGCTCGTGACGGAGCGTGCGCGGGCGACGCGCGTGCGGCCGCTCGCCGTGCAGGACGGTCGCGCGCTGCGGTACGACCAGGAGCCCCGGATCCTCTCGCCCGAATACGGCGGCACGATTGCGCTGCGCGACTTCATGGTGGCCGGCGACGTGCCCTCGGTGCAGTTCCAGTTTGCCGACGGCGCGATGGAGACCTGGACGCGCGAGCGCACCCAGGTCCTGTCCGGACGGCTGGTGAGCGTGTTCCAGCCGTCGTGGCCGGCTTCCGCCCTCGACCGGGCCATGATCTTCTCGCGGTGGGGCTGGGACTTCCCGACGCTGCTGTGGGGCACGGTCATCGGCGGTGGCACCGTCAGCGTCGATCCCGTGAGCGGGCTGTCGATTGCCGGCCACAAGCAAGTGTTCCTGCGGATCGCCTCCTCGGGCATCCCGAACGTCGCCGTGGCGCAGGTGCCGGCCGCTCCTGGTCAGCTCGCGCCGGACGTGCAGTACTCCAGTCACGTCGTGAACATCGCGCTGCCGACCTTCGGTGATGCGATCGTGCTGGACGAGGACGACACGGCGGAAGTAACGGCGGTGACGCGGCGGTTCTTCCAGTTGTTCGAGGACAGCTACGACGCGATCGCGCTCGTGCCGCAGTCGAACATCCTGCCGCCCTACAACGCTGTCCACCAGTTCGTGAAGAACGATGTCGCCGGCATCGGCCACGCGCCCGTGGATCGCAGCGTGGAGTTCGGCAGTGCCTCCGGGCGGCTGAAGGGGCTCGAGATCTACCCGCAGTTCTTCCAGACCAACAAAGTGTCGAACCACGAGACCGGCCACCAGTGGGGCAGCTACGTGGACTGGACTGCGCTGAACGGCCTGGAGCGCGCGGGCCACCAGACCAGCGCGCACGACCCGTTGTGGGCCAACCATCCGTCGTTCCTGAGCTCGGTGCTGGACGCGACGCGGCGTGCCGTGCCCACGGCGCTCGGCGGCTGGGAGATTCAGCAGTCGCCGGCCCCGATCGGGTATTCGCCGCTGCTCCTGTACAGCATGGGCGTGACGCCGAAGGAGGCCGTGCCCGACATCGTGCTCTTCGACAACCAGACGCAGTTCACCTTCGGAGTCGCCCCGGATCCGGGGACGCCCGTGACCGGTCCGACGCGGACGGCGACGATCCACAACGTGGTGGGGCTGCTGGGTGAGCGGACCGGTCCCGTGCCGGCGGAGTGGCAGCGCGCGACGATCGTGGTGTCGCGCGGAGCGCTCCTGTCGCAGCGCGAGATGAACTACTGGACGTTCTTCGCGCAGCGGAACGGCGATCCGAACCGCTCGGGCGTGATCGACTACGAGGGGTACGGTTCGTTCGACCTGGCGACCGGCAACCTGGTGGACATGGTGACGACGATCCGGCCGCTGCCGGGGACCGGCGCGGCGATCGTGCAGCCGCTCGGCGTGGACTACCCGAACTTCGCGCCGACCGACCTGCGCGGCCTCACGCTGAACGCGCCGATCGCGACGTTGTACACGGCGGGGCAGACGCTGCGCGTGACCGGAACCGTGGTGGCGGGCCCCACAGGAATGTTCAACCGGATCGCGTTCCGGCTGAGCCGGTTCGGCGTGCCGAACACGGGGTCCCTGACCGCCTACCCCGTGGGCGGAGGCGGGACGTTCGCGGCCGACATTCCGTTCCCGACCCCCGGGCGGTTTCAGCTCGAGCTGTTCCTGCTGACGCCGGACGCGACGTCGGTGACCAGCCGGTTCCAGGTGTCCACGTTCACCGTGGCCCCGGCTGCCGCGGCCGCGACTGCCGCGGCCGCGCCGGCTGCGCGATAAGGGCCCTGGCCGGAATAAGGTTGCCATCTCGGCCGACGCTGCATCCCGCCTCGCGGCGTTGCTCGTCGGTCACAGGCACCCGGCCTGCTCCCTCCTCGCGCCTAGCGATCCGGGCGCCTCGCCGCCCGTGAGTCGGCAACCTTATTCCGGCCAGGGCCCTAGGGCGCCGGCCGCCCGCACTGCCGGCGTGCGCGCGGCGTGCCGCTGCGTCGCGCCGTGACGGGCGCAACCTGATGGCTGCGATCACCCGCTGGCTGCGCGCCCTGGGCTTCCGAAGCCGTGAGGAGCGCGAGCGCCTCGATCTGGCCACCCGCTACGAGCACTACTGGTACAACGCCCAGAAGAAGATCGACCTGACGAAGGTCGACGGCTTCGGCAGGCTCGCGCGCCGCGTGCGGGATCAGCGGCGGACCTACCTGCACGTCGATCGCCTGTACACGCTGTGGCAGGGGGTGGCCAGCCTGCCGCCGTCGTCGAAGGCCGTGGTGGAAATCGGCGTATACCGGGGCGGATCCGTGCGGTTCCTGGGGGAGGCGCTGCGGCTGCACGGGAGAGAGATCCCCATGTACGCGTGCGACACCTTCGACGGGCACACCGTGGTGGACGCGGCCGCGGACACGCGGCACGCCGTGGGGAAGCAGTTCACCGGCGCGAGCGTGGAGAAGGTGCGGGGGTACCTGGCCGACCTGCCGCTGGTGGAGGTGGTGCCGGGCGACATCCAGTTGACCGCGCCGACGCTGGACGTGCAGGACGGGTACGGGCTGGTGCACATCGACGTCGACGTGTACCCGATCACGCGGTTCTGCCTGGAGCACTTCGCGCCGAAGCTGGTGGCCGGCGGAACGATCGTCGTGGACGATTACGGGTTCAAGACGTGTCCCGGAGCGAAGCAGGCGGTTGACGAGTTCGCCGCCGCGCATCCGGAGTTCCGGCGCTGGCACCTGCTGACCGGCCAGGCGCTGCTGGTGCGGCTCTCACCGTAGCCGAAGACCTCCGCGGCCGGCGAGCGTTCCGGCAACGTCCGTTTCCACTCTCCGGACCGCCCCGCCACATCGCGAGCTCGCCGGTCGGCGAACCTGCCTGAAGACATGCACTTCCGACCGCGCAACCGTGGGCGGCCGATGGCCTCCGGGTTGCGAAGTGGGATGCACCCGGTGGCCGCGTAAACAACTCTCGTGCACCCGACCTTCGCACGACGCGGCCATCCGGGCGTGTTCCACCGCGAGGACCCATGTGGCCGGACGTGCCCTTCGAGTTGCGTGTCTCCAACAGCGCCGTCTTCGCGGTGGTTCGGAGTGCGCCCGGCCAGGCGACGACTGGAGGACGGGATGACTCGCATGCTGGGAGCGGTACTGCTGGGATGGGCGCTGCTGGGCGCCGGGCTCGTGGCGCAGGAGCGTTCGAACACGTCGGCGGCCACCGCCGTGGCGCCGATCAACCTCAACACGGCAAGCGCGGCAGAGCTCGAGACGCTGCCGGGCGTCGGTGCGACGACGGCGGCCCGCATCGTCGAGTACCGGGAGAAGAGCGGTGGCTTCAAGAAGGTGGAGGAGCTGATGAACGTTCGGGGCATCGGCGAGAAGAGCTTCCTGAAGCTGAAGGCGATGATCACCGTCGGACCGCCGAAGGTGGATCGCGCGGCGCAGTAGCCGGGGCAGCAGCCGATGGCCGGTTGGGCGGAGCGGTGCCACGGCGCCGCTCCGCTGCCGCCGGCTGCGGTGGCTACTCGCTCGTGGAGTTGCTGGTCGTTCTGGCGCTGATCCTGGCGATGAGCGCCCTCGCGGTACCGCAGGCCGCGGCAGGTCTCGACCGCAGTCGCACACGGGCCGCGGTGCTGCACGTGGCGGGCAGGATGGCGTTCGCCAGGGCCCAGGCTATCCGGCGATCCGCCAGCGTGGCGATCAGGTTCGGCGAGGAGTCCGACGGATTCGTCATGGCGCTGTTCGCCGACGGCACCGGCAACGGCGTGAGGAACGCGGAGATCGCAAGCGGCGCAGACCCCTCCCTCGGCAGCGCGGAACGGCTGAGCGATTTGTATCCAGGTGCGCACATCGGAATCAGCGATCCACGGGCAGGCTCGAATCCGGTTCGTTTCGGGACCTCGCGGCTCCTCGTCTTCACGCCCGTTGGCACCGCCAGTTCCGGAAGCGTGTACGTCTCGGGCCGGGATCGGACGCAGTACGTCGTGCGGGTGGCCGGCCTGACCGCGCGGGTATCCGTCCTGCGCCTCGATCCCGGCACAGGGGAGTGGTTGCCGCTGTAGTGCTGGGTCGCCGGCCGGGCCTTTGGATCTCCCAGGGTTCATTCCCCCAATCAGTGTCGTGGCCTTCATCGCGGAGTCGTGCCCTGGCGCGGCTGGTGGGTAGCGGATTCCCCGCGTCGAAATGGCCCTGCGACCGCGCCGGGCAGCGCTTACCCAAGACGCGGGGCTGTTCGACGGGGGCAAGCGGCGAGACACGGGGTTTCCGGGCTTTGGCTTCATGGCAACGCGTTTGATTGGTGAGAGACACGGGGGCGGCGGCAGGAGAGGGCGATGCCAATCATCGAGTATCCACGGGGGCCGGGAGGCGGCGTGTGGCCTCCCGCGCGGTCGAGTGTGGAGGCGGAAGGGCGGAACGGGTCCGTCGACCTCCGGGGCGATCTCCGCGGCGTGCTGGGCGGGCTGGCGGCGGCGATCCGGGCCGGAAACGATGGGCGCTCTCTCCCGGGCGTGTTCGAAGAAGCGCTTCGTGAGGTGTTGCCGGCCAGGGCCGTCCGGCTCCGCGAAGTCCCCGCCACCTACCAGGCGCGACTGGTGGCGCCGCTGCGGAATGTGGACGGCGTCGTGCTGGATGTGGCTACAGCCGACGACTCGCGGCAGGCGTTTCTGGAGGCGTCATTCGACCGCGAGCGTGCGGGAGACGGCGTGGATCCGGCGCTGCTGGAGATGGCGGCCAATCTCGGGGCTCTGGTACTCGAGGTGGAGCGGCAGCGTCCGGCGGCGTCGCTCAGATCTGGCGGTGAGCGGCGGGATCGGGTGGCGCCGCTGATCGGATCCACCGTGGCCATGCAGGCGCTGCGCGAGCGGATCGAGCGGGTGGCGCAGACGGACTTCACGGTGCTGGTCGAAGGGGAGAGCGGCACCGGCAAGGAGCTGGTGGCTCGCCACCTTCACGACCTGAGTCGCCGGCGCCGGGGCCCGTTCGTCGCGGTGAACTGTGCAGCGCTGGTGGAGACGTTACTGGAGGCGGAGCTGTTCGGCATCGAGGAGCGCACCGCCACCGGCGTGCGCGGGCGGCGGGGCAAGTTCGAGAACGCCGATCGAGGCACGCTGTTCCTGGACGAGGTGTCCGACCTGTCCGTCACAGCGCAGGCGAAGCTGCTGCGCGCGATTCAGGAGCTGACGGTCGAACGCGTGGGAGGGCAGAGTCCCCGTCGCGTGGATGTCCGGATCATCGCAGCCTCCAACCGGCCGCTGGCGGACCTCGTGGCCAAGGACCTGTTCCGGTCGGACCTCTTCTATCGCCTCAGCGGCGTGGATGTGCACGTGCCGCCGCTTCGCTCGCGTCCCGACGACATCGTCGAGCTGTCGCGGTATTTCCTGGCGCGGCACCGCAACGTGCGCGAGCTGGCCCTGTCACGCGACGCGGCGGAGGCGCTGAGGCTGTACCTCTGGCCGGGCAACGTGCGGGAGCTGCAACGCTGCATGGAGCGCACCATCGCGCTGGTGGATGCGCCGCGGATCGAGGTGGACGACCTGCCGCCGCAGGTACGGGCGGGGTACGCGGACGTGCTGTATCCCGCGCTGGCGAGGGAGGAGACACTCCGCGCCTGGGGCAGCCGGTATGCGCGGCTCGTGTTCGAGCGATGCGGGCGGAACAAGCGGCTGGCGTGCCGGACGCTCGGCATCAGCTACCACACGCTCGCCTCCTACCTGCGGTACGGCGCAGAGGAGGATTCATCCGGCGCTGCGCACCAGGCAGGGTGACGCCGGGCCGGTACGTTCAGTGCGGGGTCGGGTGGCTAGGAGTGCGCCATGCGGATGTCGATTCTCGCGGTGGTGGTGGGGATGGTGGTGCTGGGAGGTCCCAGGGAGAGCTACGCCCAGTTCGCGTCGTCGTGCTTTGTGGAGTTCGGGCAGTGCATGATGCGGGCCGGCAGTGTGGAGGGCTTCTGGTGGCGGTTCGCCAGCGGCCTGGACTGTGAGCTGGCGCTCATCTCGTGCGCCCGCCACGCGATCTTCGGGTACTGACGCGGCTGGGTGATCCACGGCAGGCGGCCAACCGGGCCGCCTGCCGGAAGGAACGAATCATGAAGACGCTCGCGGTGCTGGTGATCGTTGGTGCGGCGGGATGCCGGGCGACCGGCGCTCCGGGTGATCCTTCGTACGATGGGGCCGCCCATTTCCAGCCGGCGGCGTGGATGCAGACAGACGTGGGGGCGCAGGAGCACGTTGTCGGGAGAGTGCGCCAGGCTGGGGTGGTGCGCCTGCTCACGGCCAGGCGTCGCATCGTCACGATCGACATCCGGGCCCGGACATCGTCGGCCACACCGCTGATCGGACTTGACGACGAGGTGGAGTTCGGCGGCATCGCGGTGGGACTCGACGGAACGTTGCTCGTGCTTGCCGGATGGCGGTCTCTGCTGCGCGTCGGGGTCGATGGGACGGTCGGGGGACGCGAACAGCTGCGCGGTTTGGCCGTGGGTCTGCACAGCGGGCCGATGGGCCCGCTGTTTCAGCCCCTCGACTTTGCGGCAGACGGTCCGGCGCTGATGGCGCTGGAAGGGAGCGAGCCGCGCGCGTGGGGGCGATTGCGCGTGATCGCCGGGCAGGGTGCCGGCGCACTGCGACTGGCGCAGTCGCTGATCAGTTGTTCAGTGCCCAATGACGACGAAGTGGCGTGCTGGCTGGCGAACTCCGATGAGGTCGAGGTGGGGCGGTCGGGCGGGGACGTCCATCTGGTGCGGATTCCCGGCCTGGAGTCATGGCGGGCTGCTGGGCCCGAGGCGTTCGCCCGGCACCCGCGGCGGATCATCCGCGACGTCTGGCTGGAGGGGACGCATCTCTGGGTGCTTGGACCGGTCGACTCTCCCGCGCAGGCGTCGTTGCCGGGCGAACGGGGCCTCTGGAAGCTGAGCAGGACGGGCGACGTGCTGTCACAGGTCGTGCTGCCGGTTCCCGCCAGACTCTTGCTGGGGGTCGATGAGGGCCGGGTCTTCGTGCTGTCCGCCACCGGTGCGGTCCTGGCGGTCGGAGCCGGATCGTGAGGGCGGCCTTCCGCTTCTTCTGGGTCGCGCGGGTTCACTCGGGGCTCCTGTTGGGAAGCCTCGCCGCTATGGGCGTCGTCGGCCTTGGGGTGCTGGCCGTGGCGCCCGAGCGTGGTGTGGATGCGGCGGTGCCCGTGCTGCTGCTGCACATGTTCGCGGTGTCGTCTGGATTCTTCGCGAGCGCGCGGCGCGGTCACTTCGACCTGCTGTTGACCAGCGGCGCCCCGAGACGGACGGTGGCGCTTGCGCACTGGGCGTATTCCGTCGCGCCTGGCGTTGCCGTGTGGCTGCTGCTCGGAGCGGGTGAGTTGGTGCTCGGGAGTGCGCCAGGCGCGGTCTGGTCGACAGGCAGCCTGGCAGCGGCAGGGCTGGTGTCGACCCTCGGGTGGGCTGTCGGGGTGGCGCTTCCACGCTTCCTTGGGGGCGTGGTCTGGCTCGCGATTCTGTTTGCCGCGCTGGGGGCGGGTGGGGCGTCGAGATCGCTGCTGCTGGCCGTCGCCGACGGGCAGGGCGCTGGATGGACGCTTGGCGTGGTGGCCGTCGCCGCGCCACTCCTGTTCGTGGGCGTTCGGCTGGCGGCGGACCAGGTGCTGTGGGTGGTGCCGGCGCTGCTGGCCGGCGTCCTGTCGTGTGGATGGGCGGTCCGCGCCATTGTTCGCGCCGATATCGCCCTGCAGGCGGCGCCATGAGCGGGATGACGGGTCCGTGCCGCGCACCCCGGCCGGTGGTGACGATGCGAGGCGTCGGAATGGCGTACCGCAGGCATGAGGTCTTCCGCGACGTCTCGGTGGACCTCGCCGCAGGGCGGATCCTGGGTGTGCTCGGCCCGAACGGATCGGGGAAGACGACGCTGCTCCGCCTGATGGTGGGGTTGATCCGGGCAAGAGCGGGGCAGGTCCTCGTGGGAGACCGCGCGCCCACGCACGGCATGGCCGGGGCCCCGGTCGCCTACTTTGGTGGCGAGGCGACGCTGCCGGGTGGGGCGCTCGCGGGTGAGTGGGCCTCGCTGTGCGGAGGCGAGCGCTCGCCGGATCGCCAACGCGTGCAGTCGCTGTCACGCGGGGCTCGCCAGCAGCTCGGTCTCCGGACGGTGCTCAGCCGGTCGCCAATCGCCCTGATCGTCCTCGACGAGCCGTGGGAGGGGCTGGACCCGGACGCGTCGCGGTGGCTGTCGCGGGCGCTGATCGCCCGGCGTGACGAGGGGGCTGCCGTCGTGCTGTCCTCGCACCGCCTGCACGACCTGGCGGGCGTGTGCGACGAGTACCTGTTTCTGGCGAACGGCACGGCAACGGTCGTGAGCGCGTCACACATCAACCCGGGCGGCCCGGTAACAGGCGAACACCTGATGGTCTGGTTCGAACGAACGCGAGGAGGTGCACAGTGGTCCGACTCCTGGCGGTGATGTTGGCTGGCACGTGGTCGCTGCTCGGAGCGGAAAGGGCGATGGCAGCCAGCCAGGCCGATCTGGTGGCTGTCGAGTTCCGGCTTGGCGGTGGAAAGCCGGTCGAACGAGCGGCCGTGTTCGACGGCGGTGGCGATCTGTCGAAGCCGGCGATCGTTGTCCGGCCAGGCCAGGCGGCAGCCGTCTCGATCGCCTTTGTGCCTGGACGCGAAGTCGTGGTGCAGTTCGAAGTCGGGGACGGCACCTATCTGCTCGACGGTCCGTTCCGGTGGCCGGACCGGTCGGAGGTACATGACGTCGGCCCGGTGCTGCGTCGAACCGTGGCGGGCGTTCTGCCCGGGCCCGGTAAGCCGGCGCTGGAGCCGCCGCTCTGGATCGATGCGCAGGGACGAGCCAACGCCGGCGCCTGGCCGCAGTGCGGGGCCAGCGCCCGGATGTGGGCGTGCGTCGGCGTGCCCTTCAGCGAGAGCGGGCTGGCGGTGTTCGCGGCGGATCACCCGGCGGCGTTTGCGATGGTTCGCGCGGGCGGCGAACCGGTGGTGAAGACGGCAGCATGGGCGACCGTTGTCGTCGCCGCGGGCAACGATCCGGACGCGCTCGAGGTCGAGCTCTGGCGACCGGTGGCGCCCGGCAGCAACCCGGACGGCCTCCGCGTGCGCCCCGAGCGCGCCAGCGGATGCGATTCAGCAGGATTGTCTCCTGGTTCGGTGCTGGTCTGGTGCACGCGCGACGATGATGTAGACGTGCTGGTCAGCGCCGCCGGCCGTGCACGGGCCCGCGCGACGGTGGAGTCGGCAACGGCGTGGCTGCTGAGCCCTTTGACCATGGAGTTGCTTCCAGACGTACCGGTTCAGGGGCGCGTCGAGACGTCCAGCCGCCGGCCCGCCGCCGGCGCTCTCGTGGAGATCTCGGAGTTGCTGGAGGTGGCCGGTCCGGACGGGGAACCCCGGGAGGTGCGGCGGTCGCTGATGGAGGTCGTGGCAGACGATCGGGGTCGCTTCGAAGCGCGGGGCTTGGGAGCCGGCGCATACGAGGCGCTGGCCGCGCACCCGACGTTCGGCCGGGTGCGCAGCCGCTTCCAGGCAAGCCAGGGCGAAGTGGTGCTGGTACTGGCAGCCGCCAGGCGACTGACAGGCCAGGTGGTGCGCCAGGGCCGAGCCGTTGTCGAGGCGGTCGTCGAGGTGGTACCAGAGCCGGGCATGCACCTGCGGGTGTCCGATCCCTACGACGCGATCGCGCCCGGCACTGCGACAGACGACGAGGGTCGGTTCGAAGTCGCGCTGCCGGCGAGCGGCGCCAACGAACTGCGGATTCACGCCGGTGGAGTCGTGGCGCGGTGGCCGGTTCCTCCCGGCCAGGCGGCTGTCACGGATCTGGGGGTCCTCGAACTGCCGGGCCGTGTCGCGGTCAGCGTCGAATACCGAGGAAACGAAGGATGCCGTCTCCTGGCCGTCGGCCCACTGGGCCGCACGGGCTTCTCGACCGTCGAGGCCACGGTCACCAGCCCCGGCGCGAGGCGCTTCGATCTTCCGGAGCCCGGCCAGTGGTTTCTCACTGCGGCCTGTGCCGGTGTCGAGCGGACAGTCGAACCGCCGATGATCGACGTGCCGGCCGACCGCATGGACTGGAGCACGATCGCCGTCGTACGCTAGCGGACGGCTGGCCCTCCGGGGCAGGTCTTGATGGATGAGTTCAGGTGCGCCTCCCTCCGGCGCTGCTCTCGCACCTGCTCAAGCGGATCCACACCGGGCGGCGAGGGTGCGCTGAGCAAGAGCTCGCATGCGGGGACAACCAGCGAACGGCTGGTTTCCTGACATCGGTTTGATGGCCCCCTCCCGCGGGTGGCGCCGGACGGGGCGACCTGCCCGCAGGACCGTCTCTCGTGGGGGTGCATTCCGGTCCGAGGCCGGGCCTATCCGGTGACAGGACCCGCCTTCGAGGTCATGAAACATTCCGCCGCTGGAGCGCGTGTTGACCCCCCCGCAGCTGCATAGTACGTTGAGGCACTCGCCCTGCGCTGCTGCCACTCGCTCCTTCACGCCCACTGCATGACCTCCGCCGCCGAGGTTCCGCTCAGAACCACCCCGCTCCACGCGAGGCACCGCGCCAGCGAGGCCCGTATGACCCCGTTCGCCGGCTGGGACATGCCGATCGAATACGGCGGCGTCACGGCGGAACACCTGGCCGTGCGTACCAGGGCAGGGCTCTTCGACGTCAGCCACATGGGCGAAGTCGAGATCGCCGGCAAACAGGCGCTCGAGCTGGTGCAGGAGGTGTCGTGCAACGACGCCAGCAGGCTGGCGGTGGGGCAGGCGCAGTACTCCGCGCTGACGACCCCGGAAGGCACGATCATCGACGACGTCCTCGTCTACCGCATGGCCAAGAGCCACTTCATGCTCGTGGTCAACGCCTCGAACGCGGCCCGGGCGTACGAGTGGATCGCGTCGCACGTCGGGAGCCTGGAGGCAGCCGTCATCGACTCGAGCAGCCGCTACGCCCTGATCGCCGTCCAGGGGCCGGCCGCGCGCGACGTGCTCCAGCCGCTCACGGGCGTCGAGCTGGCGGGCCTGAAGTACTACTGGTTCACCCACGGCGAGGTCGCCAGCGCCCGCGCCACGGTGTCCCGTACGGGCTACACGGGCGAAGACGGCTTCGAGATCTTCATCCCGCCCAACCAGGCAGACCACGTGTGGCAGGCGCTCGTCGAATCCGGGCGCGACGTGGACATCATGCCCTGCGGCCTGGCCGCGCGCGACACCCTCCGCCTCGAAGCCGGGATGCGGCTTCATGGCAACGACATCGACGAGACGACCACGGTGCTGGAGGCGGACCTCGGCTGGATCGTGGGCTGGGAGAAGTCGACCGGCATCGGTCTCGACCGCCTCCGCGACCAGAAGGCGGTCGGCGTCAGCCGGAAGCTCATCGGCTTCGAGATGACCGATCGCGGGATCGCGCGGCGCGGCTACGCCGTGCTGCACGACGGCGCGACGGTGGGCTCGGTCACCAGCGGCACCCTGACGCCACACCTGAAGAAGGCCATCGGCATGGCCTACGTCCCGGTGGAGCTCTCGACGCCGGGAACGGAACTCGCGATCGATCTGCGCGGTCGGGCCGCCGCCGCGCGCGTGGTTCCGCTGCCGTTCTACAAGCGCCCGAAGACACGGGCAACCGCCTGAGGAACCATCCGCGATGTATCCGCCGGACCTGAAGTACACGAGAGAACATGAGTGGGTGCGCGTCAGCGGCGACACGGCTGACGTGGGGGTGACCGACTACGCGCAGCAGCAGCTCGGCGACGTGGTCTACATCGAGCTGCCGAAGCCCGGCCAGCAGGTGCGGGCCGGCGCGGTGTTCGGCACCATCGAATCGGTCAAGGCGGTGTCGGACCTCTTCGCGCCGGTCACCGGGGAGGTCACCGCGGTCAACGAGGATCTGGTGTCCCGCCCCGAGGCGGTGAACAGCGCCCCGCACGACACGTGGATGATCAGGATCCGCCTGACGTCCCCGGAGGAAGTGGGGGCCCTGCTCGATCACGCCGGGTACGCCTCGCTCGTCGCATCGTGATGCCGCAGCCAGGGCCGGCAGACGATACGTTCGGGTCCCGCCACATCGGCCCGTCGCCCGGCGAGCGTGACGCGATGCTCCGGGCCGTGGGCGCGCCGTCACTCGACGCCCTGATCGACGAGATCCTGCCGCCTGACATCCGCCTCGCGGCGCCGCTCACCCTGCCGCCGGCCGAATCGGAACACGCGTACCTGCGCCGGTTGAGCGCCATTGCCCGACGCAACCGGCCGGCACGTTCGTACATCGGCCTGGGCTACCACGACACGATCACGCCGAGCGTGATCCTGCGGATGGTGATGGAGAACCCCGGCTGGTACACGCCCTACACGCCGTACCAGGCGGAGATCGCCCAGGGCCGGCTGGAGTCGCTGCTCAACTTCCAGACGATGGTCACCGACCTCACGGGCATGGAGGTGGCCAACGCCTCGCTGCTCGATGAGGCCACGGCCGCGGCGGAAGCGATGGCCCTGCTCTACCGTGTCCAGACCGGGGGTGGCGGGCGGCGCCGGTTCCTGGTCAGCGACACGTGCCTGCCGCAGACGATCGACGTGCTGCTGGGCCGGGCCGAGCCGCTCGGCATCGAGCTCGTGATCGGCCCGATCGCGGACATGCCCGTGGACCCCGGCGTGTTCGGTGTGCTGGTCCAGAGCCCGGACCGCCTCGGCGCCGCGGTCGATCTGACGGATCTGATCCGGTCGGCCCACGAACATGGCGCGCTGGCCGCCGTCGGCACGGATCTCCTGGCCCTGGCGCTGATGACACCACCGGGCGAGATGGGGGCTGACGTCGCGTACGGGAGCGCGCAGCGGTTCGGCGTGCCGCTGGGCTACGGCGGCCCGCACGCGGCCTTCTTCGCCACCCGACACGCCTTCGTCCGGCAGATGCCGGGGCGCCTGATCGGCGTATCGGTGGACGCCCACGGGCAGCCCTGCTACCGCATGGCGCTGGCCACGCGCGAGCAGCACATCCGCCGCGAGAAGGCCACGTCGAACATCTGCACTGCGCAGGCGCTGCTCGCCAACATGGCCGCGATGTACGCCGTGTACCACGGACCGGCAGGCCTCGCGGCCACGGCCGCCCGCGTCCACGGACAGGCACGCGTGCTGGAACGGGAGCTGGTTCGGCTGGGCTTCACCCAGGCG
The DNA here is from genome assembly GCA_016871255.1 of Acidimicrobiia bacterium. Classification (GTDB taxonomy): domain Bacteria; phylum Acidobacteriota; class Vicinamibacteria; order Vicinamibacterales; family UBA2999; genus VFZH01. The sequence continues at coordinate 18,873 of VFZH01000012.1, read as the reverse complement.
AATACGCACTTCTTCGACACCGTGCGCGTGGTCCTGCCGGATGGCGCCGGCGAGGTGCGGCGCCGCGCCCTCGAGTCGGGCATCAACTTCGGCTATCCGGACGACCGGACCGTGGTGGTTGCGCTCAACGAGACGGTGCTGCCGGAGGACCTGCGGGAGATCGTGGACATCTTCGCGGCGGCGTCCGGGCAACCCGCGCCACCTGCGATCGACATGTCGGTGGCCTCGGACAGCGGCCTGCCGGACGCGCTCCGCCGTCGCACGCCGTTCCTGACGCACCCGGTGTTCAACACGCACCACTCGGAAACGGAGCTGATGCGCTACATCCGCACGCTGGAACGGAAGGACATCGGCCTCGACACGTCGATGATTCCCCTCGGCTCGTGCACGATGAAGCTGAACTCGGCCGTGCAGATGCGACCGGTCACCTGGGAAGCGTTCAGCCGCGTGCACCCGTTTGCGCCGTCGAACCAGGTGGACGGCTATCGCCAGGTCATCGGCGAGCTGGAGACCGCACTGGCGGAGATCACCGGCTTCGCCGGGGTCTCGCTCCAGCCGAATTCCGGCGCGCAAGGCGAGCTGGCGGGCCTGATGGTCATCCACGCCTACCACCGGGGCCGCGGACACGTGAATCGCGACGTTGTCCTGATTCCCGCCTCGGCGCACGGGACCAATCCGGCCAGCGCCGCTCTCGCCGGCATGCGCGTCGTGGTCGTGGCCAGCGCGGCAAACGGCAACGTGGATCTGGACGATCTGCGGCGCAAGGCCGCCGAACACGGCGACCGTCTGGCGTGCCTGATGATCACCTACCCGTCCACGCACGGTGTGTACGAGCCGGCGATCCGGGACATCTGCTCCGTCGTCCACGAGCACGGCGGACAGGTGTACATGGACGGCGCCAACATGAACGCGCAGGTCGGGTTGACGAGCCCCGCGCGCATCGGCGCCGACGTGTGCCATCTGAACCTGCACAAGACGTTCGCGATTCCGCACGGGGGCGGGGGCCCGGGCATGGGGCCCATCGGAGCCGCCGCGCACCTGGCCGACTACCTGCCGCGCCATCCGCTGGCCGGCGTGGGCGGCTCGCGGGGGATCCCGGCCGTGGCAGCCGCGCCGTGGGGCAGCGCCAGCATCCTGCTGATTTCGCACGCCTACATCTGCCTGCTCGGCGCGGACGGGCTGACCGATGCCTCGCGCTGCGCGATGCTGAACGCCAACTACCTGAAAGCGCGGCTGGCGCCGCACTATCCGGTCCTGTATGCGGGCGTGAACGGGCGCGTCGCGCACGAGCTGATCTTCGACCTGCGAGGCTTCAAGGCGGCCGGGATCGAGGAGAGCGACGTGGCCAAGCGCCTGATGGATTACGGCTTCCATGCCCCGACGGTGTCGTTCCCGGTCGCCGGCACGCTGATGGTCGAGCCGACCGAGAGCGAGGACCAGGCCGAGCTGGATCGGTTCTGCGACGCGATGATCGAGATCCGGCGGGAGATCGAAGAGGTCCTGACGGGGACCGCGGATCGGCGCGACAACCTGCTGAAGCACGCGCCGCATACGGCCGCGGCCGTGTCCGCGACCGAGTGGCCCCACGCCTACTCCCGGGAGCGGGCCGCCTTTCCGCTGCCCTTCGTCCGTGCCCGCAAGGTGTGGCCGGCCGTAGGCCGCATCGACAACCCGTACGGCGACAGGAACCTGTTCTGCACCTGCCCGCCGATAGACGGCTGAAACGGTCGGGCCATCGACAATACAATCGCTAAGGGCCCTGGCCGGAATAAGGTTGCCGACTCTCGGGCGGCGAGGCGCCCGGATCGCCAGGCGCGAGGAGGGAGCAGGCCGGGCGCCTGTGACCGACGAGCAACGCCGCGAGGCGGGACGCCTCGTCGGCCGAGAAGGCAACCTTATTCCGGCCAGGGCCCTTAGCGCCAGTGCAGTCAGCAATCGCCAGTCTTCAATCGCACACGCGATGAGGATCCTCAACAGCGCGCAGATGCGCGAAGCCGACCGGCGCACCATCGAAGACATCGGCATCCCGTCGATCGTCCTGATGGAGAACGCCGGCCGCCAGGTCGTGGCCGCCATCGAGGCCGCCTTCGAGCCCGCACTCGAGGGGCGCGTGGCGGTCCTGTGCGGCCGCGGCAACAACGGCGGGGACGGGTTCGTGGCGGCGCGGACGCTGGCCCAGCGCGGCGTGGACGTCGCGGTGTTCGTCGTCGGCTCGATCGAGGACATCGCCGGCGACGCGCGGACGTTCCTCGATGTGCTGGGCGCCATCGGCGTCACCGTCGTGGAGGTCGCCGACGAGCAGGCGTGGGAGCTGCACTTCTCGGAGATCTCGCAGTGCCGCCTGATCGTGGACGCCCTCCTCGGCACCGGCCTCTCGCGGCCGCTCGGCGGCCTGCTCGAGACGGTCGTGGCCGACCTGAACGCCGCCGGCATCCCGGTCGTGTCGATCGACCTGCCGAGCGGCCTCGATGCCAACACGTCTTACGTGCAGGGCGCCTGTGTCGATGCCGCACTGACGGTGGCACTGGCGGCCCCGAAGGTCCCGCTCGTGCTCCCGCCCGCCGAGTCGTTCGCCGGCGACGTCGTCGTGGCCGACATCGGCATTCCGGCCGAAGTCATCGAGACGCTCGATGCGCCGGATCTCGATCTGATGACGCCCGAGGAGCTGCGCGTCTTCGTGTCGCCGAGGGCCAGCGATTCGCACAAAGGCGACTTCGGGCGCGTGCTGGTCGTGGGCGGCTCGCGCGGCCGGACCGGCGCGGCCTACCTCGCGGCCATGGGCGCGCTCAGATCGGGCGCCGGCCTCGTCACCGTCTCGACGCCGGCATCCTGCCTGCCGACCGTGGCCGCGCTCGGCGCCGAATACATGACCGAGGCGCTGGCCGATCGCGACGGGGAGGTGGACGGCCGCGCGCTCGAGGCGGTGTTGCAGAACAGGGTGGACGTCGTCGCCTGTGGGCCGGGCCTGGGTCGTGGGCCCGGACCGGCGGCGTTCGTCCGGGGGCTCCTGGACCGCGCCGAATCGCCGCTCGTGCTCGATGCCGACGCCTTGAGCGTCATGGCTGACGATCCCGGCCGGTTGACCGGCCGCGACGAGCGGCCGGTGATCCTCACGCCGCACCCCGGGGAGATGGCGCGCCTGATCGGGTGCGGCGTGGACGAGGTCCAGGCGAACCGCGTGCAGATCGCCCTCGACTTCGCCACGACACACGCCGTCTACGTCGTGCTGAAGGGCTATCGTACGCTGGTGGCGACGCCGGAAGGGCACGTGTTCGTGAACCCGACCGGCAACGCGGGCATGGCGACCGGCGGTACGGGTGACGTGCTCACCGGCATGATTGCCGGCTGGCTCGGCCAGCTGCTCGATCCGGAGGCCGCCTGCCGGCTGGGTGTCTACCTGCACGGGCTGGCAGGAGACCTGGCGGCGGCCGCGGCCGGGCAGTCCTCCCTGATTGCGTCGGACCTGCTGCGCCACCTGGGCGACGCCGTCGCCGAGCTCGTGTCCGGCGCGCGCGAGTCAGAGTCACAGGCAGGTTGACGTACCAGTCCTCGTCCGAAGCCGAAACGATCGAGCTGGCGCGACGGCTGGCCGAAGTCTTGCGCGAGGGCGATGTCGTCTGCCTGAGCGGGGATCTGGGGTCGGGCAAGACCGCGTTCGTGCGCGGATTGGCCGGGGGACTGGGTGCGTCCGGCGCCGAGGTGTCGAGCCCGACGTTCAGCCTGATTCAGGAGTACCGCGGCGGTCGCCTGGTGCTGTACCACGCCGACCTCTACCGCCTGGACGCCGCTGAGGCCGCCGACCTGGGACTGGACGAGCTGGTGGGCGAGGGCTCCGCCGGGGGCGCGTCCGGGGCGGCGCTGGCGATCGAATGGCCGCAGCGGCTCGACCGGGAGTGGCCGGGCGCGTTCCGGGTGCATCTCGAGTGGGCAGGGGACTCCGCTCGCGCGATCGCGATCGAGGCCCCCGCCGGGAGATCGCTGCCGTCTACTTCGCCGCGACGCGGGGATCCGTCTTGAGAGTACGCCTGGTGAAGCGCCAGCCCTCGGCAGTCTTGACGAGCTCGTCCTCGTAGACCCCGGTCATCACGGGCACCGGGGGCGTCACCCCGTGGTCCATCAGCATCATGTAGACACGGCCGGTGGCCGTCGTCGGGGACGTCCCCTTTACGATCAGGCTCATGTTCATGTGCCGGGTGCGGCCCGCGTTGGGACCGGTGGTGGAGCCCGTTGCCGTCTTCACCAGCGCGGCACGCCCCTTCGTGGTGTTGAACACGCCGTCAGCCGTGAAGGTGTCGGCCCACCCCTCGGGGTCCCCGCTGTCCACGGTCTGGTTGTACTGCGCGTAGAGGTACTGGATGTCGATGTGATCCTGGGTCGTCAGGACCGGGTTCTCCGCGTACGACACGGTGGCGCGCATGACGAGCGCCAGCACTGCACACGACAACGTCCGCATGGTTCGATGCCTCCTCGTCACTCCATCCGGTAGTTCGGGGCTTCCTTGGTGATCGTCACGTCGTGGACGTGGCCTTCGCGCACGCCGGCGGGCGTGACGCGGATGAACGTGGCGCGGCGCTGCAGATCGGCGATCGTCGCGGCGCCGGTGTAGCCCATGCCGGCGCGCAAACCGCCCACGAGCTGGTGGATCATCGCCGCGACGCTGCCCTTGTGGGCGACGCGCCCCTCGATGCCTTCCGGCACCAGCTTGTCGGCGGCGCGGCCGCCTTCGAGGTCGAACTCGTCCTGGAAGTACCGGTCGCGGCTGCCGCGGCGCATGGCGCCGATCGATCCCATGCCGCGGTACTCCTTGTAGCTGCGCCCCTGGAAGAGGATCAGCTCGCCGGGGCTCTCGTCGGTCCCGGCGAACAGGTTCCCGATCATCGTCAGGCTGGCGCCGACGGCCAGCGCCTTGACGATGTCGCCGGAGTAGCGGATGCCGCCATCCGCGATGATGGGGATGTTGCGCGGCGCCGCCACGCGCGCGCAGTCGGCCACGGCGGTGATCATCGGGACGCCGATCCCGGCCACGACGCGGGTCGTGCAGATGGATCCGGCGCCGATGCCGACCTTGACCGCGTCCACGCCCACGTCGATCAGCGCCTCGGTGGCGGCCGCCGTGGCCACGTTGCCGGCCACCAGGTCCACGTGGGGCAGCTCGCGGCGGATCCGCGCGACGATGTCGAGCACACCCTGGGAATGGCCGTGGGCGGTGTCCACGACCAGCACGTCCACGCCGGCCGCCGCCAGGGCGGAGGCGCGCTCCAGCGTGTCGCGCGCCACGCCGACGGCAGCGCCGCAGCGCAGCCGGCCGAGCGCGTCCTTGCAGGCGTTCGGGTACTTGACGGCTTTCTGGATGTCCTTGACGGTGATGAGCCCCTTGAGCCGGAATTCCTGATCCACGACCAGGAGCTTCTCGACCTTGTGCTGGTGCAGGATCTCCCGTGCCTGATCGAGGGTCGTTCCGACCGGGACGGTGATCAGGTGCTCGCGTGTCATCACCTCGGAGATCAGCCGATCGACGTTCGACTCGAAGCGCAGATCCCGGTTCGTCAGGATGCCGACGAGGCGGCCCTCCTGGCTGCCGTCTTCGGTGATCGGCACGCCGGAGATCCGGTACTTCTTCATCAGCTCGAGGGCTTCGAGGATCCGGCGGTCCGGCGACAGCGTGATCGGGTTGACGATCATGCCGCTCTCGGACCGCTTCACGCGATCGACTTCGGAGGCCTGCTCGTCGATGGAGAGGTTCTTGTGGATGACCCCGATACCGCCCTGCTGCGCCATCGCGATCGCCAGGCCGGATTCGGTGACGGTGTCCATCGCCGCGCTGGCCAGCGGCACGTTCAATCGGATGTTGCGCGTGAGCCGGGTGGAGACGTCCACGTGCGTCGGCAGCACGGTCGAGTGCTGCGGGACCAGGAGGACGTCGTCGAAGGTGAGCGCGGTGGCGAACGCCGCATCCGCCGGCGTCATGGTGAGCGTGCCCGCTGTCAGCTCCATGGAGACCTCAGTATCGGCTCAAGGCTCGAGGCTCACGGCCCGGGTTGTCACGCGGCGGCGCCATGGCCCCCGTGGCACTTCTTGTACTTCTTGCCGCTCCCGCAGGGGCAGGGGGCGTTGCGTCCGACCTTGGGCCCCTCGTTGCGCACCGTCTTGACGACATCGTCGCCACCCCTCCGCGCCGGCTGAGGCGTGGCGGCGCCCCCGCCGCCGGCGAACGCGGGAATGGCCGCGGCCGGATTGTTCATCGTGATCGGCGTGGCCCGCCGGGCCGGCATCGCGGGCGCCTGCACTTGGCCCCTGCCAGGCCCCTCCTCGACGACGGGGCGCACGTGGAACAGGTAGCGGGCGATCTCCTCCTCGATACGGCCACGCATCGCCTGGAAGAGCTGGAAGCTCTCCTTCTTGTATTCGACCAGGGGATCGCGCTGGCCGTAGCCGCGCAGGCCGATGCCCTCCTTCAGGTGGTCGAGGTCGCGCAGGTGCTCCTTCCACTGCACGTCCACGATCTGCAGCATGACGTCCCGTTCGATGCGGCGGAGGATCTCCGGCGGGGCGATGGTCTCCCTGGACTCGTAGTCCGCCTTGATCACCGCCCAGAGCGCGTCCCCGACGGCGTCGCCGTCTCCGTCGGTATCCAGGGCCTGGTCCACCACGGCCTGGTCGAGCCCGAACACCCGGACGACCTCGCGGCCGAGCGCCTCAGGGTCCTGATCTTCGGGATCGACTTCCTTGCCCAGGTACCGGTCGATCTGGTCTTCGAGCAGGTCCTCGGCGGTCGCGAGGAGGTACCCGCGGGTGTCCACGACGTCTTCTTCAGTGACGTGGATCCGCCCTTCGAGGATCTCGCGCCGGAGCGTGTACACGCTCTCGCGCTGCTTGTTCATCACGTCGTCGTATTCGAGCAGGTGCTTGCGGACGGAGAAGTGCTGGGCTTCGACCTGCTTCTGCGCCCGCTCGATCGCGCGAGTCACCATGCCGTGCTCGATCGGCACGCCCTCTTCCATGCCCAGTTTCTGCATCAGCCCCGAGATGCGGTCGGAGCCGAAGATGCGCATGAGGTCGTCTTCGAGCGAGAGGTAGAAGCGGGAGGAGCCCGGGTCCCCCTGCCGTCCGGCGCGGCCGCGGAGCTGGTTGTCGATCCGGCGGGCCTCGTGCCGCTCGGTGCCGAGGATGTGCAGCCCGCCCAGAGAGACCACCTCGTCGTGCGCGGCGTCGGTCTCGCGCCGGAAGTGCGTGAAGATCCGATCCCACTCGGCGCGGGGCACACGGAAGAAGCCGTCGATGTGGAAGAAGTAGACGAACTCTTCGTCGTCCACGAACTTCTCCTCACCCTTCGGCAGCCGTTCGGCGACCTCCTCCTTCAGGCACTGCTGGCGGGCCATGAACTCGGCGTTGCCGCCGAGCAGGATGTCCGTGCCGCGCCCGGCCATGTTGGTGGCGATGGTGACGGTGCCGCGCCGGCCCGCCTGCGCGACGATCTCGGCCTCCTGCGCGTGGTACTTCGCGTTCAGGACGACGTGCTTGAGGCCCCGGCGGCGCAGCATGGACGACAGGCGCTCGGACTTCTCGATCGACACCGTGCCCACCAGCGTCGGCCGTCCGGACTCCTGCTTCTCGACGATGTCCGCGACGATGGCGTCGTACTTCTCGGCTTCCGTGCGGTAGACGAGGTCCGGCTCCTCGACGCGCCGGAGCTCGCGGTTGGTGGGGATGACCACCACGTCCAGGCTGTAGATCTTCGCGAACTCCGAGGCCTCGGTCTCGGCGGTGCCCGTCATGCCGGACAGCTTCGAGTACTTGCGGAAGTAGTTCTGGAAGGTGATCGTGGCGAGCGTCTGGTTCTCGCGCTCGATCTTGACCTTCTCCTTCGCCTCGACCGCCTGGTGCAGGCCGTCGCTCCAGCGCCGCCCGGGCATCAGGCGGCCGGTGAACTCGTCCACGATCACCACCTGGCCGTCCTTGATCATGTACTCGACGTCGAGGTGGAAGAGCGCGTGCGCGCGGAGCGCCTGGTGGATGTGGTGGAGCAGCGCCATGTTGGCCGGGTCGTAGAGGCCGTCGGACCCGGGGACGACCCGGTGGGCCAGCATCTGCTCGGCTTTCGCCATGCCGCTTTCGGTCAGCGTGACCGTCTTGTGCTTCTCGTCCACCAGGTAGTCGCCGGTGGTCTCGAGCGCCTCGCGCTCCTCGGCCTTCGTGTTGCCCCGCGTGACCGCGCCCTTCTTCAGCCTCGGAATGATGCGGTCCACCTCGTAGTAGAGGTCCGTGGACTGCTCGGCCGGTCCGGAGATGATGAGCGGCGTGCGCGCCTCGTCGATCAGGATGCTGTCGACCTCGTCCACGATCGCGAAGTGGTGAGGGCGCTGGACCATGTTCGACAGCTCGAACTTCATGTTGTCGCGCAGGTAGTCGAACCCGAACTCGTTGTTGGTCCCGTAGGTGATGTCGCAGGCGTAGTTGGCCTGCCGCTGCGCGTCGTTGAGCTCGTGCTGGATGACGCCGACGCTCATGCCGAGGAAGCGGTAGAGGCGGCCCATCCATTCCGAGTCGCGGCGTGCGAGGTAGTCGTTCACCGTGACGACGTGGACCCCCTTGCCCTCGAGCGCGTTGAGGTAGGCGGGCAGCGTGGCGACGAGCGTCTTGCCCTCGCCCGTCTTCATCTCGGCGATCCGGCCCGCATGCAGCACCATGCCACCGATGAGCTGCACGTCGAAGTGGCGCATGTTCAGCACGCGCCGCCCCGCCTCGCGGACCACGGCGAACGCTTCGACGAGCAGGTCGTCGGTCGTCGCGCCATCGGCGATCCGCTGCCGGAACTCGACGGTCTTCGCGCGGAGCTGCCCATCGGTGAGCGGCCGCAGGCGGTCTTCCAGGGCGCCGATCTGGGCCACGCGCGGCCGCAGCCGCTTGAGCTCGCGCTCGTTCTGGGTGCCGATGACCTTCGCGAGAAGCTGACCGAGCATGCAGGGAGGGTGGCGGCAGCCGCCAGGTAATCCGTTGATTGTAGCGACCGCTCCGGCGGTTTGCAAAGCCGCCGGCTCGCGCCGACGAGCCCGTGCCGGGCCGATCGGACGCGCTTAGTGGCTGCGGGACCGTGCGCGTGCGCGGCCCATCAGCCCGAGCGCCGGCAGGACGAGCAGGAGCGTCGCAGGTTCCGGGACCTGGTCCACCAGGAAGATGTCTCCCGTCCGCTCCAGCAGCAGCCCTGTCGTGCCGTCGGCAAGGCAGAAGAACCGCGGGTCGGGCCTGATGTTTCCGGTCAGGCCGCGGAGCGTCGTCGGGGCCATCGTCTCGTCGAACACGGGATCGAGTTGAGCTCTTCGGCGATGTTCCCGCCGATGTCCACGAACTCGAGGTACTGCTGGCCACCGTAGTCGGCAACGCTCAGGCGCTGCACGTTGCGGATCCCCTTGAGACTGGATCGGCAGATGCCGGGCGGCTGGCGAAGAGCAGGATGCCGAGCGTGGCGGAGGCCAGGAAACCGGCAGTCATCGAACCCACCGAGACAACCGCAGGATGCGCGTGCGGCGCTCGTGCCGCGGGACGAACGGGCGGGACGGACTACCGGCGCGCGTTCTGCGTGAGCAGGCGCAGCGGATTCAGCAGGCGGCCGTTGGCGAGGACTTCGTAGTGGACGTGGTAGCCCGTCGTGCGCCCCGTGGCACCGATCTTCCCGATCGGGTCGCCACGTTTCACCTGCTGTCCCGGCTTCACGGTTGCGGAGAGCAGGTGTCCGTACCGCGTTTCCAGACCGAAGCCATGGTCGATCTGCACGAGGTTGCCGTAGTTGCCCGAGCGTCCCACGAAGGTCACCCGCCCGGCGGCCGTCGCGAAGATCGGCTGGCCGCGTTCGGCCGCGATGTCGATGCCGGCGTGGTAGTCGTCCAGACCCGTGAGCGGGTCCTTGCGCATCCCCATCGTCGACGTGAGCCAGCCGTGAGCCGGCCAGATCGACGGCGTGGCGTCGGCCAGGGCATTGCGGCGCTCGACGGCCGCGTTCACGACATCGAGCCTCGTTTCGATCGATTCGAGGAGTGTCCGCAGCAGGCCGAAGGTGTCCTCGGGGTTGAGGACCGTCGTGAGCGCGCTCTGGGCGCTGGCCCGGAGCCCGGTGCCACTCCCCATCGCCCGGGACTTCACGACCGCGGGAAGACGTTCGACCGCAGCCGCCAGGTTCGGGTCGAGCGAGGCCTTCGTGCCGATTTCGGTGATGGCCGACTGCAGCGAGGTGATCTGGCCGGCGAGGGCGTCGGTCGCGGCGCGGTAGCTGGCGTTCTCGACCTCGAGGGCGACGTGGCTCGTCCGCAGGTCCGTGACGCTGCGTTCCGTCTTCCACGCCGCGCCGAGTCCGATCAGGACCGGGATCGAGGACAGGATACCGAGCGTGACCGCGACGGGCCGCACGGAGAAGGTGGCCCGGCGCACGACACCCGACGTGCGGTCGGCCAGCAGAATCGTGTAACGTCGCGACGGCATCAGGCTGAGAGCAGGATGATGTCCTTTGTCTCGACCGAGACGGCTTCCCTCGAAGCTCAACCGACGGTGAAGATGAGCGCTCAGGCTACCACAGGTATTTCGGCAGTACCAAAGGCAATCTGCTCCACGAAACAAAAGCGAACCAGCCGGTCCGCTCAGACGTCGACGAGCGGCAGCCCCTGGCTGGCGGCCAGCTTGTACACGTTGATCGTGCGCGTCTTGAGATCGCCGATGGCCCGGCGGTCCACCCAGGCCCGATAGGCCTCGGCGGCGGTCCGTCCTGGAATCTCCGGGGCCAGATCCGAGCGGACGAAAAAGGCGTTGACTCCGGCCGGCTCACAGACCACCAGCCGGTAGCCTTTCCTGCGGGCGAGCTGCTCGAGCGCGGCAAGCGAGGCGCCGGAATAGCCCTTGGGGGCGCCCTCGGGCAGGGGGCCGTCGGGTACGGTGACGGCCCGAACGGGCCCGAACGACGCGTTGTACTCGAGGACCATCACGCGCGGGCGGCACACGTCGATGGCGTTGAGCACCCAATAGTCGGCGCCGTCGATGTCGATCGACAGCAGGTCGATCTCGCCGGCCATCCCGTGCTCGCGCAGCAGGTCGTTGACGTTGGCGGACGTCACGAACGTGCAGACAAAGGAGACCGCCGGGTTCGCGCCGATCAGGCCCCGGAGCGCTGTCGTCGCCCGTGGATTGCTGTCCACCATCAGCCCGCGCCAGCCGAAATCGAACGCCAGGACGGCGGCGTTCCCCCCGGTCGTGCCGCACCCGATGTCCACGAAGGTGCGGCTGGTCGTGCCGACGGCTTCGAGCAGGGCCAGCGTGATGCCGTCCTCCTCGTTCTGGGAGTGCAGGAGGAAACGACGGGCCTCCAGGCGCCCCTCCGCCGGCAGGCGACTCTCGACGAAGCGCTGGCGGATGAGCGCGTCGAGCTGAAGGCGGGCACGGGCGCGCCACTTGCCTTCGCTCTGCTGCTTCCTGGCGATCCCTTCCACGAGGGATGTCAGCGCGGCCATCTGGTGCTCGGCGTGGCGCAGCCGCGTGACCACTTCCTTCTCCCAGAGGCGGCGGCGCTCGTCCAGGAGTGGGGGCGGCGGCGGGGGAGGGGGTGCGGCGTCCGGGAGTCGGGTGGGCACTGCGGCCTGCTCCGTACGCCTCTCCAGGCGCTTTCGGCGCACATGCGTATCCCGTCTGGCCTTCCGCCAGCGCAGGATGAAGGCGTCCACCAGCGACATGTTGACGAAATCCTATCGCGGAGGGGGCAGCGGGATGGCGGAGGGAGGCGGGGTCGCGGGTGTGCCCGCGACCCCGCTGGAGGTCAATACGGCTTGGTTGCCACCTTGGTGCCGATCTGGACCCGCAGCCCGTCAAGGTCGTGCACGTAGGAGCCCGGCGGCTTCGTGGGATCCGGCGGGTTGAACTTGCCGCCCCGCGCTTCCACGGCCTTCCTGAGGTCCTCGCCCGAGACGCCGGGAGCCACCCGGAGGCCGATGTGGTCGACGATGCCGTACGGTTCGAACTTGCGGAAGGAGATGAGCAGGTTCCCCGGGGTGCCCATGTGGGCGATCTCCTCGCTTTCGTCGGTCATCGCGCCGGCGCGGATCGGGATGAGGCCGAACACGTCCCGGTAGAAGTGCGCGGAGCGCTCCGCGTGCCTGGCATTGATCTGGATGTGGTCGATCCCGATGACTTCGAAGCCGCTCTGCGCGGCCGCCGGCCGGGCGGCCAGCGAGGCCGTCAGCGCGGCCAGCCCCGCGATCAGGTCACGCCGTGACACCGTGCCCGTTTCGTACTTCTTCAGCATCGACGCGATCAAGGATTCCATGGGCGCCTCCGGGATGGGGTGGTTGTGACGGGTGAATGGGCCAGACTATACACCGGGTTGCTCGATCAGGGCTTCGACACCCATCCCTTCGGCCACGGCTGCGAGCGGGTCGGAACCACGGTCGATCGAGGCGAGCAGGCGCGCGGCGGCCAGGCCCCGCGCCTCGCTGGTCACCACGCTGCTCCGGCGGAGGAGCTCCCGCAACTGGCCGACGGAGACGGATCGCCGTCTGGCGAGGAAACCCGGGATGCCGATCTCGGGTTGGATGATGATCGGCAGGCGGTGAGTCCAGGAAAGCGGGAGCGGGCGCGCAGCCCCTCGACGCTGGAGTAGCCGCCGGCCAGGTGGTGGAGGCGTCCGTCCGTGAACTGCCGCTCACGGGACGCCGCGCTTCGATCGGGCGGACGGCCATCGGCCTGGCGGCTCGAAGTGCGTCGAGCCACGCGCGGCCGGTCCACCACATATCGATTGACAAAATACTGGCGGTCGTAAAGGCTTGTGCAGCCGTGAGCAGTTCACTCCGCGCCCTGACGCTGCAGGAGACGACGGCCCTGGTGAGCCGCCTGGCCGGCCGGACCTGCAGCGAGCGCCGCGTGCGCTACCTCCTGATCGCCGGCGGGCTCGGGACCGACGCCCATCGGCGGCCGCACGGCCGCACGCGGCTGTACGGGGTGCTGGACGTGGCGCTGGTCCGGCTCGCGCTCGCGATGCAGGAACATGGCGCATCGCCGTGGCTGACCCGCGTCGTGCTGACCTACCTGCGGAACGATCTGGTCCGCGCGTGGAACGCCGCCGCGCCGCTGGCCCTGGCCGTCCGGGGCGTCCAGGCCACGCTCGAGCCGGCGCTGAAGGGCCGGCCGCCCTGGGCCACGCTCTGGATTCCATTGCGGGAGATCTGGCGGGAGCTGGACGCCGCCGTGCAGCGAACCTGTGACGCCCGCGCCGAGGTCTGGATGTACCGCCTGGTCAAGGTGCGGGCCGTGCCGCGGAACACCACCTGACACGCCCGGTTGCTGGCTCCGTGTAACGGTGGAGGAAGCGGGCGGCCACGTCCACGAGCCGGTACTCGATGACGTCCGCCGTTGCGGACACAGCCGGTTTCACGCCCCGGTCGCCGTCGATGAGCTCGACCCGGTCGTCCTCGAGCAGGATGCCGGCCCTCACCATCCGGTGGCAGTCATCCACGTCGACACGGCGGCGTGTGGTCTCGATCGGCATGCCGCCTGTGTAACACCACCGGGGGCGGGAATCGACGACGAATCGCCGCCATGGTCACTCACGGGCGCGGTACTGGAGCGCTTCGGCGACATGATCGGCTTCGACGCGGCTGGCCCCGGCAAGATCGGCGATGGTCCGGGCCACCTTGAGGACCTTGCAGTAGCTTCGTGCGCTGAGGCGCAGTCGCTCGGTGGCCGACCGCAACAACCGCCGTCCGGAGGGGTCCGGTGCACATATCCGCCGGAGTGCCTCACCGCGCAACTCGGCGTTCAGCCAGCTGCCGGCGTCTGCTGACCTGGCGGCCTGGCGCGCCCGGGCGGTGCTGACTCGGCTCCGGACTGGGGCGGACGCTTCGCCGGCGGCGCCGTCCGCGATCTGGTCGGGTGGCACGGCCGGCACCTCGACGATCAGGTCGATGCGGTCCCGAAGCGGTCCCGACAGGCGGCCGCCGTAGCGGCTGATCTGGACCGGGGTGCATCGACAGGTCCGCCGCTCGTCTCCCAGGAAGCCGCAGGGGCAGGGGTTCATGGCGGCGATCAGCGTGAAACCGGCGGGAAACGAGACCGTTCGCGCGGCACGGGCAATCGTCACCCGTCCCTCCTCGAGCGGCTGGCGCAGCGCTTCCAGCACACGCCGGTCGAACTCCGGCAGCTCGTCCAGGAACAGCACCCCACGGTGCGCCAGACTGATCTCGCCGGGGCGCGGGATGGCGCCGCCGCCGACCAGTGCCACGTTCGAGGCGGTGTGGTGCGGCGCGCGGAACGGTCGCGACGCGAGCAGTCCGGCGCCGGGCGCCAGCAGGCCGGCCACGGAGTGGATCGCGGTGCACTCGAGCGCCTCGTCGAAAGTTAGCGGCGGCAGGATGCCGCCGAACCGCCGGGCCAGAATCGTCTTCCCGGCGCCGGGCGGGCCGATGAACAGCAGGTTGTGCGCGCCGGCGGCCGCGACCTCCAGGGCGCGCCTGGGCAGCAGCTGGCCCCGCACGTCGGCAAGGTCCCCATCCGGCACGGGCGTCCTGGCCGCCGGGGCCGGCGCCGCCGACACACGGACGGCCTGCGCGGGATCGTTGATGGCGGCCACGGCTTCGGTCAGCGACCGAACGACGCAGACCTCCAGGCCGTCCACGACCGAGGCCTCCGACGCGTTGGCGGGAGGCAGGAGCAGCCTCCGAATGCCGGCCCGCCGGGCAGCGATGGCGACCGGGAGGACGCCACGGATCGCGTTGATGACGCCGTCCAGGGACAGCTCGCCGAGCACGAACGTGTCCTCGACCGCCCGGTGCGCGAGCGTGCCCTGCGTGGCCAGCAGCGCCAGCGCGATCGGCAGATCGTACGACGAGCCGGCCTTCGGCACGTCGGCCGGGGCCAGGTTGACGGTGATGCGATGGGGCGGGAATTCGAACCCGGAGTTGCGGATGGCCGCGCGCACGCGGTCCCGGCTCTCCCGAACCGCCACGTCGGGTAGCCCGACCATCGTGAACCCGGGCAGCCCGAACGACACGTCCACCTCCACCTGGACCGGCAGGGCTTCCACGCCGACGAGCGCGGCGCTCCGAAGGCTGGCGAGCACGCGGTGATGGGTGCAAGCGGCGCGACCGGCTGGTTCCCCTCAAGAATCGCGGGGTTTCGGCCTGGTCGGACCCCGGGTACGCAGTTTCTGCCCGGGGGTGGCCGCCTGAACGTGGCAATTGCTGCCATGTCGCTGGGGGCGGGACCGGCCGATAGGGGAAGGGGTGGATGCGCTCTGATACAGTCCACCTGGCCGACCGGCGTTCGCGGGTCGTGTCCGGAACTAGCGAGGAGTGGGCGATGCTCGACGCGCTGAAGGGCCTGAGCGGCGGCACCAGGTCGCAGAAACAGAAGGACGATCTCGAAGAGCTGATTGCGCGCGCCCGCGAGGAGCGGAGCGCGCTGAGCACCATGCTCACGTAGCTGTCGATGCGCGGCTCCAGGCTGGGTGAAGTGGGCAAGTCGCTCGACGACGTGGACCAGAAGGCGCGTGACGCGGCCGGGCGCGTGGACAAGGCGCTGGCACGGCTCGAAACGCTGGAGGCGCGCGCGAAGCTGGCCGAGGAGGCGGACGCGCGGGTGCAGGCGCTGCGCGAAGCGGTGACCGAGGCGCAGGAGGCGGCGACGCGTCTGACCGGGCCGGATGGCGAGCTGCGGCAGCACCGCCAGTCACTGCAGCAGTTGTCGTCGCAGGCGCTCGAGACCCGGGCCAGCCTCGACGCGCTCAAGCGGGAGCGCGCGATGTTCGAGGAGCTGCGGGGGCAGCTCAAGCAGACGCACGCCGACACGGCGCAGGCGGTGTCGCAGGTCGCGGCGGTACGGGGCGAGCTGGACCAGGTGCGGAACCAGGCCGGGCAGCTCGGCCAGGAGTTCGCGCGGCTCCGGGACGCGTCGCGGCAGGCCCGCGAGGACGCGCAGGGGGCCAGCGAGACGGTCAGGGACGTGGAGAAGAAGCTGGGGCCGCTCATGCAGCTGCAGGCGCTCAGCAGCACGACGGAAGAGAAGCTGACGGGCCTCAACGCGCTCGCCGAACACGTCTCACAGAAGCTCAAGGCGCTCGACGCGCAGAAGCAGGCCGTCGACCGCGCGGTCCAGGAAGCCAGCCGGCTCAACGACATGGTCTGGAGCATGGACCAGCAGGTCGGCCGGCTGAACGACGGGCTGAAGCAGATTGCGGGTGGCGAGCAGGCCGTGGCCCGGATCGAGGCGCTCGTGGCCGAGGCCAACGCCAAGATTACTGCGGCGGCACAGCTGCGCGACGAGGTGTCGCAGGAGTCCGGACGCTTCGAGAAGAAGAGCGGCGAGGTCATCCAGCAGATGCGGACGGCGGTGGACAGGCTCTCGCTCGAGCAGCAGCGCATCGACACGTTCGAGCGGCGGCTGACGGCGCTCGGCGCGAGCGTCACCGACGCGGAGACGCGGATGGCGGCGCTGTCGGAGCGGGACACGCAGCTCGTGCAGCTCAACCAGCGGCTCGACGAGATGAACAGCCGCGTGCAGACGCTGTCAGGGGCGTCGGACGACCTGGCGAAGAAACAGGCGGGCCTCGATGCCCTGCAGGAGCAGCTGGCCCAGGTGGACCAGGTCGCCGCGCGCACCACCCGGCAGCTCGACGCCCTGGCGAAGACCCGGGAGGACGTCGAGACGATCAGGAAGGAGATCCAGGCGTTCCATGCGGCCCATGCCGACGCCGCGCGCCTGCGCGACCGGCTCTCGACGGACCGCGTTCTTGGCGGGCGCGCCGCAGCTCGAAGCCACCATGGATGCCATCAACGAGAAGAGCGCGCTGGTCGAGAAGGGCATGAAGCAGGCGGCGCGCCTCTCGGAGCTCTCGGCCGACCTGGACACGCGCCTCACGCGCGTCACGGCCCGCGTGCAGTTCGTGGAGCGGCTCGAAGCCAGGGTCAACGCCCTGAACACGCTCGGCGCCGACGTGGATCGAAAGCTGGGCGAACAGCTCGCACGGCGGGCGGAGCTGGAGACGCTCAAGAGCCAGTGCGACGGCATCGGGGTCCAGATGCTCGACGCCCAGCAGAAGGTGGAGGCGGTCGCCGCGCTGCAGGCGAAGGTGCTGCCGCTGGCGGAGCGTCTCGACGCGCTCACCGCGTCGATCGCCGCGGCCGAAGAGGGGCTCGCCGGCGTGCGGCGCGAGGAATCGGCGATCGCCGACCAGCAGAAGCGGCTGACCGAGCTGGTGGAGGCCGGCAAGTCGCTGGCAGCGGCCACGGCCGAGCGCATGGGGCAGGTGCAGGCGCTGGCCACGGACCTGGAAGCGTCCACCGCCGCCAGGGACGAGCTGCTGGGCGAGCTGGCCGGCCTGCAGGCGAAGCAGCGTGATGTCGTCGCTCAGGTCGGAGCGGTGGAGGACCAGCTCCGGCGCGCCGAGGCGATGCACAAGCAGCTCGAGCAGCGGCGGACGCAGCTGACGTTCTCGGAACGGCGGATCGCCGGGGTCGAAGCCCGGCTGACGGAGCTGGCGCAGCGCTCCGCCGACCTGGACCAGCAGCTCAAGGCAATCGCCGATCGCGACGCGGCGGTCTCGGCGGCCCGCGCGGAGGTGGAGAGCGTGTACCGGATCAGCCAGCAGAGCCGCGAAGATCTCGACTACGTGGCGGCGCGGCGGGACGAAGTGACGGCACTGCGGAAGCAGGTGCGCGACCTGCTGGCGTCGGCGAACCAGACGGCCGAGCGGATCGCGGAGGTGGAGGCGCGGCGGCGGATCATCGACGAGGTCGAGCAGAAGACGACGCTCATCGGAAACCTGCTCGAGGACGTGCGAATCAGCCTGGAAGCCGTCGGGGAGCAGAAGGCCGTCGTGGACCACGTGTCCGAACAGGTCGCGGGCCTCGACTTCGCCGTCCAGGAGGCGCAGACCGTGCTGCGCGCGCTGCAGCGCGAGCGCGAAGTGGCGCAGCGCATCGAGCAGAGCATTCAGCAGCTCCGCGCTCGCACGGGGAAGTCGGATTCCGGCGGCGGGCGCTCGTCGGGTGTGGCCTAGTCGGCGGCGGTGCGGTTCGTGTAGATCGTCAGCCGGTCGCCGGCGCGGATCAGACTGCCGCGCAGGTCGTTCCACCGGCGCAGCGACGCGACGCTGATGCCGTGGCGGCGCGCGATGGTGGACAGCGTGTCGCCGCGGCGCACGCGATAGGTTACGCGGGCGGATGTCGCGGGCTCCGGATCGGGGGCCGCCGCGGCCGCCCCTGGAGCGCGGGGCACGATCAGCTGCTGTCCCGGCGCCAGCCGCGCGCGGAGCGACAGGTAGTTGGCCTCGGCGAGATCGAGCCGCCTGACCCCCAGTGTCTTCGCGACCGACGTCAGGGTGTCGCCCCGGTTGACCGTGTACCAGCCGAGTGACGTCAGATCCGACGGATCCGCTTCAGCCAGCCGGACCTGAATCAGCGGGCGTGTGTCCCTGGGCACGCGCAACTCGAAGATCCCCGGCCGGACCGGCGTCGTCCAGCGGCGGAGTGACGGGTTGAGCGCCCGCAGCGTGTCGACCGGCACGTCGATCCACTCCGCAATCCGATCGAGGTCCACGGGCCCGGCCAGGGCGATCGTGTCGGTTGGCGGGGCCTGGTCCGGCACCTCCGGGACGTCGAAGCCGTACTGGAGCGGATCGCGGCCGATGATGGCAGCCGCCAGAATCAGCGGCACGTAGTTCCTGGTTTCGCGCGGCAGGAAGCGCGACGACGCGCTCAGCGACCAGAAGTCGGTGCGGCCGGAGCGCTTCATGGCGCGCTGCACCCGCCCGGGACCGCCGTTGTAGGACGCGAGCGCCAGGTGCCAGTCTCCGAACGTCGCGTAGAGCGCCTTGAGGTACCGCGCCGCCGCCACCGTCGCCTTGAA
>VFZH01000011.1 GCA_016871255.1 Acidimicrobiia bacterium | reverse complement strand
CGGCGACCTCCCGCTGCGACCGTTTCATCGCCAGCGCCTCTCCGTCGGCTCGGAGGATGGGGTCGAGTTGCGCCTCTATCATGCCGAGCTGGGGTCCCGCCGCGCGTGGGCGATCGCCACACTTCGGGAGCAGGGCTTCGGCGATGGGCAGGCGGCGACGGTGCTGGCGCTGCTGTGCGAGCACCTGCGTGGCCTCGTCACCAACCCGTACCACGCGATGAAGATCCACGATCGCCTGGTTCCGCGGCTGCGGCCGTCCGGAACGGCCTCTGCGCTCCTGCTCGAGACGCTCTACACCCGTCAGTCGGGGGCGATATGGGCAGCCAGGCTGACGGCGCTCGGGGCGCTCGGCGCCTGGTTCGCCCTGATGTGGTTGTCGGCCGGCGGGGACGTTGGCTCGTGGGACCTTCCCGGCGGCGTCGCGGTGCCCGTGGCACTTCTCTCCGCCTGGGCCGTTGTCGAACACCTGCTCATCCGCGATCTGTCGGATGCGATCAGGCGCGCCCGCGGCGGTGACGGCCTCGTGGTGCCGGTACGGCGATCGACCGGGATCTCCCGCGACGGCGAGGGCGACCACCGATTCCTGCGGAACCGGATCAGGGCGATTGTCGTTGACGCGATGAAAGACCGCTTCGCCTGAGGGACAGGGCCGGCTACGGCCGCTCGATCCGCGCCATCCCGTTCATAAAGGGACGGAGCGCCTCGGGAATCACGACGGAGCCGTCTTCCTGCTGGTAGTTCTCGAGGATCGCGATGAGCGTGCGCCCCACGGCCAGGCCGGAGCCGTTCAGCGTGTGCGCGAACTCGGCCTTCTTCTTCCCCTCCGGGCGGTACTTGATGTTCGCGCGGCGCGCCTGGAAGGCTTCGGTGTTGCTGCAGGACGAGATCTCGCGGTACGCCTGCTGCCCGGGCAGCCAGACTTCGATGTCGTAGGTCTTGGCGGCCGCGAACCCCACGTCCCCCGTGCAGAGCACGATCGTCCGGTACGGGAGCTCGAGCCGGCGCAGGATCTCCTCGGCGTTGCCCGTGAGCCGCTCGTGCTCGGCGTAGGAATCCTCGGCCGTCGAGACGATCATCAGCTCCACCTTGTCGAACTGGTGCTGCCGGATCAGGCCCCGCACGTCGGCGCCGTACGAACCTGCTTCGCTCCGGAAGCAGGGTGTGTAGGCGGTGTAGCGGATCGGCAGGCGGGCTCCGTCGAGAATCTCGCCACGATGGAGGTTCGTGAGCGGGACCTCGGCCGTGGGCGAGAGATACAGGTCCCAGTCGCCGGCGATCTTGAACAGGTCCGCTTCGAACTTCGGCAGGTTCCCGGTGCCCGTGAGGGACGCCGCGTTGACCATGAACGGCGGCTCGACTTCGGTGTAGCCGTGCTCGGTCGTGTGCACGTGCAGCATGAAGTTGATGAGCGCCCGCGCCAGTTGCGCCCCGGCGCCCATCAGCACCGTGAAGCGAGCCGCGGCCAGCTTCACGCCGCGCTCGAAGTCGATGATCCCGAGTGCGGGACCGAGATCCCAGTGGGCCTGCGGCGTGAACGCGAACTCACGCGGCGTGCCGTGCCGCCGCACCTCGACGTTGTCGTCGGCCGATGCGCCGGCCGGCACGGTGGCGTGCGGGAGATTCGGAATGACGAGCAGCGCGTCGCGGCGCTGCTGCTCCACGGCTTCGAGCTGCTGGCTGAGCTCCTTGATCCGCGCCGCGCGGTGCCGGCTGTCCTCCTGAAGGGCGGCCGTGTCGCGTCCCTCCTTCTTCGCGCGGGCCACCGCGGCCGCCGACTCGTTCTGCTCGCGCTGCAGGCCCTCGATCTCCGGAAGCAGGCGACGCCGGTCGGCGTCGAGCGCGGCCAGGGCGTCGAGCGCGGCGCTGAGATCGGCGCCGCGCGCGGTCATGGCGCTGCGCACGACATCGCCGTGATCACGAAGGAGCGCGGGATCGATCACCGGCCGATTCTACCTGAGATAGGATCACCGCATGGTCGGCGTCGTCCGCACGGCGGTCTTTCCCGCGGCCGGTCTCGGCACGCGTTTCCTCCCCGCGACGAAGGCTCAGCCCAAGGAGATGCTCGTCCTCGTGGACAAGCCGGTCATCCAGTACGGCGTGGAAGAAGCGGTCGCATCCGGTGTCGACAACATCCTCATCGTGACCGGTCGCGGCAAGAACGCGATCGAAGATCACTTCGACGTCGCCTTCGAGCTCGAGAGCTTCCTGGAGCAGCGGGGCAAGACGGCGCAGCTCGAGGAGATCCGGAAGATCACGGAGCTGATCCACGTGGCCTACGTCCGCCAGGGTGAACCCCGCGGCCTGGGGCACGCGGTCCTCGTGACGAAGGAGTACTGCCACGACCCGTTCGCCGTGATCCTGGGCGACGATGTGATCGACGCGGAGCCGCCGGCGCTGAAGCAGATGATCGACGTGTTCCAGCGCGTGCAGGGCCCCGTGCTGGCGGTCGAGCGTGTGCCCGCCCAGGATGTGAGCAGCTACGGTGTCGTGGCGGTGGAGCCGGTGCCCGAGATGCCGCGCGTCCATCGGATCGTGGATCTGGTGGAGAAGCCGGCGCAGCGCGACGCGCCGTCGAACCTGGCGATCATCGGCCGGTACATCCTGACGCCGGACATCTTCGCGGCCCTCGAGGCCACGACCAGCGATCGGACGGGCGAGATCCAGCTGACCAACGGGCTCCGCCGGCTCCTGGAGACGCGCCCGCTCTACGCATGCGAGATCGACGGCGTGCGCCACGACACCGGGAACAAGCTGGGGTTCCTGAAGGCGGTCGTCTACTTCGCGTTGAAGCGCCCCGACCTGGCGAAGCCGTTTCGCGAGTACCTGGATCAGCTCGGCTAGGTCGTGGACCCGGAGCCGGGCGTGGCGGGTTTCGGTGTCGAGGCCGCGGGGGGTGTCGCCGTGTCCTTCGCGGCCGGCGTGATGCCGGTCGTCGCCTTGTCGCTCTTCGGGGTGTCGGCGGCCTTGCCGCTGCCCTGGCCGGCGTCCTTGTCTTTCCCCTTCTCGCCACCCTTGCGGGCGTAGTCGGTGATGTACCAGCCCGACCCCTTGAACTGGATCGCCGGGCTCGAGAGCAGGCGGCGCACCGGGCCCTTGCCACAGCGCGCGCAGGTCTCGAGCGGGGGGTCGGAGAACTTCTGAATCTGCTCGAACCGCTCGCCACAGGCGTCGCACGCGTATTCGTAGAGTGGCATCCGGTGTCGTCCGTGGGTCAGTCGAGAACCGCGGCCGTGTCCTGGCGGAGCATCAGCCGGCGATGCGCCCACACGGGCGCCACGCCCTGGCCGAGCAGCGTGTCGTGGAAGCCGCGCAGCGTGAAACGGCCGTCCATCTCTTCCCGGCAGTCGTGCCGGAGCTTCAGGAGCATCAGCCGGCCGATGGAGTAGACGAGGTAGGTCGGATCGAAGGTGCCCCGCTCGGCCTCGCGGCGCGCCGTCGCTTCCTCGAGATACGCTTCGTCGCGGAAGAAGCGCATGCCCTGTTCGACGGAGAGATCCTCGCAGTGCAGGCGTACGGCCACGACCACGCGCGCGAGCCGGACGAGCGCGTCGGCGAGCTGGCCGAGCCTGAGCGCCGCGTCGCCCTTGCGGAAGCCGGCCTCGATCATCATCTGCTCGCAGTAGTGCGCCCAGCCCTCGACGAACGCGGAGGACGCGAAGAAGGCGGACTTGCGCACCTTCGACTCGACGCGGCGCAGGTGCTGCACGTGGAGGAAGTGCCCCGGGTAGACCTCGTGCATCGACAGCGTCCAGAGCGCCGGGTAGTTCAGGTCGCGCAGGTGCTCGGTCTGCCGTTCCGGGGGCCAGCGGCGATCGACGTCGGTGAGGAAGTAGTACGCGCGGCTCGGCCTCGTTTCGAACGGACCGGGCGTCCACATGCTGGCGGCCGTCCACCGGTAGAACTCCGGGGAGGCGGCCACCTCCACCGGCTCGCCCGCCGGCATCGACACGAGCCCCTGCCGGCTCAGGAAGGTCGAGAGTTCCGCGAGCTGGCTGCGCGCCGCATCGAGCAGGCCGCCCGGCTCCGGATGCCGTGCCTTGGTCGCCCGCCATGCGGCCAGCGGATCGGCGGCGTCGAGCCGCGAGGCGACGGCGCGGAACTCCTCCTGCGTCGCGGTCAGCTCGCGCAGCGCCACCTCCAGCAGCCGCTCCGCACTGAGGCCGATGCCCTCTTCGAGCTTGAGTTTCTGCTGGAACGCCTCCGCACCCAGGCGGAACGACGCCTTGGCCCTCGGCGCCAGGTCCTTCTCCAGGTGTTCGACATAGCCCTGGACGGAGGTCACCGCCTCCGTCGAGGCGTCGGCCAGGTCGCCGAGCACGTGGAGATCGTCCAGCGTGGCGAAGGCGCGGGGGAGGTCTCGTTCGATGAGGCGCAGCACTCCGCGCCACGTGTCGAGTCCGACCTTCACCAGAATGCCCGCCGGCTCCCTGACGTTGTCGCGGGCCGCCTGCACCAGGGCCGGGAGCTGCCGCAGCTTCGACAGCGTACGCCGGGCGCGTTCCGCCTCCGGCGCATAGGCGAACATCGTCTGGCTCGCGAGACTGGCGGCGAGGATGTCGGCGTAGACGTGCGGGCTGCGTTCCAGGGTGCGCACCTGTTCCAGCTCGAACATCTCCGCTTCGAGACGAGCCGCGACGATCTGGTGCTCCACCTGTTCGACCGCCTGGAGCGCGGTCGCATCGATCTGGTACAGCCGGCGGCTGAACCCCGCGAGCGCGCGGATGTGCGCGTCGATCCCCGACCGGCTCAGGTTCTCGAGCAGGTCGTCGTGGAGGTGCACGCCGTCGAGACTGGCGCGCCCGGGGTACACCTCGTACAGATAGGACAGGTAGTCGTCGACGAAGTGAGGAAAGGGCTCCGACGGATGCATGCCTGAAGAGACGTTCTACCTGCTGATGGGCGCCGTACTCCCTGCTCGAGCAGCCGGCTCATGCGCAACCTCGCAATGGTACAATAACCGGGCGTTCGATGTCCGGGACCCTGTTCGTGGTCGCCACGCCCATCGGCAACCTCGAGGACATCTCGCTCCGGGCCCTGCGGGTGCTGCGCGACGTCGCGGTGATCGCGGCCGAAGACACCCGGCGGGCCGCGCGCCTGCTCGCGCGGTACGAGATTCCAACCCCGACCGTCAGCTTCCACGACCACAACCTGCGTGCCCGGCTGCCACGGGTGCTCGCGCGTCTGGCGAGCGGCGACGACGTCGCGCTGGTGTCGGACGCGGGGATGCCCGGGCTGAACGACCCCGGCCGGGAGCTGGTGGCCGCCTGCGTCGAACAGGCCATTCCAGTCGACGTGTTGCCGGGACCCAACGCCGCCGTGACCGCGCTGGTCGCGTCCGGGTTCCCCACCTCCGAGGTGGTCCTCCTCGGCTTTCCACCCAGCAAGGGAGCGGCGCGCCGCCGCTGGCTGCAGCGGCTGGCGGAACTGGACTCGACAGTGGTGTTCTACGAAAGCCCCCGTCGGCTGTTGGGGCTGCTCGGCGATCTCTACAGGATGTTGGGCGAACGACAGATTCTTGTGGCTCGCGAGTTGACCAAACTTCATCAGGATTTTCTGCGTGGGACCGCATGTGAGGTGCTGGCTGCCCTGAAAGAGCGAGACCCAAAGGGCGAGATCACCGTCGTAATTGGTTGTTTGACCTCAGATAAGGGCCCTTCGGATCCGCCTGAGCCGGCCGTCCTTGGTCACGAGTATGGTCAATTGACAAAAAGTTGCGGGTTTGGAAGAAGGGCCGCCATTTCAGAGCTCTCCAGGCGGCACCTTCTGTCGCCCAGGGAGGTCTACAGACTGCTTGAGGCGGCCAAGGGTTAGGTCATGTAACCTCCCTTGACGATGGTTTCGGCGGTTTGCTAGTGTAACGCCCGCCTCAGCTCCCTTCCGCTGTATGTCCAAGGCTCAGCGGGGTCGGACCCGCCCGAAATCGGCCGGCGCCGGTGCCCCTCGCGGCGGCGCGACCCGGCGGGCCTCGCCTGCCGGAGCCTCCGAGCCCCGGCGGGCCACCTACCCGGATGCGGTTGCCACCTACGAGCGGGGCATGACGGCCGTCCAGGCACACCGGTATGCCGACGCCCTCGATGCGTTCAGGACGTTGTCGGCGCAGTATCCTGAGGAGCAGGAACTGCTCGAGCGGGCTCGCGTGTACGAGGCCGTCTGCGAGCGCCACCTGGCCCGGGCCAGCGCGGAACCCCGGAATCTGGAAGAGCGGGTCTACGCGGCCACGCTCGCACTCAACCAAGGTGACGTGGACACGGCGCTCGGCCACCTGGAAGCCGTGGTGGCGGCAGACGGCACCCACGACGGCGCCCTGTACATGCTCGGTGTGGGCCATGCCCTGCGGAACGACAGCCGGCTCGCCTTGTCGTACCTGCGTCGTGCGATTGCAGCCAACCCGTCCAATCGCGCCGCGGCGCTGCACGACGAACAGCTCGCCTCGCTCCTCAGGGACGACGCGATCCGCGCGGCGCTGGAGCCGGATCCCGGGCTGTCTCCGGGGTCGCGCTGAACCGCTCGCCGGGTCACGCCGTGCCCGGCTCGCCCATGCCTGATCTCCACGTGGCGGTTCTGGCCGCCGGCCAGGGCAAGCGGATGAAGTCCGCCACGCCGAAGGTCCTGCACCACGTGGCCGGCCGCCCCATGATCGACTACGTCCTCCGGGCGGCCCGGCAACTCGGCCCCGCCAGCATCACGGTCATCGTGGGTCATGGGGGAGCGCACGTCCAGGAGGCGCTCACGGCTCCCGACGTGGCCTTCGCGGTCCAGGCGCGGCAACTGGGCACGGCCCATGCCCTCGCCCAGGCGGAACCGCTCCTGGCGGGCCGCTCCGGGACGCTGCTGTTGCTGTCCGGCGACGTACCGTTGCTGACCAGCCACACCCTGGGGCGCCTCATCGAGGCACATACCTCAGCCGGTGCCGCGTCGACGATGTTGACTGCTCTCGTCGAGCGGCCGTACGGCTACGGCCGGATCATCCGCTCGCGCGGCCGGGTGGCACGCATCGTGGAAGAGCGGGATGCGTCGCGCGCCGAACGCGCGGTCCGTGAAATCAACGGCGGCGTGTACGCGTTCGACCTGGGATCGCTCTGGGACGCGCTCGGGCGCATCGCCCCCCAGAACGCACAGGGCGAGTTCTACCTGACGGACGTGATCGCCATCCACCGGCGGGCGAGGCTGCCGGTGGAGGCGGTGATCGTGGACGACCCGAGCGAGCTCCGCGGCATCAACAGCCGCTCGGAACTCGCGGATGTGAGCAGGATCGTGAGACAACACAAGAACGAGGAACTGATGGCCGCCGGCGTGACGCTGATCGACCCGGCGACGACCTACATCGAAGACGACGTCGAGGTGGGGCCGGACACGGTCATCCATCCGGGTGTCATCCTCGAAGGGCGCACCCGGATCGGGAGCGCCTGCGAAATCCACGCCTGGTCGCGCATCCGAGGGTCCGTGCTGGGCGATCGCGTGACGGTGCTCAACTGTTGCGTCCTCGACGGGGCGCGGGTGGACGCCGCCGCTCGCGTCGGCCCGTTCGCCCACCTGCGCGAGGAGAGCGCGGTGGGCGCCGACGCCCGTGTCGGCAACTTCGTCGAGCTGAAGAAGACCTCGCTCGGCCCGGGTGCCAAGGCCGGCCACCTCGCCTATCTGGGCGATGCCACGATCGGCGCGAAGGTCAACGTCGGGGCGGGCACGATCACCTGCAACTACGACGGCGAGGCCAAGCACCAGACGATCATCGGCAACGGCGCCTTCATCGGCAGCGACACGCAGCTGGTGGCGCCTGTCCGCATCGGCGAGGGTGCCTACGTCGGCTCCGGCGCCACGATCCGCGAGGACGTCCCGCCCGGCGCCCTGGCGGTGAGCGCGGGCCGCCAGCGGAACATCGAAGGATGGGCCGAGCGGCGGCGGAATCCGCCGGGGAAGGACTGAGGCCCCACCGATGTGCGGCATCATCGGATACATCGGCTCGAAGCCGGTCGTGCACGTGCTGGTCGATGGCCTGCGGCGCATGGAGTACCGCGGCTACGACTCGGCGGGCGTTGCGGTCGTCAGTCCTGAAGGGATCGCGCTGCGCCGCTCGGCCGGCAAACTGGCCAACCTGGAGCTGGCCATCGCCGCCGCGCCGGTCACCGGGCTCTATGGCGTGGGGCACACGCGCTGGGCGACGCACGGCCGCCCCACCGAAGAGAACGCCCACCCCCACCGCGACTGCACGGGACGCGTCGTCGTCGTCCACAACGGCATCGTGGAGAACTACCTCGAGCTGAAGCGCGAGCTGCAGGCCGGCGGCCACACGTTCAAGACCGAGACGGACACGGAAGTCGTCGCCCATCTCGTGGAGCGCGAATCGCGTGGCGACGGGCTCGAAGCCGCGGTCCGCCGTGCCCTGACGCACCTCCGCGGCATGTTCGCGATCGTGCTCGTGTCGCTGGACGATCCCGGGAAGATCGTCGCCGCCCGCAACGGCCCGCCGATCGTCGTCGGCCTTGGTGAAGACGAGTTCTTCGTCGCTTCGGACATCCCGGCCATCCTCAGCCACACCCGCGACATGGTCTTCCTGGGTGATGGCGAGATGGCCGTCATCACCCGCTCCGGCGTGGCGTTCACCGATTACGACGGGACGCCGATCTCGAAGACAACGCAGCGGGTGCTGTGGGATCCCCTGATGGCCGAGAAGGGCGGTCATCGGCACTTCATGCTGAAGGAGATCGTCGAGCAGCCCGCCGCCGCCCGCGACACCATCCTCGGACGGGTCTCGCTCGACAGCGGACGCGTGTTCCTGGACGAACTGAAGCTCGAGCCCGAAGCCGTGCGCGGTCTCCAGCGGGTGACGATCGTGGCCTGCGGCACGTCGTGGCACGCCGGGCTCGTTGGCAGGTACCTGATCGAGGCGCTGGCGAGACTGCCGGCCGAGGTCGACTACGGGTCCGAGTACCGGTACCGCGATCCCATCGTGTCGCCCCACACGCTGACGGTGGCCATCACGCAGTCGGGCGAGACCGCCGACACGCTCGCCGCCGTGCGCGAGGCCAGACGGAAGGGTGCGCGGACCGTGGCCGTCTGCAACGTGGTGGGCAGCATGGCCACGCGCGAAGCCGACGGCACCGTGTACACGCACGCAGGGCCGGAAGTCGGCGTGGCCTCCACCAAGGCGTTCACGTCGCAACTGGTCGCGCTCCATCTGCTCGGGCTGTACCTGGCCCAGGAACGCGGGGCGCTGGCCCCCGCGGCCATCCGGGCACACATCGACGAGCTGCTGCAGCTTCCGCAGCTCCTCGAACAGGCACTCAAGGCGTCGGCCGTGATGGAGCGGGTCGCCGAGCGCTTCTACAACCGGACGGATTTCCTCTTCCTGGGCCGCGGGATCCACTACCCCATCGCCCTCGAGGGCGCGCTCAAGCTCAAGGAGATCTCCTACATCCACGCCGAGGGTTATCCCGCCGGCGAGATGAAGCACGGCCCGATCGCGCTGATCGACGAGCGCATGCCGGTGGTCGCGCTCGCGCCGGCCGACGCCGTGTTCGAGAAGATGGCGGGCAACGTCCAGGAAGCGAAGGCGCGCGGCGGCTCGGTGATCGCCATCACGTCCGAGGGTGACGCCCGCATGCCCGAGGTGCTCGACGAGGAGAAGGACATGGTGGTGCCCATGCCCGTGACGCCGGCCCTGCTCTCTCCCGTCGTGCTGACGATTCCGCTGCAGCTGCTCGCGTACCACATCGCCGTCCGCCGCGGCTGCGACGTCGATCAGCCGCGCAACCTGGCCAAGAGCGTGACGGTAGAATAGCGGCTTGGATCTTCTCGCCGGTCTCAACCCCGAACAGAAGCAGGCGGTTCTCAGCACGGACGGCCCCCTGCTCATCCTCGCGGGCGCCGGCTCCGGCAAGACGCGCGTCATCGCCCACCGGATCGCCCACATCGTCGGCAGCGGCCTCGTCAGCCCGGATCGCGTGCTCGCGGTCACGTTCACGAACAAGGCGGCCGAGGAGATGCGCACCCGTGTCGGCGCCCTGCTCAGGTCCGACTGCCGCGCGATGTGGATCTCCACGTTCCACGCACTCTGCGCGCGCCTGCTGCGGCGCGAGGCGCCGCACATGGGGCTGTCGCGCGACTTCGTCATCTACGACTCGGCCGATCAACTGGCGGTCATCAAGCAGGCGATCAAGGAAACCGGCGGCGACGAGTCGCTGCAGCCGCGCGCCGTGCTGTCCCGCATCAGCCACGCCAAGAACCGGATGGAGAGCGCCGCCGACCTGGCCGCCTCCATCAGCCCCCGCGAGCGGCAGATCGCCGAGCTGTACGACCGCTACGCCCGAACCCTCCGCGAGGCCAGCGCCCTCGACTTCGACGACCTGCTGCTCAAGACCGTGGACCTGTTCACGCGCGTGCCCGACGTCGCCGCGCGCTACAGCGCGAAGTTCCGCTACGTGATGGTGGACGAGTACCAGGACACCAACCGCCCCCAGTACCTGCTGGTCGAGCGGCTGGCGGGCCGGCATCGCAACCTCTGCGTGGTGGGCGATCCCGACCAGTCGATCTACAAGTGGCGCGGCGCGGACCTGGGGAACATCCTCGATTTCGAGCGGGCCTTTCCGGAGGCGACCACGGTGAAACTGGAGCGGAACTACCGCTCCACGCAGATCATCCTGGACGCCGCGTCGGCCGTGATCGCGCAGAACCGCTCCCGGAAGGAGAAGCGCCTCTACACCGACCGCACGGGGGGCGCCCGCATCCAGTGCTTCCGTGCAGCCGACGACCTCGAGGAAGCGGAGTTCGTCGCCCGGACGGCTCGCGACGCGCTTCGGACCGGGGCCTCGGGGGTCGCCATCCTCTACCGGACCAATGCCCAGTCGCGCACGATCGAAGACGCGCTCCGGCGGGCGGGCCTGGCCTACAAGATCATCGGCGGCGTCCGGTTCTACGAGCGCCGAGAGGTCAAGGACGCGCTCGCCTACCTTCGCCTCGTGCTCAACCCGCACGACGACGTCAGCCTCCGCCGCGTGATCAACGTGCCCCCGCGCGGCATCGGCAAGGGCGTGCTGGAGGCGCTGGCGGCCGTGGAACCGGCCGCACCCGGGTCCGACGCGCCGCTGCTCGCCGCGCTGGACCCGGCGGCCCCGCCCGACTCGCTGTGGAGCCGCGTGCTGACGGCCCTGGAGCGGCGGACGCTGCCACCACGGGCGCTCACGGCCCTGTCGATGTTCCGTGACCTGCTGGCGGAACTCGCGGACGTGGCGCGCACGGAGCCGGTGTCGATCGCGCTGGGCAAGGCGCTGGACAGGAGCGGCTACCTCCAGGATCTCAGGGACGAGCGCAGCGAAGACGCCGAGGGGCGGATCGAGAACCTGGCAGAGCTCGTCTCGGCCGCGCGCGAGTACGAATCCCGGCAGCCGGAGCCGTCGCTCGCAGGGTTCGTCGATCAGCTCTCGCTGCTGTCCGATGCCGACGAGGAAGACGGCGCCCGGGATGCCCGCGTGCTGATGATGACGCTGCACAGCGCGAAGGGGCTGGAGTTCCCGGTTGTGGTCATGGCGGGCCTGGAGGAAGGCCTGTTTCCCCACTCGCGGTCGGCAGACGATGACGAGGAGCTCGAGGAGGAGCGGCGGCTCTGTTACGTGGGCATCACCAGGGCCGAACACCGGCTGGTGCTGACATCCGCCGCCCGCCGCCGCAACTTCGGGGAGTACCGCCCCGCGGAGCCATCGCGATTCCTCTTCGAGATCCCTCCGGGCCTCGTCGACGACGTGTCCCCGATGTTCACGTCGGCGCCGCAGCCGTTCGCGCCCGCGCACCCGCGGCGGGGGCAGGCGGGCGGCGGGTCCTGGCGTGGCCGTGCGCGGGAAGAGCAGCCGGCCTACGCGTACGAAAACGAAGACCAGTCCGCGAACGTCGCGGGACTGCGCCCGGGGCTCCGGGTACGCCATCCGCAGTTCGGCGTCGGCACGGTGCTGAGCGTGGAGCCGATCGACGACGACACGCGCCTCGTCGTGCGGTTCAACAGCGTGGGGCAGAAGACGCTGCGGGCGCGGTTCGCGAGGCTCGAGGTGGCCTAGCCGAATCGCCTCCGGCGCTCTGTGGCGATGCTGCCGTTGGGGTTCTCGGCTTCGTCGAGCCCAGCAGCACCGATCCCCTCGGATTCGTCGAGTCCACGCCTACTCCGGCTCCCGGGGCGGCTCCTCGGGGACGGCTGGAGCCACCAGCAGTTCCCCAGCTGCTCGCTCGTCCGGACCGGCCGCCAGCGCCTCCTCCCGCTCCTGTTCGGGCAGGCGCGCAATCGCGACCACGCGGTCGTCGTCCTCGAGGTCCATCAGCTTCACGCCCTGCGTGTTGCGGCCGATGGTCCGGATGCCCCCGGCCTCCATGCGCAGCGTCTTGCCCTGCTGCGTGATCAGCATGAGCTCGTCGGTGTCGGTGACCTGCGTGATGCCCACGACCTGGCCGTTCCGGTCCGAGGTCTGGATGTTGATGATGCCGAGGCCGCCCCTGGACTGCAGGCGGTACTCGTCCAGTTCCGTGCGCTTGCCGTAGCCCAGCTCGGTCACGGTGAGGATGGTGCCGCCGGGGCTGAGGATCTCCATGGCGACGACCTCGTCGCCGTCGCGAAGTGAGATGCCGCGCACGCCGTACGCGGTGCGCCCCATGGGCCGGACGTCGCTTTCGGGGAACCGGATGGCCATGCCCGCGCGGGTGCCGATGAAGCCTTCGTCGCCGCCCCCCGAGAGCTGCACCGCCATCACCGCGTCGCCCTCGTCCACACCGATGGCGATGATGCCGCCCGCCCGGGGATTGCTGAAGGCCGACAGCGCCGTCTTCTTCACGACGCCCCGCCGGGTGCCCATGACGATGAAGCGGTCGTCGCCGAACTCCTTGACGGTGATCATCGAGGCGATCCGTTCGCCGGGCTCCATCGACACCAGGTTCGCGATCGCCTTGCCGCGGCCGTCCGGGCCCACGTCGGGGATCTCGTGGACCTTCAACCAGTACGCCCGGCCGCGGTCCGAGAAGATCATGATGTACGCGTGCGTGGAGGCCACGAACAGGTGGCTGACGAAGTCCTCCTCGCGCGTCCGCATGCCGATCCGGCCCTTGCCGCCGCGCCGCTGGCTGCGGTAGGTCGATACGGCGGTGCGCTTGATGTACCCCGTGTGGCTCACGGTGATCGCCATGTCCTCTTCGGCGATCAGGTCTTCGGCGCGGAAATCATCTTCTTCGGCGAGGATGTCGGTCCGCCTCGGGTCACCGTACTTCTCCCGGACCTGCCGCAGCTCGTCGACCACGATCTCCATCAGCAGCCGATGGCTCGAGAGGATGGCGCGGAGGCGCTCGATCGTCCGGAGGAGGTCGGCCAGCTCGTCGAGGATCTTCTGGCGTTCCAGCCCGGTGAGCCGCTGGAGCTGCATGTCCAGGATGGCCTGCGCCTGCACGGCGCTCAACCCGAACGTGCCCATCAGGCCCTCGCGGGCCTCACCGGGATTCTTTGCCGCGCGGATCAGGGCGATCACGGCATCCAGCCGGTCCAGGGCGATCTTCAGGCCTTCGAGGATGTGCGCGCGCGCTTCGGCTTTCCGCAGGTCGAACTCGGTGCGGCGGCGGACGATCTCCCGCCGGAACTCCACGAAGTTCTCGACCAACTCGACCAGCGTGAGCACGCGGGGCCGGCCCTCGACGATCGCCAGCAGGATGATCCCGAACGACGTCTGCAGGGCCGTGTGTTTGTACAGGTTGTTCAGGATGACCTCGCCCACCTCGCCCCGCTTGAGGTCGATGGCGATGCGCAGCCCGTCGCGGTCCGATTCGTCGCGGATGTCCGAGATGCCCTCGAGCGTCTTCTCCCGCACCAGCTCCGCGATCCGTTCGATCAGCTTCGCCTTGTTGACCTGGAAAGGAATCGCGGACACGACGATCGCCTGGCGGTCGCCCTTCCGGGTCGTCTCGATCTCGGCCTTCGCGCGCATGATCACCGTGCCGCGCCCGGTCAGGTATGCCTGGCGGATGCCCTGCCGCCCCACGATGTAGCCGCCGGTCGGGAAATCCGGCCCGGGAACCAGCTCGAGCAGCTTCCGCTGCTTCTCGGGGAGGGTCGGCGGCGTCTCGGCCTGCGAGGCCTCGATCGACCAGATGCAGGCATCGATCACCTCGCCCATGTTGTGGGGCGGGATGTTGGTGGCCATGCCGACCGCGATACCGGCCGAGCCGTTCACCAGCAGGTTCGGGAACGGCGTGGGGAGCACGACCGGCTCCTCGGTCGTCTCGTCGTAGTTGGGCGCGAAGTCCACGGTCTCGCGGTCGAGATCCGCCATCATCTCGTCGCCGAGCGCCTGCAGCCGCGATTCGGTGTAGCGCATGGCCGCGGGCGGATCGCCGTCGATCGACCCGAAGTTGCCCTGCCCGTCCACGAGCGGCGCGCGCATGTTGAAGTCCTGCGCCAGCCGGACGAGCGTGTCGTAGATGGAGGCGTCGCCGTGGGGATGGAAGTTGCCCATGACCTCGCCGACGATCTTCGCGCTCTTGCGGTAGGCCCGGTTCGAGGCCAGCCCCATCGCCTTCATGCCGTACAACACACGGCGGTGCGCCGGCTTGAGGCCGTCCCGTACATCGGGCAGCGCGCGTCCAATGATCACGCTCATCGCGTAATCCATGTACGAGCGCTTCATCTCGTCTTCGATGTTGACGGGAATCCTGTTGGGTGTCGTGGTCATGCGTTACAGCACGCGCTGGTTGGTCTCTTCGGGCGCACGCCGGGCCTGTCGTGACGGACGGCGGCGCGCGACGCGACGCTCAGACGTCCAGGTTGCGCACGTCCAGGGCGTTGTCTTCGATGAACCGCCGTCGCGGCTCGACCTGGTCGCCCATCAGCGTCGTGAACATCTGGTCCGCCTCCGTGTGGTCCTCGGCCATCACCTGGAGCAGCGTGCGCTGCTCGGGATCCATGGTGGTTTCCCAGAGGGTGTCGGGGTTCATCTCGCCGAGCCCTTTGTACCGGTTCACGGCCACGCCCTTCTTGCCGGCCGCGATGAAGTACTCGACGAACGCCTCGACGTCGGCCAGCGTCACCTCCGACTCGCGCCTAGCCGGAGTGGCCGCCGGCGGCGGCGCCTCGCCGCCGTCCCCGCCCTCGCTTCCCTCACCGGGCTCGGGACTGTCGGCCGCCGGCGAAGCGCCCGAGGCCGTTCGCACGACCACCGGGAAGCGCACGTCGTGAATCTCGCGGTACGCGGCCAGCAGCGTGCGGTATTCGCCGGTCGTGACGACGCTGACGCCGATCTCGTGCCGGCGCGGGTATCCGAGCGACCGATCCTCGATGGTGAGCGCGAAGGCGTTGTGTTCCTCGTCCCGTTCGACCGACACGGTCCTCGTGGGCGTCGTCATCCGCGCGGCAATCGCGTCGAGCGCCCCGCGCCGATCGAAGAACGACCGGTCGCGGGCGTCCATCTCGAGCAGGGCCGTCACGATGTCCGGCGGGTTGCCCCGGCGGGTGGCGGTGCGCAGCAGGTCGCGGTAGGCGATCATCCGCTGCAACTGCCGCTCGAGCGTGTCGCCGAAGAGTTCGGTCCCGTCCGCCAGGTGCGCGACGCGGGATTCGACGGCCCGGCGAATCAGGAACGTCTCGAGATCCCGCTCGTCCTTGATGTAGACCTCGGACCGGCCCCGTTTCGCGCGGAAGAGCGGCGGCTGCGCGATGTAGATGTGCCCCCGGTCGATCAACGGCGCCATCTGCCGGTAGAAGAACGTGAGCAGGAGCGTGCGGATGTGCGACCCGTCCACGTCCGCGTCGGTCATGATGATCACGCGGTGATAGCGGAGGCGGTCTGGATCGAAGTCCTCGGCTCCGATGCCACAACCGAGCGCCGCGATCATCGTGCGGATCTCGTCGCTGCTCAGCATCTTGTCGAAGCGAGCCTTCTCGACGTTGAGGATCTTGCCCTTGATGGGCAGAATCGCCTGGAACCGGCGGTCGCGCCCCTGCTTGGCGGACCCGCCGGCCGATTCGCCTTCGACGATGAACAACTCGCTCTGCGCCGGATCGCGTTCCTGGCAGTCGGCGAGCTTGCCCGGCAGGCTGCCGCTGTCCAGGGCGCCCTTGCGGCGCACCAGATCGCGCGCCTTCCGCGCCGCTTCGCGCGCCCGGGCCGCATCGGCGGCCTTGCCGATGATGCGTCTCGCGATCGCGGGGTTCTCCTCGAGGAACTGCCCCAGCTTGTCGTTGACGATCGACTCGACGATCCCTTTGACCTCGGTGTTGCCGAGCTTCGTCTTCGTCTGCCCCTCGAACTGCGGCTGCGGGATCTTCACGCTGATCACCGCCGTGAGGCCTTCGCGGATGTCGTCGCCGCTGATGCTCTCCTTGAGATCCTTCGACAGGTTGTTCTTCGCCGCGTAGGCGTTGATCGTCCGCGTCAGCGCTGCCCGGAACCCGGAGAGGTGCGTCCCCCCTTCGTGGGTGTTGATGTTGTTGGCGAAGGAGAAGACCAGTTCGGTGTAGCTGTCGTTCCACTGCAGCGCGATCT
Organism: Acidimicrobiia bacterium; assembly: GCA_016871255.1. GTDB lineage: Bacteria > Acidobacteriota > Vicinamibacteria > Vicinamibacterales > UBA2999 > VFZH01. The sequence goes on along the minus strand of VFZH01000011.1, from coordinate 29,182 downwards.
CGCCGTCGATCCCGTCCTTCTGCCCGCGCATGTAGATCGGCGCGTCGTTCAGGACCGCCTTGTTCCTGTTGAGGTGCTGGACGAACGAGGTGATCCCACCCTCGTACTGGAACCGGTGCGACTTGCCGTCACGCTCGTCGTCGAGCGTGATCTGGATGCCCGCGTTCAGGAAGGCGAGCTCGCGCAGCCGCTGGGCCAGGGTGTCGAAGCTGAAGACGGTCGTCTCGAAGACGGCGGCGTCCGGGCGGAACGTGATCTTGGTGCCACGGCGGCCGGTCGTTCCGGTGACGGCCAGATCTGCGCTCGGTACCCCGTGATCGTAGGTCTGCTCGAAGACCTGCCCGTTCCGCCAGATTTCGAGTTCGAGCCGCTCAGAGAGCGCGTTGACGACGGAGACCCCGACGCCATGGAGCCCCCCGGACACCTTGTAGCTGTCGTTGTCGAACTTGCCCCCGGCGTGCAGGACCGTCAGCACGACCTCGGCGGCCGACTTGCCACTCGCGTGTCGATCGACCGGAATGCCGCGCCCGTCATCGACGACGGTAATGGAGTTGTCGATGTGGATCGTGACGTTGACTTCGGAGGCGAACCCCGCAAGGGCCTCGTCGATCGAGTTGTCGACGACCTCGTACACCAGGTGGTGGAGACCCTGAGGTCCCGTCGACCCGATGTACATGGCCGGACGCTTGCGGACGGCCTCGAGCCCTTCGAGAACCTTGATCTTGTCTGCGCCGTAGTCGTCGGCACCGCCGTTCCCGCCGTGCGGCGGCGCAGGCGCGGCCGCCGGTTGCGTCTCGATCTGGTTCGTGTCTGATTCGGCGTGATTCACGTATGTCCGCGCTAGATCCTCATCGGCATGAGGACGTAGGTGTAGTCGTAGCCGGAAGCCGACACCGGCTGCATGACCGCCTGACTGACTTCGTCCTTGAGCGAGAGCGAGACCAGATCCGTCTCGACGACAGCCAGGAAGTCGAGCACATACTGCGCATTGAAGGAGATCGCCATTGCCGGCCCCGAGTAGTCGACCACGATCTGCTCGCGCGCTTCACCGAACTCGGAGCTGCTGGACGTGACGTCCACCCTGTTCTTCGCCATCTCGAACTTGACGGCCCTGGAGCGCTCGTTCGAGAGGAGCGCCACGCGGCGCACGGCGCTGGTGAGCCGCTCCCGCTCGAACTCGATGTGCTTGTCGTTGCCCTTCGGGATCACCCGTTCATAGGCAGGGAACTGTCCGTCGATCATCCGGGAGATCAGCACGCGTCCGCCAACATCGAAGTAGAGATGATTCTCGCCCTGGATGAACGTGATGTCCCCGTCACCGTCGGTCACGAGGCGCCCGAGTTCGAGGAGCGTCTTCTTCGGCAGGATGACGCCTATCTCCTGCTTCAACCCCACCTTGTGCTTCACCTCCACGAGCGCAAGCCGATGGCCGTCGGTGGCGACGAGCGTGATGCTGTTCGCGGTGACCACGAACTTCGCACCGTTCAGGAAGAAGCGCGTGTCCTCACCGGTAATCGCGAAGTGGGTCTTCGAGATCATCTGACGCAGCGCCTCCCGCGGCAGCGTCACGCTCCTGTCGCCGGACGCGTCGGGCACCGTGGGAAAGTCCTCGCGCGGAAGCGTCTGCATCCGCGATTCGAACCGATCCGCCACGACCTTCACGCCGTTGCCGTCGGTGCCAATCTGCACGTCGGTGTCCGGCAGCGCCTTGACGATCTCGTAGAGCTTCTTCGCCGGCAGCGTGAGGGACCCGGGCTGATCGACCGCCGCCTCGCAACGGCTCCTCAACGCGACTTCGAGATCGGTGGCGAACAGAGTGGCCCCACCGTCGGTCGCTTCGATCAGCACATTGGCCAGAATCGGGATGGTGTTCTTCCGCTCGACGATCCCCTGGAATAGCTGCAGTTCCCGCAGGAGGTCGTTCTTACGAACAACGAGTTCCATAAAGGGCTTTACCCTCGGAGCGGGTCGACTCGTCCGCTCGTAAGTAGTTCTTCAGGAGGATCAAAGAGACACAGAATTATACAAGAAAGAAGGCGCTGTTCAAAGCCGCAATTTGAAGGACTACTTGTTTGTTTTCAGTGCTTTAAAGGCTGTCTCCATCCGTGGATCCAGAGGCGGAGTCCTGGTCGGGATCCGGTGGATCGGCTGGTCGCAGAGACCCGGATGGACGCTGTGCACAACCGGAGTTGTGCACGGCTGTGGATTCAGCGAAAAGACTGGAGAAAACCGCTGACCAGGGTGTTGAAATGCTTGTCGACGCGGCGGAGGTCTTCGACCTTCTTGATGGAGTGAATCACGGTCGAGTGGTGCTTGCCGCCGAAGCTGCGGCCGATCTCCGGAAGCGACGCGCTCGTGAGGTTCTTGCAGAGGTACATCGCCACCTGCCTGGGCATGGCGATCGACTTCGAGTTGTTCCGGGACTTCAGATCCGCAACCTTCAACTGGTAGTACTCGGACACGAAACGCTGGATCGCATCGATCGTGACCGCCTTGTCATCCTGGTCGATCACATTGCGGAGGACTTCTTGGGCGAGGTCGAGCGACAACTGCCGGCCGGTCAACGAGGCGTAGGCAACGAGCCTGATGAGCGAGCCCTCGAGCTCGCGGATGTTCGACCTGATGCGGCCGGCGATGAACAGCGCCACGTCGTCAGCCAGGGGGACGCCTTCGGCGTCCGCCTTGCGCTTCAGGATCGCCACCCGCGTTTCGATGTCCGGGGGCTGGATGTCCGTGGTCAAGCCCCATTCGAATCGAGAGCGCAGGCGCTCCTCGAGCGCCGGGATTTCGTTGGGAGGTCGATCGCTGCTGAGCACGATCTGCTTCTGGGCGTCGTAGAGGGCGTTGAAGGTGTGGAAGAACTCGGTCTGCGTGCCCTCCTTGCCCGACACGAACTGGATGTCGTCGACCAGCAGCACGTCCACGCTTCGGTACCGCTCGCGGAAATCCAGAATCCGCTCGAATCGAACGGCGTTGATCATCTCGTTCATGAAGCGCTCCGACGAGATGTAGGTGAGCCGGAGGTTCCGGCTGTGGCGCAGCACGTGCTGCCCGATGGCGTGCATCAGGTGGGTCTTTCCCAGGCCGACTCCACCGTAGATGAACAGCGGGTTGTACGAGCCGGACGGGGCCTCCGCGACCGCCCGGCTGGCGGCGTGCGCAAACTGGTTGGACGGGCCGACGATGAACGTGTCGAAGGTGTAGCGCGGATTCAACCCCCCCGAGAGGCTGGAACCATCCTGAAACTCGGTCTTATGACCAAGTACATCTACATCTTGTGTTGATCTTTCGTCAGGAACACTATCGATGACGAACTGAACCCTCGTATCGGCCCGCTCGATCTCTCTGAGCGCTTCACTGAGCACTCCTGAGTAGTGCTTGCTCAACCAGTCTCTGAACAGGGGGTCCGGAACCTGAACGATGATGGTCGCGCCGCGATCCGCGACGAAGCTGGAGGGCTTGAACCAAGTGTAGAAGCTGTGCCGGTTGATTTTGGCCTCAACGCGGCCCAGCACCTCGTCCCACACGCTTCGTGCCATGATCCGTGCCCCGCCCGGCGGAAGGTTTCAGGCAGACTCCCAATTTTCACAGTGTTTTCCACAGGTGTGGAAAACTTGGGTGAGAAACCGAAGAGCAACGAACCCACCGTGAAGGTCCGGAGGTCTGCCGAGGCGCTGAATGTACCACACCGATCGTTGCGCGGACACCCGGATCCGCACCTTTCGTTGACACCTCGACCGCACGACGAATACAGTTGGTGGTTCCCGGATTCGAAGCGGGAACAGACAGGCTCACGCACATGAAGGGTAAGCGTACATACCAGCCGAACGTCCGGCGCCGGAAGAAGGCGCACGGGTTCCTCGTTCGCATGTCCACGAAGAACGGCCGGGTAGTGCTGGCTCGCCGGCGGGCCAGGGGACGCAAGCGGCTGACGGTGTCCGACGAACGCTGAGCGCGGGGAGACCAGTGACTCCCCGCCGCACCGGCCGGCTGACGCCGGCCGAGCGTCTGCGACAGAGGCCGGAGTTCGAGCGCGTCTACGAGGACGGTTCACGTCTCTCCGGCCGGTTCATGGTGCTGTTTCGCCGGACCAGCGGACACGCGAGGGCGCGCCTGGGCGTGGCCGCATCGCGAAAGCTGGGAACGGCGGTGGAGCGGAATCGCCTGAAGCGCTTGGCGCGCGAGCTGTTCAGGCACCACAGGCCCTCGGCCGGTCTCGATCTCGTGATCGTGCCGCGACGTGAGATGCTGCACGCCCCGTACCCCAGGCTCGAAGCCGACTTCCAGGAGCTTCTCACCCGTGCACCCCGTCCCGGCGACCGCCCGCGTCACCGGTCCAGCGCGCGTCGCGCTGGCCGTACTGCGGGCGTATAAGCTGGTCCTCTCTCCGTTCTTCGCCGGCGCGTGCCGGTTCCATCCCTCATGCGCAGACTACATGGGTGACGCCATCCGACTGCACGGCGCCGGCCGGGGGACACTGCTGGGCCTCCGCCGCCTGGCGCGGTGCCAGCCGTTGGGCGGGTCGGGCTTCGATCCCGTGCTGCCCCCGGGCTCTGGTCACAGGACGACGTGATGGAACGGCGTGCGCTGCTCGCGGTCGTGCTCTCCTTCGTGGTGCTGTACGCCTACCAGGCGTTCTTCCTTCCTCCCCCGCCCCGCCCTGACAACGCGGCGCCAGCGGCCCCGGCTGCGGCCCAGGCTCCGGCCGGGAACGTCGGCGGTGCCCGGCCGCCCTCCGAGCCGGTGGTTGCCGCGGCGGCAGCACCGGAGGCTGCCATGGTGGTTGGCGAGAGCACGGAGCGCGAGATCGTCGTGGAGACACCGGTCGTGCGTGCCGTGTTCACGAATCGCGGTGCACGGCTCATCAGCTGGCGGCTGAAGGAGTACGACGACGCGCAGGGCGAGCCGGTGGACATGGTGACGCAGGATCTGCCGCCGGGCGAGGCGCTCCCGTTCACGCTGCAGGCCGACGATGACAGTCTCACGGCGCGCCTCAACGCCGCGTTGTATCGCGCGAGCGAGCAGGGTGGGCCGGACGGGACGGAGCTGCGCTTCGAGTTCGAAGACGAGAGCGGTCTGTCGGCGGAGAAGGTCTTTCACCTGGATCCATCGACGTACCTCTTGACGGCAAGGGTTGCCGTTCGACGGGGTGGCCAGCCGGTCTCGTCCTCGATCGAATGGGGAGCCGGCCCGGGTGACCTGGTCATGGCCACGGGCGGGAGCTTCTTCGGCGACCGCAGTTCCCTGCCGCCGAACGCGATCTTCCACACGGGTGAGGACGTGGAGCGGATCGCGGTCGGCAGCGTGGCGGAGACGCCCGAGCACCGCGGATCCTTCCGCTTCGTGGGTGTCGAGGATCACTACTTCATCACGGCAATCGTGAACCCGGGCGAGATCGAGGTGGCGTACCGGGGACTGCGGCTGCCGGTCGCGGACGCGCCCGGCGAAACACGGGAGCTCCTGTCGTACCGTGTCGTGTCCGCGGGCGACACGGAGCTGCGGTACTACATCGGACCCAAGGCGTTCGACGTGCTGCAGGCAGTGGACGGAGAGTTCGTCCGCGCGATCAACTTCGGCTTCTGGGCGTGGCTCGCGGTGCCCTTCCTGAGCGCCCTCCAGTGGATCTACGGCTACCTGGGCAACTACGGGTGGGCCATCATCGCGCTCACCATCCTGATGAACATCGTCATCTTCCCGCTCCGGCACAAGACGGTGGTGTCGATGCGGAAGATGCAGGAACTGCAGCCGCAGCTGAAGGTGATCCAGGAGCGGTACGCCGGACTGAAGGTCACCGACCCCGCCAGGCAGAAGATGAACACGGAGATGATGAATCTCTACCGGGAGAAGGGGGTCAACCCGGCGAGCGGCTGCATTCCGATGGTCCTGCAGTTCCCGCTGCTGTTTGCCTTCTACGCGCTGCTGTCGGAGGCGATCGAGCTGCGCGGTGCGCCCTTCGTGCTGTGGATTCAGGATCTGTCGAGGCACGACCCGCTCTACGTGACGCCGCTGCTGATGGGCGTGACGATGTTCTGGCAGCAGAAGCTGACGCCGACGACCGGAGACGCGACACAGCAGAAGGTCATGATGATCATGCCGTTCGTGTTCGTGGCGATGTTCCTGACGCTGCCGAGCGGCCTGGCGATCTACTATTTCGTGAACACGCTCTGGGCGATCGGGCAGCAGGTGGTGACCAACAAGGTCATCGGCCCGGCCCCGGCACACGTCGTGCGGCCGGCGGCCGAGCGGCGCGTCAAGCCGGCGGGCGGCGGGCAGACGCCGAAAGCGGAGAAGAACTCCCGGCGCGTGCAGTGAGGGCAGAGATGGCGGCGCAGACGACGAAGATGGCGGAATTCGTGCAGGAGGTCGTGCGGGCGATGGGGCTGACGCTCGTCGCCACCGTGGAAGAATCGCCTGACGGCGCGCGCATCAACCTCGAAGGTGAAGACGGCGGGCTGCTGATCCGGCGAGGGGGCGAAGGCCTCCAGGCGCTCCAGCACGTCGTGGCGACGGCGTTCCGCGACGAGCTCGGTGACGGGCAGCGCGTGATCGTGGACTGCCTGGGCTACCGCCGCGAGAAGGACGCCGAGCTGCGCGAGATGGCGCGGTTCGCCGCAGAGAAGGTCCGCCGGAACGGAATTCAGCAGGAGATGGGCCCGCTGAACCCGTACGAGCGCCGCATCGTGCACCTGGCGATCGCCGAAGATCCCGCCGTGACGTCGGAAAGCATCGGCGACGCCTACATGAAGACCGTCATCATCTCCGCCAGGAGCTGACGCGAACGGGGCGCCGCCGCCGGCTGTCCGGACGGTGCGCACCGCCGGCACGGCGCGCAATCGGCGAGGGCGCTCATGTTCTCGACCAGCGACACCATCGTGGCGATCGCCACGCCGCCGGGGCGTGGCGGGCTCGGCGTGGTGCGGCTGAGCGGCCCGAAGAGCGCAGCGATCGCCGGGGCCCTGATCGACAGGCCGAAACCACTGCGGCCGCGGTACGCAACGCTCGCCAGGATCCTCGATCTCGACGAAGCCATCGTGACGCTGTTCGAGGCGCCGCGTTCCTACACGGGCGAGGACGTGGTGGAGATCAGCGTCCACGGCAGCCCGGTGGTTCTGCGCGGGATCGTGCGTGCCGCGCAGGCACAGGGCGCGCGCGTGGCGGAGCCCGGCGAGTTCACGCTGCGCGCGTTCCTGCACGGGCGGGTCGATCTCATACAGGCCGAGGCCGTGATCGATCTGGTGGAGGCGGTGACGCCCCTGCAGGCTCGGGCGGCGTTCGACCAGCTCGAAGGCACACTCACGCGGCGCATCCGCGCGGTCGCCGAAGTGCTGTTCGATCTGATGGCGACGCTGGAAGCGTCGCTCGATTTCCCGGACGAGGGGTACCACTTCGCGGACGCGGACGAAGTGGCGGGCCGGCTGAAGCAGGTGCGCCGTGATGTGCGGACGCTGCTGTCGGAGGCGGATCGCGGACGCGTGGTACGCGAAGGCGCGCGGGTGGTGATCGTCGGGCGGACGAACAGCGGGAAGTCGACGCTGTTCAATGCGCTGGCCGGACAGGCGCGCGTGATCGTGTCGGCGGAGCCTGGCACGACGCGTGACTTCGTTACGGAGGTGGTGGATCTGAATGGCGTGCCCGTGACGCTCGTGGATACGGCCGGTTTTCGCGATGACGCCGGCGGCGTGGAGCAGGAGGGCATCGCGCGGGCGCGGCAGGCGATCGGGGTGGCGACAGTTGCGCTGGTGGTGGCGGACCGATCGCGGCCGCTGGACGAACAGGACCGGGCCGTGCTGCGCGCGACGGAGGGCGCACGCCGGATCGTGGTGGGCAGCAAGAACGACCTGGCGGCGGCGTGGAACGGAGAGGAATTGGGGTGCGCCGCCCTGCCGGTGGCGGCCGTGACAGGCGAGGGCATGGCGATGTTGCGGGACCGGTTGAAGGCGGAGCTGGCAGGAGAGGATGGGTGGCACGATGCGCCCGGGATTTCGAACCTGCGCCATATCGCGCTGCTGGAAGCGGCGGAGGCGCACCTGGCGCATGCCGAGTCCGCTGTTCGCGGGGAGGCCCTCCCGGAGGAACTGGTGTTGAGCGATCTGCAGAGGGCGCAGCAGGCGCTGGACGAGATACGGGGTGTGCGCGCGCACGACGCGGTGCTTCGGCACATCTTCGAACGATTCTGCATCGGGAAGTAGACGGATGACGTTCGACGTCGTGGTGGTCGGGGCCGGGCATGCCGGACTCGAGGCGGCCAGAGCGGCAGCGCGGCTCGGCTGCAGCGTGGGGCTGTGCTCCCTGTCCAGGGCAACAATTGGTCACATGCCCTGTAATCCAGCTATCGGAGGGACGGCGAAAGGGCATCTCGTCCGGGAGATCGATGCGCTGGGCGGCCTGATGGGTGCGGCGATCGACGCGACGGGACTGCAGTTCAAGCTGCTGAATCGCAGCCGGGGACCGGCGGTCTGGTCGCCGCGCGCGCAGGCGGACAAGCGTGCGTACGCGCGGTGGATGGCTGACTCACTGGCGGCCGAGCCGGGAGTGTCCTGGGTCGAGGCTCAGGTGAGCCGGATCCTGGTGGAGTTCGGGAGAGTGACGGGCGTGGAGCTCGACGAGGGCGCCCGGATCGCCTGCAGGGCGCTGGTCATCACGACGGGGACGTTCCTGAATGGTTTGATCCACGTTGGCACCGAGCGTCGCGCTGCCGGACGCTCCGACGAGCCAGCGGCGATTCACCTTGCGGAGTCGCTCAAGGCCCAGGCGTTCAACTGGGGCCGGTTGAAGACCGGGACGCCGCCAAGGCTGCACCGCGCGAGCATCGATTTCGAGGGCTGTACGGCGGCTGGCAGGTTCGCGGAGGAGCGCGGCGATGCGGTGCCGGAGCCGTTTTCGTTTCTCACTGATGAGCGACCGGTCAACCGCGTGAGCTGCTGGTTGCTCCACACGACGGACAGGGTGGCGGAGCTGGTCCGCCGCCACGTCCACGCGAGCCCGCTGTTCAACGGTCAGATCCGTGGCATCGGACCACGGTATTGCCCATCGCTCGAGGACAAGATCATGCGTTTCCCGGAGCGGGAACGGCACCAGATCTACCTCGAGCCCGAGGGGCTGGACGTGGACGAGGTCTACGTGAACGGCTTCTCGATGAGTCTCCCAGCCGATGTCCAGCGTGCGCTGGTGCAGGCGCTGCCAGGCCTCGAGGACGCGGTGATGCTGCGGCCCGGGTACGCCGTGGAGTACGACTTCATCCAGCCGACGGAGCTGAAGCGGTCCCTGGAGACGCACCGCATCGACGGGCTGTTTCTTGCCGGGCAGATCAACGGCACGTCCGGCTACGAGGAGGCCGCGGCGCAGGGGCTGATGGCCGGCGTCAACGCCGCGCGGTTGCTGCAGCGACGACCACCCATGGTGCTCGGCCGGGAAGAGGCGTACATCGGCGTCCTGATCGACGATCTCGTGACGCGCGGGTGCCTGGAGCCGTATCGCATGTTCACGTCGCGAGCGGAGTATCGGCTGCTGCTGCGGATCGACAACGCCGACCTGCGCCTGACAGGCAGGGGTCGGGAGGTGGGCCTCGTCGATGACACGCGGTGGAGGCGTTTCGAGGCGCGCCGGGAGCGCTTCGAGCGGAACCGGAGCCATCTGGCGCGCACCACGATAGCGTCCGCGGCGGGGAGGGTCCCGCTCGCGCAGCATGTTCGCCGACCGGATGTGAAGCTGGCGGACCTCGTGGACCAGCGCCTTGTCAGCCTGGAGACTTCGCCGGGTCGGCCGGAACTGGACATCGCCAGCGTGGAAACGGAAGCGAAGTACGCGGGCTATCTGGAGCGCGACCTGGCACGTGCGGTGCGGCTCCGGGAGGAGGAGGACCGGCGGATCCCTCCGAGGTTCGAGTTTGCCGGCGTGGCCGGCCTCTCCAGGGAAGTCGTGCAGCGGCTGGAGCAGGTCCGACCGGAAACGCTCGGGCAGGCGTCGAGGATCCCTGGAGTCACGCCTGCCGCTATCGCGATGCTCGAAGTCTCTCTCCGGCAGCCGCGGCGCGCGGCGCCCCCGGCATGACCGCCAGGGCGTTCGGGGAGCGGCTGCGGCGTCGGGCGCGGCGGGCAGGGCTGCAGGTTCCTGTGGAGGCCGTCGGTCCACTCCACCAGTACTTCGAGCTGCTGACGACGTGGAATGGGAAGGTGAATCTGACCGGGATTGACCTCGAGCACCGCGCAGACGAGGCGTTCGACCGCCTGCTCCTGGAGCCGCTGGCGGCAGTGCGACACCTGCCAGCGGGGAGCGCGCGGGTTCTCGACGTCGGTTCCGGGGGCGGTTCGCCCGCAGTGCCGCTGAAGCTCTTCCGGCCGGACGTCCTGCTCACGATGGTCGAGGCCAAGACGCGGAAGTCCGTGTTTCTACGGGAAGTGGTGCGTGCGCTCGGCCTGGCGGAGACCGACATCGTGAACAGCCGGTTCGAGCAGCTGCTGGCGGAACCCGACCGGCACGAGGCGCACGACGTCATCAGCATCCGGGCCGTGCGCGTGGAGCCCCGGACGTTGTTGGGCCTGCAGGCCCTGCTGCGACCCGGCGGCGTCTTCTTCCTGTTTCGCGCGTCCAGCCGCGACCCGGGCAGCGACCACGGCAGCCCGATCCTCTCGTGGCGCGCCACGTTCCCGTTGATTGAATCGCTCGGCAGCCGGCTGATCGTCCTCGAGAAGCGGCGCCTTGGCTCACCGGCCCGACAGGCCGGCCAAACCGCTCCGTGAGGCGAACGACACCCCCCCAGATGTTTCACGTGGAACAGTGATTCCCGACCCGCCACCGCCATACCGTGCTATCCTCGCTCTCCACAGAACCTGATAGTAATCGGGTTAATGACCAATAGTGTCGACGACCCCGCGCGCCGCGTCTGCCGCGTCATCGCGGTCGCCAACCAGAAGGGTGGCGTCGGCAAGACCACCACCGCCCTCAACCTGGCCACATCCATCGCCATGGCTGGCCGTCGGGTGCTCCTCGTGGATGCCGACCCCCAGGCCAACCTCACCAGCGGCGTCGGCCTCAAACACCGGCGCGCCGCCGGCGGCACGGTCTACGACGCCCTGATGGCCGACACCATCGATGATCCGGGTCGCTTCATCCTCCCGACCACGATCGACCACCTCTCGCTGATGCCTTCGGACCGTCACCTGACAGGCGCGGAGGTCGAGCTGGTCGATCTCCAGGATCGCGAGCACCGGCTCAAGCGTGTGCTCGACGCCGCGCGCCTGCGTTTCGACTACATCTTCATCGACTGTCCACCCTCGCTCGGCCTGCTCACGCTCAACGCGCTGGTCGCCGCCGACACGGTCCTCGTCCCGCTCCACTGCGAGTACTTCGCCCTCGAGGGGCTCGCCGATCTGGTCGACACGATGCGCCGCGTCCAGGGGAGCCTGAACCCGGCCCTCGACATCGAAGGCGTCCTGCTGACGATGTACGACGAACGGACGAACCTGGGCCAGCAGGTGGCGCGCGACGTCCGGGCGTTCTTCCAGGACAAGGTCTATCGCACGGTCATCCCGCGCAACATCCGGCTCGGCGAGGCGCCCAGCCACGGAATCCCCGCAGTGTTGTACGACGTGAAATCGCGCGGCGCCGAAGCCTATGTCGCGCTGGCGCACGAGGTCCTGGCGAGGCCGGCGGCCTGATCACGAACCAAGGAGACGCCACAGATGGCAGAGCGGCGGCCCGCGCTCGGCAAGGGCCTGAGCGCCCTCATTCCCGGTAGCCCCCCCGAGCCGCGCGCAGGCGTGCTCGAGGTGGACATCGATCGGCTTGCTCCCAACGAGGACCAGCCGCGGGTCCAGATGGATGACCAGCGGCTCGAGGACCTGGCAAGGTCCATTCGCGGGAACGGCATCATCCAGCCGATTCTGGTGCGCCGGTCGGGCGAGGGGTATCGGATCATCGCCGGTGAGCGGCGCTGGCGGGCCGCACAGCGGGCAGGCCTGTTGAAGGTCCCTGTCATCGTCCGCGACCTGGGCGACGACGCCCACCGGGACGCCCTGCAGCTGGCGCTGATCGAGAACATCCAGCGTGAAGACCTCAACTGCATGGACGAAGCGGCCGCCTACCAGCGGCTGGCCGACGAGTTCGGCCTCACGCAGGAACAGATCGCGGCAGCGGTCGGCAGGGAGCGCAGCACGGTCGCCAACTACCTCAGGCTGCTGAAGCTGCCGGTGGAAATCCACGCGGATCTCGCCACCGGGGCGCTGACCATGGGACACGCCCGGGCGCTGCTCGCGCTCGGCTCGGACGCCGATCAGCGGGCTGCGGCACGAGAGGCGATCAGCCGGCACCTCTCCGTCCGCGACACCGAAGCGCTGGTGCGCCGGATGGGCAGCGAGTCGCGTTCGCGCCCCGCCGCGCCCGCTTCCCCGGCCGACGTCCACACACGCGCAGCCGAAGACCGCCTGCGTTTCGCCCTGGGGACGAAGGTGCGGATCACCCGGCGCGGCACGGGAGGAACGATCGAAGTCGCCTTCACGTCCGAGGCGGAGCTCGACCGTCTCTATCGTCAGCTCACGTCCTGAAGGCGGCGGGGCGGCGAGGGGGGGCCGCAAGAGGGGTACGGGAACACCGGGCCGGACTCGTGATATAAAAGTTTGTTTGCGTTGCCGCGCGAGCGCGCGGGATCAACGGCAGCGGCTGCCCGACCGACCATTCCCGTTCGGCCCGGGGCGAGCGGCGCCACCGGCCGGACAGCATTCTCGAACCCAGACGTGCTGCGGAATCTGCCCCTGACACCCGCTGTGTGCGCCACCCCGGTGCGAGTCCAGGCCGATCCGATCGCCGGCATCGAGGTCGCCAGATGAGCCGCCGCGCGTCGGCCGCGCGCTATGCGCGGGCGCTCTTCGACGTGGCCCTCCGCGAGCAGGTCCTCGAGCGCGCCGGCGACGATCTCGCGGCGTTCTCCGGGTTGTACGAGCGCCACGACGACCTGCGCCAGTCCTTCTCGAACCCGGCCGTGCCCACCGCCGCCAAACTGGCGGTCGTCGACCAGCTGATCGCACGACTCACGCCGTCTCCACAGGTGGGACGGCTGCTCCAGATGCTGGCCGACCGCGACCGCCTCGACCTTCTCCCGGACCTCAACGGGATCTACCGTGAGCGCCTGATGGATCACCAGCAGGTGATCCGGGCGGAGATCGTGACGGCCGAGGCGCTCGACGCGGATCGCGTGGACGGGCTCCGGCAGCGCCTGGCCTCGGCGACGGGCCGCACGGTTCAGGTGAGCGCGAGGGTGGATCCGGCCCTGGTCGGGGGGCTGGTGGCGAAGATAGGCAGCACGGTGTACGACGGCAGCGTGGCCACGCAGCTCACACGGATGCGGAGCCGGCTCTCGCAACGCACCTGACGGACGCGGAGAGGCACGACAGCATGGATATCCGAGCAGACGAGATCTCGAAAATCATCCGGGACCAGATCGGCAGCTTCGCCGTGCAGGTGGACGTGGCCGAAGTCGGCAGCATCGTGTCGATCGGCGACGGCATCGCCCGCATCCACGGGATCGAGCGTGCGATGGCCGGCGAGATGCTCGAGTTCCCGCACGGCGTCTTCGGCATCGCCCTCAACCTCGAAGAGGACAGCGTCGGTGCGGTGCTGCTGGGCGACTATCGCGAGATCAAGGAAGGCGACGTCGTCAAGCGGACGGGCCGCATCATCTCCGTCCCCGTCGGTGAGGGGCTGCTCGGGCGCGTCGTCAACGCGCTCGGCCAGCCGATCGACGGCAAGGGGCCGATCGAGAGCACGCAGTATTCGCCCATCGAGCGCCTCGCGCCGGGCGTGGTCGACCGCCAGCCGGTGAAGGAGCCGCTCCAGACCGGCCTCAAGGCGATCGACGGCATGGTGCCGATCGGCCGCGGCCAGCGCGAGCTGATCATCGGGGACCGCCAGACGGGCAAGACCGCCGTGGCCGTGGACGCGATCATCAACCAGAAGGGCACGGGCGTCATCTGCGTCTACAACGCCATCGGCCAGAAGCAGTCCACGGTCGCGCAGGTGGTGCGGACGCTCGAAGAGCACGACGCGATGAGCTACACGATCGTCGTCGCGGCGGCCGCGTCCGATCCGGCGCCGATGCTCTACATCAGTCCGTACTCGGCGTGCGCGATCGGGGAGTATTTCCGGGACAGCGGGCGGCACGCGCTCTGCGTGTATGACGACCTGTCGAAGCACGCGCAGGCCTATCGCGAGATCTCGCTGCTGCTGCGCCGGCCGCCCGGCCGCGAGGCGTATCCCGGCGATGTCTTCTACCTGCACTCGCGCCTGCTCGAGCGGGCGGCGAAGATGCGCGCCGAGCTGGGTGGCGGATCGCTCACCGCGCTGCCGATCATCGAGACACAGGCGGGCGACCTGTCGGCGTACATCCCGACCAACGTGATCTCGATCACGGACGGGCAGATCTTCCTCGAAGGCGACCTGTTCCACCAGGGCGTCCGGCCCGCGATCAACGTCGGCAACTCCGTCTCGCGCGTGGGCGGGTCGGCTCAGATCCGCGCGATGCGGCAGGTGGCCGGCTCGCTGCGACTCGACCTGGCCCAGTACCGCGAGCTCGCGGCGTTCGCGCAGTTCGGCTCCGACCTCGACAAGGCGACGCAGGCGCAGCTCAACCGCGGCCGCCGGCTCGTCGAAGTGCTGAAGCAGCCGCAGTACCAGCCGCTGGCGGTGGAGCGACAGGTCGTGATCATCTTCGCGGCAACCACCGGGTACCTGGATCCCGTCGCCGTGGAGGACGTCGGGCGCTACGAGGAGGACCTCTACCGGGTCCTGGAGACGCGCCACGCCGACCTGCTCTCGGCGATCGCGTCGAAGAAGATCCTCGACGACGAGATCAAGGCGACGCTCAAGACCGCGCTCGAGGAGTTCGGGACGCAGTTCGTCGCCGCGCGGCAGGGAGCGGCCGTTGCGTAGCAGGCCCGTCCGCGCCGCGCCCGGCCGGGATCCGCAGGAGCGGCGATGCCGTCGCTGATCGATCTCCGCCGGCGCATTCGCGCCGTGAAGTCGACGCAGCAGATCACGAAGGCGATGAAGATGATCGCCGCCTCGCGCCTCAAGCGCGCGCAGGACCGCGTGGTCGGCGCCCGGCCGTTTTCGGATCGGATGCGCGCGGTGCTCCGCGGCCTGGTCGATTCCGCCGATCCCGCCACGCACCCGTTGTTCCGGGTGCCGGAGCCTGGTGAGGGGCGCCCGCTGCTCGTGGTCATCACGGCCGACCGCGGGTTGTGCGGCAGCTTCAACGCCAACGTCATCAAGGCGGCCGGCCAGGCGATCCTCGCGGACACGACGCCGGGCGGTGTGACGCTGGGACTCGTCGGCCGCAAGGGGCGGGACTTCTTCAAGCGCCGCGGCTTCGACGTGGTTCTGGAGCGGACAGGGATCTTCCAGCGCCTGTCCTTCGTCGATGCCCAGGACATCGCGGACGCGCTGATCGAGGAGTTCACCAGCGGCCGGGCGTCGAGCGTCCAGCTCGTGTACAACGAGTTCCGCTCGGTGATCTCGCAGCGCGTGGTGGTGGAGCCGCTGCTCCCGATTCCGCGCGCGTCGCTGGCGGGGGAGGCGTTCGCGGGACCGGCGGCCGACTACCTGTTCGAGCCGCAGCCCCGGGATATCTTCCGGGACCTGCTGCCGCGCCACGTGCAGGTGCAGGTGTACAGGGCGCTCCTCGAGTCGAACGCGGCGTTCTTCGCGGCGCAGATGACGGCCATGGACGCGGCCACACGGAACTCGGCGGAGATGCTGGAGAACCTGACGCTGTACATGAACAAGGTCCGGCAGGCGAACATCACCCGCGAGATCATCGAGGTGGTGTCGGGCGCGGCGGCGACCTGATCGGCGGGATGAGGGCTATGGCACAGACGGCAACGGCGCAGCGCACGGGCAAGGTGGTGCAGGTCATCGGACCGGTGGTGGACATCGAGTTCGTCGGCGGCCTGCCGGAGATCTACAACGCGGTCCGCATCGTGGCGGAGGCCGGCGACGGCCGCGAGGCGATCGACGTGGTGGCCGAGGTCGAACAGCACCTCGGCGAGAACCGCGTCCGCGCGGTCGCCATGAAGCCGACCGATGGCATGACGCGCGGCATGGCGGCCACCGACACGGGCGCGCCGATTTCGATGCCGGTCGGTCCGGGCACGCTCGGGCGCGTCCTGAACGTCCTGGGCGAGCCGGTGGACTTCCCCGACCGGCCCGTGGACGCGAAGGAGCACTGGCCGATCCACCGCCACGCGCCCACGCTCGAACAGCAGTCCACCGAGCTGCGCATGTTCGAGACCGGCATCAAGGTCATCGACCTGCTGGAGCCCTACCTCCAGGGAGGCAAGATCGGGCTGTTCGGCGGCGCGGGCGTCGGCAAGACGGTCATCATCCAGGAGCTGATCCACAACATCGCCATGAAGCACGGCGGTGTGTCGGTGTTCGGCGGCGTGGGCGAACGCACGCGCGAGGGCAACGACCTGTGGCTCGAGTTCCAGGAGTCGGGCGTCATCAACGCCGAGGACCTGTCGAAGTCGCGCGCGGCGCTGGTCTACGGCCAGATGACGGAGCCGCCGGGCGCCCGCCTGCGCGTCGGCCTGTCGGCGCTGACGGTCGCGGAGTACTTCCGTGACGCCGAGGGCAAGGACGTCCTGCTCTTCATCGACAACATCTTCCGGTTCACGCAGGCGGGCTCCGAGGTGTCGGCGCTGCTCGGCCGCATGCCGTCCGCGGTGGGCTACCAGCCGACGCTGCTGACGGAGATGGGCGAGCTGCAGGAGCGCATCACGTCCACGAAGAAGGGGTCCATCACGTCGGTGCAGGCGATCTACGTGCCGGCCGACGACTACACGGACCCGGCGCCGGCGACCACGTTCGCCCACCTGGACGCGACGACGAACCTGTCGCGGCAGATTGCGGAGCTGGGCATCTACCCCGCCGTGGACCCGCTGGCCTCGACCTCGCGTATCCTCGATCCGCGGGTCATCGGCAACGAGCACTACGGCGTGGCCCGCAGCGTGAAGCAGGTGCTGCAGCGGTACAAGGACCTGCAGGACATCATCGCCATCCTGGGGATCGACGAGCTGTCGGAAGACGACAAGCAGACGGTTGCGCGGGCGCGGAAGATCCAGCGCTTCCTGTCGCAGCCGTTCTTCGTGGCGGAGCAGTTCACCGGCTTCCCGGGCAAGTACGTGCCGATCGCGGATACGGTGCGCGGGTTCGCCGAAATCGTCGAGGGCAAGCACGACGCCCTGCCGGAACAGGCGTTCTACATGGTCGGCACGATCGAAGAGGCCGTGGAGAAGGCGAGGAAGATGAGCGCCGCCTGAGGGCGGTGAGCCGAGCGATGGCCGACGTTCCTCCGCTGCCCACGACGCTGACGCTCGAGATCGTCACGCCCGACCGCGCGCTGGTCACCGAGCACGTGGACGAGGTCCAGGTGCCGGCGGCCGAGGGGTACCTCGGCATCCTGCCCGGGCACACGCCCCTGCTGGCGTCGCTCCAGGTCGGCGAGCTGACGTACCGGGCCGGGGGGCGGACGTCGCACCTGCACGTCGCGTTCGGGTTCGTGGAGGTCCTGCCGGATCGGGTGACCGTGCTCGCCCAGACGGCCGAACGCGCCGAAGACATCGACGTGCAGCGCGCTGAAGCCGCCAGGGCGCGCGCCTCGGAGCGCGTGACGGGCCGGGGCGCCGACATTGACGTGGAGCGTGCGCGTGTGGCGCTCCTGAAGTCGCTTGTCCGGCTTCAGGTGGCGGCCCGCGCCCGGACCCGCGCGTAAGCGAGCCAGGGGGCCGACTCCGCGGCCGCTCCCGCGCCCCGCTCCGCGGCGCAGGCCGATCGTGCTCAACAACCTCAGTCTTCTCGTCCGCCATCGCGCCCTCATCGCCAGCCTCACCGGCAGGGAGCTGAAGGCGCGCTACCGCGGCTCCGTCCTCGGCTTCGTCTGGTCGTTCGTCAACCCGCTCCTGCTCCTCCTGATCTACACGTTCGTGTTCACGGTCGTGATGCCGGGCACGCGGCCGACCGAGCTCGAGCCGTACGCGATGTTCATGTTCTGCGGCATCCTGCCCTGGTCCTGGTTCTCCTCGTCGCTTCTGGAGGCGTCCAACTCCCTGGTGGCCGGGGGCAACCTGATCCGCAAGGTGCTCTTCCCCGCGGAGGTCCTCCCGATCACGATCGTCCTGGCGAACCTGGTGCACTTCTGCCTCGGGCTCCCGATTCTCGCGGCGTTCGAGGTGTACTACCGGACGCCGCTGCACCTCCCGGATCTGCTCTGGCTGCCCGCGATCATGCTGGTGCAGCTGCTGTTCACGACCGGCCTGGCGCTCTTCTTCTCGGCGCTGACGGTGCTCTTCCGCGACGTGCGCGACCTGCTGTCGAACCTGATGACGCTGTGGTTCTTCGCGACGCCGATCATCTACCCGCTGTCGCTGGCGCCGGAGCGCGTCCAGCCGCTCTTGAAGCTGAACCCGTTCACGCACCTCGCCGTGGCCTATCAGGACGTCCTCTTCACGCCGGCGCCGTTCGTGGTGCGCCCCGGCCTGCTGGTGCTCGCCGCGCTGTCGATCGCGACGTTCCTCGCCGGGCACTTCGTCTTCGACCGCCTGCGCGACGCCCTGCCGGAGGAGGTATAGGTGTCCCCCGCCGTCGAGGTCCGCGACGTCCGCAAGATCTACCGGCGTTTCAGCCGCCGCAAGCAGTTCGCCACGTTGAAGAGCGCGCTGCTCTCGCGCACGCTGATCGGCGACCTGCGCCGGGACGACGCGCTGGAAGCGCTCAAGGGGGTGTCGTTCGACGTGTCCCGGGGACGGTCGTTCGGGATCATCGGCCGCAACGGTTCCGGCAAGAGCACGCTCCTCAAGCTGATTGCCGGGATCGGCAGGCCGAGTGCCGGCACCGTGCGCGTCGACGGCCGGGTGTCCGCGCTGATCGAGCTGGGCGCCGGCTTCCATCCCGAGATCTCCGGCCGCGAGAACGTGTTCATCAACGGGCTCATGCTCGGGCTGTCGAAACGGGAGATCCAGCGCCGCTTCGAGGAGATCGTCCGCTTCGCGGAGCTGGAGCCGTTCATCGACGCGCCGGTCAAGACCTACTCGTCGGGGATGTACGTCCGCCTCGGCTTCGCGGTGGCCATTCACGTGGATCCCGACGTCCTGCTCGTGGACGAGGTCCTGGCCGTGGGCGATGAAGGGTTCACGCACAAGTGTCTCGACAAGTTCGCCGAGTTCCGGCGCCGGGGCCGGACGGTGATCCTCGTGACGCACTCGCTGGATCTGGTCGAGCGGTTCTGCGAGGAAGCGCTCTGGCTGGACGAGGGCCGGGTGCGGGCAGAGGGCGATCCGCGCCGGATTGTCGACGAGTACCGGCTCGACGTGGCGCGGATCGAGAACGCGCAGATGGCGGCGGCCGCGGCGGTGGCCGCGGGTCGCGCCGCCAGCATTCCGGCCAGGGGGCGCGCGCCCGAGGCGAGCGAGGCCGAGGCCCCCGGGCCGCCCGCGGCGCCGCCACCACCCGATGTGGTTTCCACGGCGGCGGATCCGGAGGAGGCCGGCAGCGCGGCTGCCGGGAGTGCCGAGGAACAGAACGGGCGCCCCGAGGCGCCCGCAGACATGTTCAGGGCGGTCGAAGGCCGCTGGGGCTCGCGCGAAGCCGAGATCACCGAGGTACGGCTCCTGGACGCCCGTGACCAGCCCTCGCACGTCTTCGAGTCGGGCGGCGCGATGACGGTGTGCCTGAGGGTGCACGCACCCGCGCCGCTCGGCGACGTCGTCTTCGGCGTCGGGCTGTTCAACGCGGAAGGCATCTGCTGCTACGGCACCAACACGGGGATCGAGCAGGCGGTCAGGGGCGTGCTCCACGGCGAGGCGGAGGTCCGCTTCGTCGTCGACAACCTCGATCTCGTCGCCGGCGCCTACAGGCTCGACGTCGCCGTGCACAGGGCGAACGGCGTGCCCTACGACTACCACCGCCTGCTCTACTCGTTCCGTGTGACCTCACGGATCGCCGACGTGGGGATCTTCCGGCCGCGCCACCGGTGGGTCATTTCGGGTATCGGGTCCGGGGAGTCCCCGTCGTGACCCGGCGTCCGTCCGGCCCCCTGCTCACGCCGGCCGGGGCCGCGGCCTTTGCCGAGGCGGCGCGCACCGCGGGCCGGCGCGTGGTGTTCACCAACGGCGTGTTCGACCTGCTGCACCCCGGGCACGTCCGCTACCTGGCGCAGGCCCGGATGCTCGGCGATCTGCTCCTCGTCGGTCTGAACTCCGATCGATCGGTCAGGGCGATCAAGGGCCCCTCGCGTCCGCTGACGCCGGAGCGCGAACGTGCCGAGGTGCTGCTGGCCCTGTCGTCCGTGGATGCGGTGGCCATCTTCGACGAGGAGACCCCGCGGGCGCTCATGGCGCTGGTCCAGCCGGACGTACTCGTCAAGGGCGCCGACTGGGCAGCCGACGCGATCGTGGGCCGCGACATCGTGGAAGCGCGGGGCGGGCGCGTCGTGCGCGTCCCGCTGACCGAAGGCCTGTCCACGACGACGCTGATTGCCCGGGCCCGGGCCCGCGACTGATCCCGTGCCGGCCCTGTCCTCCCTCACGCTCTCGGCCCTGTTCAAGTCGGCGGTGTCGCGGTCGGGTCTCGATCGCCGGCAGCGCGTACGCAGCGGTCTCACGCCGGCCGTGCGGGCGCTCGCTGCGGTGTCGGACGCCGTCCGGACGTCCGGTGTCACCCTGCTGGTCGTGCCCGCCGATCGCGACGTCGAGCCGATGACCGCCGACGCGCGGTTCTTCTTCGCGGCGTTCGAGGGTGCGTCTGCCGCGGCCGTGGATGCGGCCGTTCTGCCCTTCCCCTCCCACCAGGTCGATCCCTATCGCGGGATGACCCCGCACTTGCACGTCGCGGCCGCCCGCGCCCGTGCGCTGTACGGTGCCGCGGCCGGGACGGCACGGCTGATCGTGGCGTCGGGGGCGGCGCTGCTTCCCCGGGTCGCCACGCCGGAGCGCTTCGCCCGTGCGGCCATCGACCTCAGGCCCGGGTCGGAGATCGATCCGGCGGCGCTCGCGGCACTGCTCGTCGACGCCGGGTTCGAGCGCCAGGATCCCGTGGACGAACACGGCGAGTTCACCGTGCGGGGCGGCATCGTGGACGTGTTCGCGGCCGGAGCCGTCCAGCCTGTCCGGCTGGAGTTCGTGGGCGACATGGTGGAGTCGATCCGCCGGTTCGACGGTGCTACGCAGCGCTCGACCGGCCTCACCGATCAGGTCGCGATCGTGCCCCTCCGCGAGCGCTTCGATCCCGGCGAGCCGACCGTGTCGGTCATCGAGCACCTGCGCGCGTCCACTGCCGTGCACGTGCTGGTGTCCGAGGCCGAGGCGGTGGACGAGCAGGGACGGCGCGCGCGGGCGCACCTCGAGGCCAGCTTCGAGTCCGCGTCCGCCTCCGGCCGGTCCGCGGTGCCGGCTCCCGGCGAGCTGTTCGCCGCATGGGAGGCCGTCGAAGCGGATCTCGCGCGCGCAGAGGGGCTCGAGGAGCTCGCGATCGGAGACGAGGCCGGCCACGTGCGGTGTCAGCCCGCCGTGACGTACCACGGCCGGATTGCCGGCTGGGCCGAGGAGATCGCGCAGGCGCGGGCGCGACGGGAAACGGCGCTCTTCGTCGCAGGCACGGCGGGGATGGCGGAGCGGATCGTCGAGATCCTGCGTGACTACGACGTGATCGCCGTGCCCGTGGAACGGGCGGAAGACGCGCACGCCGCCGCCGTGCTCGTGTGCGTCGGATCGCTGTCCCGGGGGTTCCGCCTGCCGGACGCCGGGCTGTCGGTGTTCGCCGAGGGCGACCTCTTCGAGGAGGAGCGCCGGAGCCCGGAGGCCAGGCGGAGCCTGGCGCGCACGTTTCTCTCCGATCTCCGCGATCTCAAGGCCGGCGATCTGGTCGTCCACGTCGATCACGGCATTGGCGAGTTCGTCGGGCTCAAGCAGCTCGGCGTGGCGGGCGCCGCCGGAACGGCGCAGGAGTTCCTCGAGCTGAAGTACGCCGCGGACGACAAGCTGTTCGTTCCCGTGGAGCGGCTGGATCTGATCCAGAAGTACAGCGGAGGGTCGCGGCCTGCCCTCGATCGCCTCGGAGGCACGACCTGGGAGCGTGCCAAGACACGCGTCAAGCGCGCCATGCGCGACATGGCTGAGGAGCTGCTGAAGCTCTACGCGCAGCGCAAGGCCGTGCCCGGCCACGCCTTCCCGCCCGACACGCACTGGCAGCAGGAGTTCGAGGACGCCTTCCCGTACGAGCTCACGCCGGATCAGGCCGCCGCGGTTGCCGACATCAAGCGGGACATGGAGGCGCCCGTGCCGATGGACCGCCTGCTCTGCGGCGACGTCGGGTACGGCAAGACCGAAGTCGCGATGCGGGCCGCCTTCAAGGCCGTGATGGACGGCAAGCAGGTGGCCTTCCTGGCGCCGACGACCGTGCTGACCTTCCAGCACCTGAAGACGCTGACCGAGCGCTTCTCCGGCTTCCCCGTCGCCATCGAGCTGGTCAGCCGGTTCCGCTCGAAGCAGGAACAGAAGGAGGCGATCGAGGCGCTGGCCGCCGGGCGGATCGACGTCATCGTCGGCACGCACCGGCTGCTGTCGAAGGACGTGCGATTCCGGGATCTCGGCCTCCTCGTGGTGGACGAGGAGCAGCGCTTCGGTGTCGCGCACAAGGAACGGATCAAGCAGCTCCGCCGGCGCGTGGACGTGCTGACCATGACCGCGACGCCGATCCCGCGCACGCTGAACATGTCGCTCGTCGGCATCCGCGACATGTCGATCATCGAGACACCCCCGAAGGACCGGCTGTCGATCCAGACCAACGTCGTGACGTTTGACGCCGCCGTGATCGAACGCGCCATCCGCAACGAGCTCGCGCGGGGTGGGCAGGTGTACCTGGTACACAACCGCGTGGAGTCGATCTACTCCATCGGCCATCTCGTGCAGCGTCTCGTGCCCGAGGCACGGGTCGTCGTCGGGCACGGGCAGATGGCGGAGCAGGAGCTGGAGAAGGCGATGATGGGGTTCGTGAGCCGGGACTTCGACGTCCTGCTGGCCACGACGATCGTCGAGAACGGGCTCGACATCCCGAACGCCAACACGATCATCGTCAATCGCGCGGACCGCTACGGGTTGTCGCAGCTCTACCAGCTGCGGGGACGCGTGGGACGCTCCGATCGCCCGGCGTACGCCTACCTCCTGATTCCGCCGCAGGAATCGCTGTCGGCCGTGGCCCGGAAGCGCCTGGCCGCGATCCGCGAGTTCAGCGACCTGGGCAGCGGCTTCCGCATCGCGGCGCTAGACCTCGAGATCCGGGGCGCGGGCAACCTGCTCGGCGGCGAACAGAGCGGCCACATCGATGCCGTCGGCTTCGAGATGTACATGAAACTGCTCGACGAGACGATCCGGGAGCTCAAGGGCGAGGACGTCGAGGAAGAGACACGGGCCGCGGTGAACCTGGGGGTGGATCTGCGGATCGAGGAGGCGTACGTGCCCGAGATGAACCAGCGGCTGGCGCTGTACCGTCGGGTGGCCGGCGCCCGGACCACGGACGAGGTGGAGGGCGTGCTGGGCGAAATGCGGGATCGGTACGGAGCGCCGCCGCCCTCCGTGTTGAACCTCGCCGAGTACGGCCGAATCCGGGTGCTGGCGGATCACCTCGGCGTCGAGGCGATCGACCGCGAGGGGTCGCTCGTGGCCATCAGGTTCCGGCCGACGACGAAGGTGGACCCGCAGGCGCTGGTCCGGCTGGTACACGAGCTGGCTGGCGTCTCCCTCGTGCCGCCGGCCTCGCTGAAGCTGGACCTGACCGCGACGGATCACCCGCCGCCGCGGGCCGGCCGGGCTGGCGGGCGACGGGGTTCCGGAGCGGCCGTCGGGGAGGACACCGCCGGCTGGTGGACCGCCCGCGCCACAGACAGCGAGGTACGCTCGGGCTTCACGAAGGCCGAGGTGCTCCGGAGGCCCAGGGCCGATCCCCGGGCCCCAGGGGGCATGTTCGACCGCCTCCGCGGCCTGCTCGACCGGCTGGCGTGATCGGCGCCGACCCCGGAGAATAGAATCTCGGTGGGTACTACTGGAGGAAGCGTGATGCGAGCCCGAAGTCAGCGTTCCGGGACCGTGCTGCTCGTCGCCCTGGTCGTCACGGTCGCGTCCGTTCTGCCCCGCGCCCAGATCATCGAGCAGGTGGTCGTCAAGGTGAACGGCGAGATCGTCACCAAATCCGAGTTCGAGCAGCGGCAGGTCGCCCTGCTCCGCCAGCGCCCCGAGCTCGCCGGCGGCAACGTCACCAACGACGTGCTCAGGAGGGCGGTCGAGGAGGTCACGCCCGGGCTCATTCTCAATGTCGTCGACGAACTGCTGCTCGTGCAGCGGGGCCGGGAGCTCGGTTACGTGCTGGGCGATGAGCAGTTTGCCAGCATCGTCGAGAACATCAAGCAGGAGAACCGGATCGAGAGCGACGCCGACTTCCAGGCGGCGCTGGCGCAGGAAAGCATGACGATGGCCGAACTCCGGCGGAACATGGAGCGGCAGATGCTGGTGAGCCAGGTGCAGTCGCAGGAAATCCGGAACCGGATCAGCGTGACCGAAGAGGAAGCCCGGGCGTATTACGACGAGAACCGGGAAGCTTTTTCCACTCCCGCAGAGGTCACGCTGCGCGAGATCCTGATCGGTGTCGCCGTGGTCAACGACGCGGTAAACGTCGCGGAGGACGAGGCTGCCCGCGCCGAGGCGGCAGCCGTGCACGAGCGGCTGCTCAAGGGTGAGCCGTTCCCGCGCCTGGCCGGCGAGGTCTCCGATTCACCGTCGAAAGCCAACGGCGGCCTGATCGGGCCGTTCAGGATGAACGACCTCGCCCCGCCGCTGCAGGCGCTGATCGACGGGCTCGAGGTGGGCGACGTGGCCTCTCCGATCCGGGTGTCTGCCGGGTACCAGATCCTGAAACTGGAGAGCCGCAGTCCGCGGGAGGTCCAGTCGTTCGCCGAGGCGCGCCCGGCGATCGCGGAGCGCGTGTCGCAGGAGAAGCTGGGCGTGGAGATCAGGAAGTTCGTGGACCGGCTCCGGAGCCAGGCCATCGTGCAGTGGCGCAACGAGGAGCTGAAGAAGGCGTACGACATCGCGCTCGAGCAGCGGAGCGCGATCACCGGAACGGCCCAGTGAGCGACGATCTGCACCTGGCCGTGCCGGCAACGGCCGGCGCAGAAGCCGTCCCCGGCGAGGCGGCCGTCGCGTGGTTCGCCATCTGGACCCGGTCGCGCCACGAGCAGGTGGTGCGCACCCAGCTCGAGCGCAAGCAGATCGAGACGTTCCTGCCCACGGTGACTCGCTGGAGCCGCTGGAAGGACCGCAAGAAGAAGATCGACTGGCCCCTGTTCCCGGGATACTGCTTTGCCCGCTTCGATCCCGTTGCGCGGATGCCCGTGCTCAAGTGTGCCGGTGTCGTGAGCATCGTGTCGTTCGAGGGCGAGCTGGCGCCCATTCCCGAGCACGAAATCCAGGGCATCCGGCAGCTGGTCGAGAGCGAGCTGGCCTACGATCCGTGCCCGCTGATTCGCGAAGGCATGATGGTGGAGGTCAAGCACGGACCCCTTCGCGGCGTGGTCGGCCGCCTCGTGCGCAAGGGCGCGCACGCCCGTCTCGTCCTCTCGGTCGACCTGATCGGGCAGGCCGTGAGCGTCGAAGTGGATGCCGCCGACGTGCGCCCGTACTGAGGACGCGATGAAGATCGGACCCGTCGAGTTGACCACCCCGTTCGTCGTGGCGCCGATGGCCGGGATGACCGATTCGGCCTTCCGCCGGCTCGTGAAGCGGCACACCGGATGCGGCCTGGTCGTCACCGAAATGGTGAGCTCCGAGGGCCTGGTCCGCGGAATCGACCGGACGCTGGAATACGCGGAGTACACGGAGGAAGAGCGCCCCGTCTCCATCCAGGTCTTCGGCGGTGACCCGGAGAAGATGGCGGCCGCGGCGCAGGTCGTCGAGCGCCTCGGCGCAGACATCGTGGACGTGAACATGGGGTGCCCGGTGCCGAAGATCGCGAAGCACCACGCCGGGTGCAGCCTCATGCGCGATCCCGCGCATGCTGCGGCCATCGTGCGCGCCATGACGAAGGCCGTGCGCATTCCGGTGACCGTCAAGATGCGTGCGGGCTGGAACGATGGGCAGCGCAACGCCCCCGAGCTGGTCCAGCGTGTGGCCGATGCCGGCGCTGCCGCGGTGGCCGTGCACGGGCGGACCGCCGAACAGTCGTACTCCGGCAGCGCCGACTGGGAGTTCGTTGCGGAGATCGCACGCCGCAGTCCCGTTCCCGTGCTCGGCAGCGGCGACTGCGTGGAGCCGGACCAGGTGGTTCGGCGCCTGCAGAGCGGCGTGAGCGGCGTGCTGGTTGGCCGCGGAGTGCTTCGAAATCCATGGATCCTGGCCCAGGCCGCCGACCTGGCTGCCGGCCGGCCGGCCCGTACCGTGACCATGGCCGACCGGGCGTTGTTCCTCCACCAGTACATCGACCTGCTGCTGGACGACCAGGAGGCCGAGGCACCCGGGTTCCGCCACGCGGCGGCCGTGCAGGCTGCCGCGCCGGCCCGAGGCCGGGAGAAATGGGTCATCAACAAGATTCGGGCGCTGGCGGCGTGGTACTCGAAGGGGCTGGAGGGCGGCTCGACGATGCGGACTCGCATCAACACCGCGACCTCAATCGCGGAAGTGCACGACATCGTGGACACATTCTTCGCCGGAGACCGATCCCCGGCCACCGCGGCGGTCCACGACACCGAAGCCGCGATGCTTCCGGTGTGATCGGTATCAGTTCGGATCCAGCCGTCGTTTCCTTGACACACCGGGCTTACGTCCTACAATTGATCAGCCGATAACGCTTTCGGGCCAGGCTGGCATCGTGTGTGCAGTCGCTCGAATGGGCCTATCGATCCGCGGCCCTGCGTGTAGGTGAGAGGGCGAAGCGCTGCCTTATCGCTCCCGAATCCTGTCGCTGCTTTTCGTCTCTCCGTTTCTGGCCGTGGCGTGTACGCCCGCGCCTGATGGTGCCCCGCCAACCGCGGAGTACGATCCAGAGACCGGCCGGCTGGTTCGGCTCGATGTGGATCTGACGCGGAACGGCACGCGGGATTCCGTCAGCGTCATGGACGGCAGCCGGGTCGTGCGCGTCGAGTTGGATCTCGACGAGAACGGGCACGCGGAGCGGTGGGACTTCTACACTCCGGATCGCACGCTCGAAAAGGTGGGTTTCGCCTCCAGAAACGACGGTGTGATGGACTCGGTCGCCTTCTACGACCCTACGGGAAGCCTTGAACGCATCGAGGTGTCCACCCGGCGAGACGGCGTCTTCGACCGGCTTGAGTTCTACGCGGACTGGAGGCTCGAGCGCAGCCAGGAGGATACGAACGGCGACGGGCGGCCGGACAAGTGGGAGACCTACCGCCTCAACACACCGTCGACGAATGGTCAACAGACCTATTCGGTGGCATCGGCGGCCTTCGACCACGCCGGACTCGGCGTTCCAACCCTCCGTTTCACCTACGGCGAGAGTGGAGAAGTCGTCCTGGTCGAGCGGGACACCGACGGAAAAGGGCTTCAGAACCAGATTGTAGGTCATACGACACAATAATTTTGTAATGCAACAAGTTACAGCCAATATATCGCCGGTAGAACGCCCCCGGGGCGGCCTCGCCCGACGCCAGCTCCCGCGCATGTTTCGGTCATATGACATGTCTGAGGCGGCTTCGCAGTTCAGCGAGGCGCTTCGGGGTCGCGGTGGACTGCTGATCACGGGAGAGGCCGGCACCGGGCGCGAGCTGACGGCGCGGGCGTTTCACCGCGCGCTCGTCCCGGGCCAGCCGACGGAACTCGCGACGCTGTTGAACGCTGAGACCCGCAGTTTTCGGAGCGACCGCCCCTTTGTGGTGCTGGACTGTTCGGCCTGTGGGGACATCGGGTTGGCATTCTTCGGGGCCTGCTGGCGCGACCGGAGCGTGGGCCCCGATGGGTTGGCGGTCACGAATGCCGGGAGCCCCGTCCATCAGGCGCTCGGGGGCACGCTGTTCCTCCGCGACGTCCAGGAACTGGCCCCTCGGGCGCAGGCCACGTTGGCGCGAGTCCTCCGTGACGGCGAAATATGGGTCGAGGACGGCCGAGGCATGCGGGAGCGAGCATCGGTTCAGTCGCTCGTGATCGCGTCCCTCGATCCTTCGGGGGACCGATCGCTCAGCGATCCGCTGACGCCTGTGCTTCGGCGACACCTGTCACGGCCCGCCATCAGGCTCCCTGTGCTGCGTCGCCGGCAGGGTGACGTCGGCCGGCTGATTCGTGATTTGTTCGTCGACGCCGCTGTCGCGCGACAGGCTCCGCAGTTTGCGCCATCCAGACAGACGGTGGCGCTGCTGGCGGCGCTGCCCTGGAAAGGCAACGTGGCCGAGCTGAAGCGGGTCGTGGACCTGCTCGTGGACCGGTGCGAGGGGCGTAAGGTCAAAGTTCTCGATGTGCTCCGGAACCTGAGCCTCGACGGCATCGATGTTGCCTTCACGACACAAGGGACACTCAAGGAGGCACGGGACCGGTTCGAACGCGAGTACGTGGTTCGCACCCTGGCACGCCACCGCTGGCGGATGGGCGAAGCGGCCAGTGCTCTCGGTATTCAGCGCACCAACCTGTATCGGAAGGTGCGCCAGCTCTCGATTCGTCGAGATGGGGCGGGGTGTGAGAAGGCATAGCATGGACCTGGCTTGTCTGCTCAAGCCGAGATAAAGTTCTGACTATGAGCAGATCTGTAGTCCCGGTTTCCGTTACTTGTGTCGCCCCGGCGTTCTCCAGGGGTTGCATACGTAGAGTGCTGGGTCTCCTGCTTGGAGTTCTCCTGGCCCTGCCGCCGGCGCTGGCGCAGCAACCCAGGCAGGAGTTCACGGGTCGCGGACGGATCGAGGGGATCCTCATCGGACCCTCGGGGCCGCTCTCCGAGGTGCCGATTCAGGTCCTGAATGAGGCAGGCGCGGTGCTCCTCTGTGCGCTCACGACCCGGACGGGGAACTTCCGCGTCGAGGGGCTGAACCCGGGGACGTACGTCATCCAGGCGGTCAGTTGCCGGCCGTCGAAGGAGGCCGATCCGCCGGCCGATCTCGACGCGTGTTGTGACACCGCCTACGTGATTACGACCGCATCGGCCA
>VFZH01000010.1 GCA_016871255.1 Acidimicrobiia bacterium | reverse complement strand
CACCCGCGCGAGCGGCACCGCGTCGGGCACCGGCGCCGGGCGCGCCCCGAGCGCCTCGATCGCGTCCGCGAAGCGCGGCGTGGACGGCGACTCCAGGCCGTAGGGACGGACGAAGCCCTCGACGAACGCGCGGCTCTTGTCGGTGGCGCGGCCCGCCAGCGCGGCGGACAGCTGCGACGCGTGGTCCTCCAGGCTGCGCGCGGTGTGCAGGAGGCCGCCGTTGACGTCGAGCAGGTAGCGGAAGTGCAGCGTGCCTTCCTGGTTCCGGTCCGACAGCTCGGGCAGCAGCACGGTGTAGACCGGGCGCCCGACGCACCCGGCCTCGATGAACGCGCTCGTGTTCAGGCCGACGACCGCCGCGGCGTGGTGCATCGAGTCGAAGTAGTCGTTCTTCGACTCGGTGTCGATCGGGTGCGATCCGTACAGCACCACGTCGCGGAACGACGACAGGTCCGCGCCCGCCCACTCCTCCGTCCGCTGCGGGTGGGGACGCACCAGGATCGGCGCCCGGCTCAGGACCGGGTCGCCGCTGGCACGGAGGTGCTGAATCCAGCGCTCGACGAAGCGTGCTTCGCTGCCGGTGCCGCGGAAGAGCGACGAGCAGACGTAGAGGATGAACGGCCCCTCGCGGGGCAGGCCGACACGGTCGAGGAACGCCTCGCGGGATCGCGACGGTGCCCGGTCGAACCACTGGTCGAAGCACTGCGCGCCGGTGACGGCGACACGATCCTCCGGCACCCCGTGCAGATCGACCGCCTCGCGCTGCTGGACCGGGTTCCACACCGTGACCAGGTCCGGCAGCACGCGAAGCCGCGACTTGCTCGACAGGTGGTCCCAGCTTCCGACAGCCAGTACGGTGCGCATCCCGAGCGCCCGCGCGGACACGAGGTGATCGAGCTGGGGCGTGCCCAGCTCGATGAGCGGTGTGATCAGCACGACGTCCGGCCGCTGCTCCCGGAGAAACCGGTCGAGCCGCCGGCTTCGCGGGACGGCGGACTCCAGCCAGCGCAGCAGGCGCTCGAGGCGCCTGGCGCCGACCGGACCGCCCAGCCCTGGCAGCCGCATCAGTCGCAGGAGCATGCGCGGGGCGCGCTCGCGCGCCCGCGCCCGCAGGTGCGGCGTCGCGTCGTACAGCGGATCGACGAACCGCAGGCAGTCGAGCGCCAGGCGCAACCGCCGCGCCATCTCCGCCCACGCCCCCGCCTCGCGCCCCCTGGTCCACCCGTACGTCAGCCGTCCCCCGGACTCCCGGGCCAGCCGCCCCACGAGCTGCTCGCCGCCGAGCAGCTCCCACTTGTCGGCCGACACGTGGACCTCGTGTCCGCGGCGCGTGAGCTCGAGCACCGCGGACTCGAAGTTCCGCAGGTAGGCGTAGTGCCGGACGAGGAAGAGGATGCGCATCAGGCGGCCGTCGCCTTCCCACCACGTCCGGTGGCCGCACGCTCGGCCTCCCTGCGCTTCTCCTTCGCGGCGCCCGCCTCGTCGTACATCAGCAGCCACCCGGTCTTCGTCCACGTGGCCGCCACGAACGCCCGCGTCGCCAGGCGCGTGAGCAGGCCGACCGGCGCGGCCGCGGACCGTTCGACGCCCGGCAGGGCCTCGACGGCGTCCACGAACCGCGGCGTGGCCGCCGTCGAACGTCCGTGCGGGCGCACGAACTGCTCGACGAACCGCCGGCTTCGATCGGCGTCGCCCTCTCCCCGCACGGCGGCCGCGAGCTGGGCCGCGTGGTCCGTGAACGAGCGGCTGGCGTGCAGCAGCCCGTCCAGCAGGTAGTGGAAGTGCAGCGTGCCTTCCTGGTTCTCGAAGTACTCCGGCAGCAGGATGGTGTACGTGGGCCGGCCGGCGATCGCGCCCTCGATGAACGCGCTCGTGTTCAGGCCGACCACGGCGGCGCAGTGGAACAGCGAGTCGAAGTAGTCGGCGCGGGCGTCCGCGTCGATCGGGTTGCTGCCCCAGAGCGCAACCCCGGGTTCCCGCGATACGTCCACGTCCTGCCATTCGGCCAGGCGCGAGGGGTGCGGTCGCACGAGGATCGGCACGTCGGCCAGCTCGGGATGCCCGCTCGCCCGGAGCTCGCGGATCCAGCGCATCACGAACCCGGCCTCCGGCGGGCTGCCCTTGAAGAGCGCCGAACACACCCAGAGCAGGTACGGCCGGTCGTCAGGCAGCCCCACCCGGCGCGCGAACCCGGCCCGCGGGCGTGACGGCTCCCGGTCGAACCAGCGATCGAAACACTGAGCTCCGGTGACAACGACACGCGAAGGCGGCACGCCGTGGAGGCGAACGGCCTCCTCCTGCTGGGTCGGGTTCCAGACGATCACCCGGTCGGGGACCGTGCGGATGATCGCCTTGCTCGACAGGTGATCCCAGCTCCACACCGCCAGCGCCGTCGGCAGGCCCAGCGTCTGCGCCGCGTACAGGTGGTCGAGCTGCGGCGAGGCCACGACGCCGATGAGGGGCGTGAACAGGACGACGTCGGGCGCCTGAGCCTCCAGGAACGACCGGACCTCCGGACTGCGCGGCAGCGTACGCTCGATCGCGGAGAGCAGCCGGGCCAGGGCCCGCCGCAGCGGTCCGGTGCGGAACGGCCAGCGGTCGGTCAGCCGCACCACCGCCACCGGAGCACGCACGCGCGATCGGAGCCGCAGGCGGGGCATCTCGGCGTAGGCCGGCTCGAGGTAGCGCAGGTAGTCGACGCCGAACCGCAGGCGAACCGCGAGCGTGTACCACCGCCCTTTCGGCTGGGCCGCCGGCCCCGCCGTGATCCGGTCCGGGTACTGGCGCACGAGGCGCCCCATGAGATCCGTGCCGCCGAACGTCTCGTCCTGCTCCACCGCCACGTGGACGTGATGGCCCCGCTCGGCCAGCGCGGACAGCACCGAGTCGAAGTTGCGAAGGTAGGTGAAGTGCCGCGCGACGAAGAGGATCTTCACCGGGCCGCCGCCTCCTCGTGGACGTCGACCGCGGCGGGCTCCACCGTCCGCAGCCTGCCGAGCAGGTGCCGGTAGACCAGCGCCTCCCGGGCGCGAGCCTCCTCGACCGGCGTCGTCTGCGGGCGAGCCGGCTTCTTCATCGCCGTCGTGTAGTCGGTTTCGAGCGGTGACACGTCGGTCAGGTCGTAGCGCTCCCGGAGCAGGTCACCGACCGACGTCAGCTCGTCGTTGTACCGCGAGCGCTCACGATTCAGGCTGTAGACGTGCCGGCACCCGGCGCGGGCGGCCAGGTCCACGTATCCGGCGACCTGAGCCGCCGTCATTTCCTGGAACGACGCGATGTTCACGAGCAGGTCCGGATCGAAGCCGGCCAGCTCGCCCGCACACGCGTTGGGCACGAACACGAAGTCGTGTTCGCGCCAGCGGGCGCGCTCCGCGGGTTTCAGGCCCTTGTGCCAGATCAGCGTCCGCGCCGAGGGGAACACCGTGCGCAGGTAGGTCGCGGAAAAGAGGAACAGCTCCGGCAGGTCCGTGATCACGTAGACCGCGCCGCGCACCAGCGTCTTGAACTGGCAGGCGAACCCGCCCCACCCGGCGCCGATCTCCCACACGACCGGCCGCTTCCCGGGCCCGCGCAGCTCGTCGAGCACACCCGATCGCTGCAGCCCCACCAGCACTTCCAGGAACTTCAGCGTGTCGAGGTTGAACAGCCGGCCATCGATCTCGTAACCGAAGCCGCCGAGCGCCGGGTGCTCCGGGACGACCAGCTTCTTCCCCCCGAGGCGGATCAGCGCACGCAGGCGCTCCTCGAAGAGCGCCCGCTTCTCGTCGGTCTGGACGCGGTAGTCGTACGGCCGCAGTCCGGTGATGTGGGACGCGTGGTGGCGCAGCTTGGCGACCACGAGCGGCGTCGCCTCGATCATGTAGTCGATGTTGCCCAGTTCTCCGGCCCAGTACGCGCTGGGTGACGCGACCCCGGCCTCCCCGCTGGCGTCATCGGCCTTGATGCGGCAGACCAGATCGCGCACCTCCGCGTAGGTGCTCCAGGGATCTCTGGGGGCGGCCGCCGTCGTCCCCGGCGTGCCCTCCCGCCCGGCCTTC
The DNA here is from genome assembly GCA_016871255.1 of Acidimicrobiia bacterium. Lineage (GTDB taxonomy): Bacteria > Acidobacteriota > Vicinamibacteria > Vicinamibacterales > UBA2999 > VFZH01. The sequence continues at coordinate 42,918 of VFZH01000010.1, read as the reverse complement.
GCTGTCCGTCCCGTCTGCCGGCTCTTCTTCTTTTTCTTCCGGGCCTGCTTCGAGCCGGGCGTCAGGTTGGTCAGCGCCGCAGCGGGACGCAGCAGCGTCCGCGTCACCAGATCGGCCGGGCGATCCCGCTCGGGCGGCGGGACCGGGCGCGCGCCGAACGCCTCGAGCGTGTCTGCGACGATCGGCGTGCAGGGCCGATCCACGCCGTGCGGCCTCACGAACGACGCCACGAAGCGCCTGGTCTCCTCGATGGCCACCGCGGGATCGCGGAGCACCTGCGACAGCTGTGCGACGTGGTCGTCGAGTGTGGACGCCACCCGCAGGAACCCGCCGTTCTCCGGCAGCAGGTGGTGGAAATGCAGCGTGCCCTCCTGCGTGCCGGCGAAGTCTCCGCTCGTGAGCGAGAAGACCGGCCGGCCCACAATCGCCGACTCCAGCATGGCGCTGGTGTTCAGCCCGACGACGCCCGCGCTGTGGAACATCGAGTCGAAGTACCCGGCGCGCGTCTCTTCGGCGATGGCGTTGTAGGGACCGCGCGGCCAGACCTGGACGGGACCCAGGTCGCCCAGGTCGGCGTTCTCCCAGGCGTGCCAGTTGTAGGGATGCGGCCGGACCAGCACGGCGACGTCACGCACCGCCGGATCGGCCGAGCGCCGCAGCGCCTCGATCCAGGTCCGCGCGAACGGCAGCTCCAGCTCCGATCGCGCGATGAAGACCGACGAGGCGGTGTAGAGCAGGAACGGGCGGGCGTCCGGCAGCCCCACCCCGCGGCAGAAGGCCTCGCGGCCGCGGCTCGGCACCCGCTCGAACCACCGGTCGAACAACTGCGCGCCCGTGACGGCCACCGCCTCCGGCCGGATGCCGTGGAAGCGGACCGCTTCGGCCTTCTGCGCCTCGTTCCAGACGAGGAGCAGGTCGGGGATCACGCGGAGCAGCCCCTTGTTGGTCAGGTTGTCCCAGCTCGCAATCCCGACCGCCACGCGGATCCCCAGGCGCCGGGCCGCGCGCACCAGGTCCACCTGATCCGAGGCCGCGTCAATCAGGGGCGACACGACCAGCACGTCGGGACGTTGCGCGTCCAGGAACGCGGTCAGCCGGCCCGACACCGGGACGCCCCGCTCGACCTGCCCGAGAACCCGGGTCAGCAGGCCGAGCGGCCTCTCGCCCAGCGACGGGATGCGATCGAGCCAGCGCATCGCGCGCGGCAGCACCTTGCGGCGCATGCGGTCGCGCAGTGCGGCCGCGTCGCGGTAGTCGGGGTGCAGGTAGCGCGCGAAGTCGATCGTGCCGCGTACCCCCTTCGCCAGACGCGACCACCGGTCGTCTCTGGGCGGCACGACGCCAAGCACCGTGACCACGTCGCTGACCCCTTCGAAGCGGGCCTGCTTCTGCTCCTTGACCTGGTTGACGGCGATCGACACGTCGTGGCCGCGCCGGGCCAGTTCCCGCAGGACGGAGTCGTAGTACCGGAGGTACTCGGGCGAGGCGACGACGAAGAGAACCTTCACGCGCCGGCCGCCTGCTTGCGGGCGGCGCGACTGCGTGCGGCCGCCCTTCCCAGCGCGGCGGCCACCGGGGCCGCCAGCGCCGCGATGAGACGATCGAGCGGGCGCGCGGTGGACCGGGGCACCGTGCGCGGCATCGACTCGATGGCCGCGGCAAAGTGCTCCGCGGCCGGCTGCTCCAGGCCCCGTGGGCGCACGAACGCCTCGATGAAGGACCGGCTGCGCGCCGCGTGTTCGTCCGGCGCCGCGAGAATCGCCGCCAGCTGCTCGACGTGCTCGCCCAGCGTCGAGGCCAGGTGCAGCAATCCCCCGTTCACGCTCATCAGGTGGCGGAAGTGCAGCGTGCCTTCCTGCGTACCCGCGAACGTCCCGTCCTGGATGGCGCAGACGGGCCGGCCCACGACGCCCGACTCGATCTGCGCGCTCGTGTTGACGCCAACCACCGCCACGGCGTGGTACATCGAATCGAAGTACACGGCGCGCGACGCGGCGTCGAGCGGGTTGGCCCCGGCGCGGGGCCAGATCGCCACGGCGCCGTACTCCGACAGATCCACGCCGCTCCACTGCTCCGCGTTCTGCGGATGCGGCCGTACCAGCACGGCCGCGCCGGAGACCCGCGCGTCAGCCGCGCGCCGCAGCGCCTCGAGCCAGCGCCGGACGAACGGCACTTCCTGCGGGGCGATGAAGGGAGATGAGCAGAGGTAGAGCAGAATCGGTCGATCGGCGGGCAGCCCGACCATCTCGCAGAATGCGTCCCGCGACGTGGACGGCGCCTGCGTGAACCAGCGGTCGTAGGCCTGTGCCCCGGTGACCACCACACGGTCCGGAGACACGCCGTGCCACTCCGCCGCCTCACGCCGCTGCGCCTCGTTCCACACGGTCATCCGATCGGCCACCTCGTGAATCAGCCCCTTCGTCGTCAGGTGATCCCAGCTGCCCACCGCGTGGCACGTGGGGATGCCCCGCGCCCGTGCGGCACGCACGTAGTCCACCTGCGCCGATCCGAAGTAGAGCAGCGGCGTCACCAGCAGCACGTCCGGCTGGTGCTCGTCGAGGATGGCGTCCGGCACACGGCCGTACGGCAGCGCCCGCTCGACGCGCCGGACGATCGCGCGAAGGACACGCGACCCCGCCGGTGAACCGACGATCGGCAGCGACGCCAGCCGCACCGCGAACGCGGGGGCCTGGCGCGCCGCCCGCGCGCGCAGGCTCACGGCATCGTCGTAGCGGCGGTCCAGATACCGCCAGTAGTCCAGCGACAGCCGGAGCACAGTCGCCAGCGGCTGGAAGGCTTCCGCCTTGCGTGACGGGACGTACCCGAACGTGAAGCGATCGGGGTAGTCGGCCATCAGGTTGGCGATCGTCGTCTCGCCGCCGAGCGAGTCCCGGCGATCGGCGAGCAGATGGATCCGGTGCCCGCGCGCCGCCAGCCGGGCGAGCGCCGGCTCCGCGTTGCGGAGGAAGCCGAAGTGCGAAACCGAGAACAGAATCTTCAACGGAGTGTCAGATCCACCACTCGTACACGCTCCGCCCTCTCGCCTACAGGGCAGGCGCGCGAAACGGCTCCAATTCTCCTGGCACCGGCCCGAAGGGGCCGGGCCCGCCTCAACCCAGATCCCGAAGGCCGGTACAGGGACGTCCGCCCCCTCCGGCCCGCCCGGACGGCAACAAACGAGTGAGAGCGACTGACGAGAGAAACACCCGGGCGCGGGGTGGACCGAGGGTCGTGCGCAACCGGGTTAGTGTAGCCGGATCCTACCGTGTATTCAACAGCTTAGGGCTTCTGTGGGGTGATCAGGCAGGCGGGGTCCGGACCAGCCGCAGGCGGGCATCCCGGGCGGTCCGCCGGGCCAGGTATTCGGGGATCATGCCGGAGGCGAACTGCTCGTGCATCCGGACCACGGCGGAGGCGGAAAAGTCCTTCCGCTGATACAGGCGGCCGCCACTCCACTGCGGCACCGCGTGCAGTCGCCCGGCGACGTGCGCGATCGCCGCGGCGGCCAGCCGTTCCGCGGCGGCCACGATCGTCCGGTTGCCCAGGTCGTGCGGCCCGTCAGCCGGCAGGATCTCCGGCCGCACGTGCTCGATGATCGGCCCCGTGTCGATCCCCTCGTCGAGGTAGTGGATCGTCGCACCCACGTATTCCGGCTCGCGATTGACCAGGGGCCAGAAGTTGGTGCCGGCACCGCGGTAGTACGGCGACAGCCCCAGGTGCAGGTTCAGGATCCGCCCGGCGAAGGCGTCGATCAGGTCGCGCTTCAGGATGCCCGTGCCGAACACCAGCACCACGTCGGGCGCGAGCCGCGTCATCGACGCCACCTCCCCCGGATCGTTGCAGCCGCCAGGCGGGACGCGGTGCGTTCGCGGCCCCTGAGCGGCGGCGATATCCGTCGCGCCGAACCACGCAGCCTCCGATGCGTCGCGGGCGGCGAAGTGCTCGCCGATGATCCGCTGCTCGTCGTCGTTCCCCGCGTAGCGGAGCGGCTGAAACGACTTCTCCTCCTGCCACACACCTGCCACGTCGAGCGCCGCCGCGAGCCGGGCGGCGACCCACCGGTGACGCGGAAACGTGCTGGTGAGCACGACGACGCGGACGCTCACGACCCGAGCCTCAACAGCCGGCGTGCCGTCCGCCACAGGCGCTTCTTCAGCCGTTCCCGCTCCCGGGCGGCCTGACGGGCCCGCTCGCGCCTGACCTTCGCCGCCCCGCGCACCCGCCGCTCCTCCAGACGGGCTTCCTTCTCCCGCGCGCGGCCGCGTTCCCTGGCGTCAATCCGCGCCTGCTTCTCCCGCGCGCGGACGGCCTTCAGCCGCTCCCGCTCGGCCCGCTCGCGGTCCTCGCGCGCCTGGTACTCCCGCCGGCCAGCCACAATCGCGTCCTTCTCGCGCCGCGCCTCGGCGTCGCGGCCGGCCACCGCCCGGTCGTGGTCGTTCCAGAGGCTGCGGCCGAGGATCGGCGTGGCATCGAGCAGTCGCATCGTCCGGGCGCACAGCCCCGCCACGCCACGGCCGAACGGCTGCGGCCGCGGCGCCGCCGCACCGGCGAGTGCTTCCACCGCCGCGGCGCACGCCGCCCTGGCGTTGATCGCGCCCCCGGGCGGCCGCACGAACCGGTCCACGAATCGCGACGCGCGCACCGCCGCCGCCCCGCCGTCGGCGCCTGACAGCACCGCGGCGAGCTGCCCGGCATGGGTGGCGAGATCGGGAGCCGCGACCAGCAGCCCGTGTTCGTCGTCGCGCAGGTAGTGGTAGTGGGGAGCACCCCGCTGGTGCTCGACGAACCGGGGGGCTTCGATTGTCAGCGCGGGCCGGCCGGCCGCCGCCGCCTCGATGAACGCACTCGTCACGATGCCCACGACCGCCGCGGCGTGGTGCAGGGTGTCGAAGTACTCGGCCTTCGCTTCGGCGTCGATCGGGTTGCGCCCGCGCACGGCGATCGGGGCCAGGCCGGTCAGGTCGACCCCGTCCCACTCCCCGAGCCGCTCCGGGTGCGGCCGCACGATCACGTTGGCCGCCTGCAGGCGTGGATCGCCCGAGGCGCGGAGTGCACGCACCCACTCCAGCACGAACGGGGCTTCAGGCGGCGCGGGCCGCGACAGCACCGAGCAGACATACACGAGCAGGGCCTGCGCCGGGTCGAGCCCGCAGTCCTCCAGAAACGCGGTGCGCGTCTTCGACGGGGATGCGGACAGCCACGGCTCGTATCCGTAGGCGCCCGTCACGACCAGCCGGTCGGCCGGCAGCCCGTGCAGGTCCACCGCCTCCCGGCGCTGAGTGTCGTTCCACACCAGCACCTGGTGCGGGGCGATGTGCAGCGGCGCCTTGCCCGACAGGTGGTCCCAGCTGTAGATCGGGAGCGACGTCCGCATGCCAAGGGAGAGCGCCGCCTTCAGGTGATCCATCTGCGGCGCGCCGTCGTTGGTCACCGACGCCAGCAGCACGACTTCAGGCTCGCGGTCCCGCAGCCACCCGACGAGGGCCGGCGGCGGCGGGATGCCCCGCTCGACGGCCCGCAGCACCCGGCCGGTCACCCGGCGGCCTGGCTCGGTGCCGGCGAGACGCCGCACGAGCCACGGGGCCTTGGGCGCCGAGCGGTGCCGGTACTTCGGGAGGGCGTCGTACGCGCGCGCGGCGAAGCGAACGGCCTCGAGCCCGTGGCGCACCTGGAACGTGGTCCGCTGCCACAGCCAGCCTTCGATCGACGGTGCCATGCCCCAGGTCACGCCGGGCAGTGACGCGGCCAGCCGCTCGACGAGCGCCTGCCCGCCGAGCACGTCCTCGACATCTGCGGCGAGGTGGATGTCGTGGCCGCGCCCGGCCAGCTCGGCGATAAGGGTCTCGTAGTTGCGGAACGCGCCGAAGTGACGGGCGCAGAAGAGGACCCGCATCACTCACTGGCCGGCGGCGCCGCGCCCGGCGAGCGCCAGCGCGGCGACCGACAGGTCCCAGGCCGTGTCAACGTCCACCGAGTCGGCCTCGCTCATGAGGAACGCGCGCGTGTCCACGCCGTAGAGGCTGCGCTGCTCCATCAGCACGTCCCGGCGGACGACGAGCACCGCCGGACCGTTGCGCGCGTACACGGCCGGTTTGTCCTGACGGCGCGTCGCGGCAGGCCCTGGCAGGAAAGGCGTCAGCCGATCACCGTCGAGCGACAGCACCGAAGGAGGGCTGTACCGGTGCGGCACCTGGACGACGCTGACAACCGCATCCGCACCGGAAGCCTCGAACTGCGCGACCGCCTGGTCGATGTGTCCGGCGGTCCGCAGCGGGGAGGTCGGCTGCAGCAGCACGACCGCGTCCGCCCGGTCGCCGGCCTGCTCCAGTTGCGCCACCGCGTGGACGAGCACGTCGATCATCGGCGTCTCGTCCCGCGCCAGCCCGTCGGGCCGCACGAACGGCACGTCGATGCCCGCCGCCCGCGCCGCGGCGGCGATGTCCGGCGCATCGGTGCTGAGGATCACGCGATCGAGCCGCCGGCTCGCCAGCGCAGCCTGGAACGTCCAGTCGATGAGCGGACGGTCGGCGAGCGGCAACAGATGCTTGCCCGGCAACCCCTTCGAACCGCCTCTCGCGGGAATGATGCCGATGGTGCGAGTGGATCCCGGGCTCATGACAGTTCCCCGCCGGGCCGGCTTCAGCCGGCCCTGGCTCAGTACGCGATCTGCTTCTGCAGCTTCAGCGGCGCGCCGGCGAGGATCTCCGCGATGCGCGACCCGGCCTGCCCGTCGCCGTAGATGTGCTCCGACGGGTACGGGCCGTGCGCGACCTGCGCGCGCACCGCCTCGACGATGCGCGCCCGCTCGTGCGGCACGTCCACCACGTTGGCCCCTCGCTCGCGGCCCTGCTGCCGCGTGCCGATGTTCACGGCGGGCGTGCCGAGAAACGCCCCCTCGCGAATCGGCGCGCTGGAATTGCCCACGAGGCAGGCCGCCCGTCGCATCAGCCTGGTGTACAGCTCCACCGGGAAGTTCTTGTAGAAGCGGATGTGGTCCGGGCGCCGGCGCTCCCGGAACTTGCGCATCCCGCGCGCCACGTCCTCGGAGCCGGCGTCCACGTTGGGCCACAGCATGATCGTCGGCATGGCCAGCTCGTCGAGCGCCGCCAGCGTCTCGGCGACCTGCGCCTCCCCTTCCCCGTACTCCGTCGTCACCGGGTGCTGCGACACCAGCAGGAAGGGCGTCGAGAGGTCCACGTGGCCACCAACCCCTTCGCGCTCGAGCCACACGGCGTCGAGCCCGTCACCGGCGGTCACGATCTCCGCCACGAGATCGATCCGCGGGCAGCCCACCACGTGTACCGACGCCGGATCTTCGCCCATGCGGACGATGCGCTCCCCGGCCAGCCGATTCGCGGGAAAGTGCAGGTGCGCCAGCTTGGTCACCGCGTGCCGGATGCTCTCGTCGATCGTCCCGCTGACCTCGCCGCCCATCGTGTGCGCGACCGGGATGTTCATGTAGACGGCCGCAACGGCGGTCGCCATCGTCTCGAACCGGTCGCCCACGCTCACCACGACGTCGGGCTTCAGCAGGTCGAAGAGGGTGGGCAGCTCCAGCAGCCCGAGCCCGGTCGACTTCGCCATCGTCACGGGCGTCTCGCCTTCGATGATCAGGTTCACGCGGGCATCGACCCGGAACCCGTCCTGCTCGATCAGGTCCACGACGGATCCGAACCGGTCGAGCACGGCGGACGCGCCGACGACCAGTTGAAGCTGGAGGTCCGGGTGCGCAGTGACAGCGCGCATCACCGACTTGATGCTGCCGTAGTTGGCGCGGGACCCGATGACAACGCAGATGCGGCGCATGACAATTGATGATTGAAGATTGAGGATTCTACTGGCGAATGGCGATTGCCGATTGAAGCGTCGCTCTGCGCGACCCTACGCGTCCGCGCGCGGGATGTCGCGCGTATCGTACCGCGGAATTTCGAACGGCGGGTCCGACTCGGGACGTGCGAGCCGCCGGGTCGTCGTGAAGGCCGCGCTGTAGCCGGCGGCCGCCAGGGCGGCGAGCGTGTCGGCGTTGTAGGTGTGCGGGTGGCCGTAGGGATAGCAGAACGGCACCGATCGCTGACCGGTCAGATCGCGCAGCAGGTCAACGCCCCGCTCGACCTCCCGGCGCTGCGAGGCCGCGTCCAGCCGGGACAGGACCGGGTGCGTCTCGGTGTGAAAGCCGAAGGTCATGCCTCCCGCGGCCATCGCGCGGATCTGGTCCTGCGACAGGTACAGGCTCCGCGCGAAGGCCGTATCGTCCCCGATGTGGCGCGCGAACAGCCTGCTCAGCACGCGCGTGGCCTCGTCGGCCGGCAATTCGTAGTTGAGCAGGTGTTTGGCGGCCACGTCGGGCGCCTGGTCGTAGCGATAGACCTCCGCCCGACGATCGAGGCCCGCCGCGAGGTCGCGCCCCGCCGCCGACAGCACCTCCGCGGCGAAGCGGTCCGCGCCCAGCCGGGCGAGCAGGAACTGCGTCTTGTGCACGTTGAGCAGCCGCGGGGGATCCGCGACGGCGGCACCCGACACGAAGAACACGCCGGACCATCCCCGGGCCCTGAGCAGCGGCCACACCGTCTCCGCGTGATCGACGAAGCCGTCGTCGAAGGTGAGCAGCGCGGCACCGGCTGGCAGCGCGTCCGACGCGGCCGCCTGCTCGAACCGATCGAGGCCGATCGGCGTGCAGGCCGACGCCAGCCAGTCGAGCTGGGCCACGAAGTCGTCCACGGCCAGCGCCTTCAGCGCCGGAAAGCCCGTGCGCCCGCTGTCGCGCACGTAGTGGTACATCACCACGAGGACTTCACCGGGCACCGGCAGGGACGGTACACGGCCGGTCGATTCCATGTGGCTCACGGTGCGAGTGCCGCCCTGAACTCCCGGGCGTCCTGGAGACGGCACCCGGCATTCCAAAAAGGCCCGGTGAAGTAGCGCAGCTCGCCGTCGAGTTGCTTCTCGAACAACACACCCGTTTCGAGCGCGTTCACCCGGAACAGCGTGGCCGCACCGGACGCCGGATCCCTGGGCGTCCAGATCAGGCAGCGGCTGAACTCCAACGGCAGCACGACCAGAGCCCGGCTTCCCGCCGAAGCCGACACCTCGAAGCCGCTGCGGATCATCCGGACGCTGATGTCACTCGCCTTCGACAGACCGTCCAGATCCGTGCCATCGACGTCCGGGGGCATCACCGCAACCATCTCGTGCGGGTCGAACCCCTCGTCCCCGATTCGATCCAGGGCGGCATCGAAGTTGCCGACCGTGACGACGCTCGTCGGCGAGGCCCCGCCTCCGATGGCACCGGGGATCTCATGGAGATACAGCGTCTCGTCGGCATGCGTCTGCTCGGTCGCCGCCAGCGGCAGGGACGGGACCGGGGCATCCGTGATGATGTGGCTGACACCCAGGGCCGCCAGGGCCGGCACGTTGATCCGGCGAAGCACCAGCACGTTGCGAATCTGCTCGTCCTCCGGCCGGGCCAGCAGTCTCGTCGTCGCGCGGTAGAGCGCGGGCGAGATCGTCGGCGCGTACTCGAGCACCGTGGGGATGTCGAAGTACCACAGGCCGACGGTGTTGAAATCGTTCCCGGACGCGCGCATGCGGGCGGCATCCGCTTCGTGGAACTTGAACCACGTCGTCGATCCGGCCTCCTGCAGGAGCTGGAACGTCGCCACGCGCCCTCTGAGCGCGCGGCCAGGTGCCAGGCCGATGCGCTCGTGGAGCGTCTCGATCATCGGCGGTCGAGACGGAGGAAAGCTCCAGCTTCGTTCCCCTCCACGCCCGTTGACCATGGCCACCGTGACAACCAGGGAAGCCGGTACCAGCGCGAAGGCCGCCAGAACGCGAGGCCCCAACGGCATCTTCCCGGGAAGGCCAGGCAGCCGGACGCGCAGCGCGTCCAGCGCAACGAGGACAACGCGGGCGCCGAAAGCGGCGTAGAGCCCCCACAGCGGCGCCTCGAACCTGACCGCGGCAGGGCCCTTCCAGAAGCCCAACATGAGGGCGGCGGCGCCGAACAGGACGCTCGAGGCGACCAGCGCCAGGCCGGCACGCGCCACCCACTTCAGCTGGCCGGCGTCGGCGATCGAGGAGTACCCGAGACCGACAAGGCCCACCCCCGCGAGAAGCGGCCCCCCGAGCCCGTGGGTGCTGTGCTGGAACAGGATCGAGACGTGGTACCACGTCGTCGCGGTGGGCTCGAACTCCCCGCCCCAGACGTTCACGGCGGTGTACGCGACTACGCCGTAGGCGAACTGTGCGAACCCCAGCGCCGCCAACACGACGACCACGAGCGCGGGTCCCCCGAGCTTGACGACAGCCTCCCGCCTCGTGTCCGCGCCGGCCGCCAGGCCGAGCGTCGCGAGCGCCGCCAGGGGCCCCACCTGCATGACGGCCGACGGCGAGATCAGCACGACGTGCGCCGCCAGGGCGAGCAGCACGAGGAGCCACGCCATATCCACTCCGCTGTTCGACGGTGCCCCGGGCCCACGCCGACCCATGCGTGCCACGATGACGATCGCGAAGAGCGTGACGGCGATGGTCAGCGCGGTGTTGGGCTGCAATTGGACGATCGGGTAGACAAGCGGCTGGCCGAAGTAGGGAAAGAGGCCCAGCAGGAGCACCCACCCTCCGGCGATGGCGTGCCCCCAGGCCATGCCGAGCGACGCCATCGTGACGGCGACGGCCACGAACAGGACCACGGCGTGCGCGGCGTAGACCGCCGCCTGAAACAGGACACCGGACGCCGGCGCGCGAGGCAGGAGCCCGTGAACGAGGACATGCGGGGGGCTGAGCCAGGCGTTGAAGTTGAACCAGAGATCACCCAGCCCCTGCAGCGGGTTCATCGCGAAGCCCAGAGCGGGTGACGTTGCCGCGAACTGGTGCTGCAGCGTCGTCTGCATGTACGAGCCGTCGAGGCCGTCGAACAGCATCCCCGGGGTGCGTGGGAACACCCACAGGGACACCGCCGCCACCACTGCGGCGTGCAGCACCAGTACGCTCCACCCGCCGACTCTCATGCAGTCTCCGGTTCCACCGTGGTCGCGACCGGTGCCCCGGCGGGTCGGAGGGGGCACGGCGGTTCGAACGGCCGGCCGTCGCCAAGCAGGACCGGATGATCCGCGAACAGGCTGTTCACCCAGTCCCTGTCCGCTCCGAGGCGGGCCTCCGCAAGTTGCAGATCCGCCTCGGCCAGCGTGGGACCGGGCCGATCGCCACCGGGCATGGTCAGGCTGTCCGCAGCCAGGCGAACCCGTCGAATCAGGGGACGAGGAAACAGCGTGTCAATCGCGGAAATCACGCTCTCCCTGCTGAGCAGCCACGTCAGCCATCGCCAGTGGTACTGCGTGGTGGCGTTCACCTTGACGGGCGCGTACGTGGTGTCCGTGAACCAGGGTTGAATGCCTGCGAAGTGCTCGATGGCCTGCAGCGCCCGAACCGGATTGTCGCGGAAGAGTTCGAAGCGGTAGAGCAGCAGGTTCTTCCCGAACGCGGTGCGAAAGGCCTCGATGGCGCGGCGGACGAAGCCATCGGCCAGAGCGCAGTGCATCGGCTCCCGAGGCGTGGCGATCGTGTATCCGTCCAGGAACGCGGCGAAGCTGGGCTTGTGCTCGAACTTGTTGATCTGGAAGAACAGCGACACGATCCACGCGACCGGGTCCCGCACCGAGAGAATGACCCGCGCGTCCGGTGCCAGGGCACGAATTCGTTCTATCGACCGGAGGTCGGCGAAGTACTGTGGGCTGATATCGAGGAGCGGTACATCCGTGCGGCGCTCGCGATACAGCCCCGTGAACCAGTCCGCACCCTTGTAGTGGTTGTAGGAAAAATACGCTGTCTCCTTCCGGAACGGCACGAAACAGGCCGGATGCCGGTCGAGCAGGTGATACAGCGTCGTGGTTCCCGCCCGCGGCATGCCCGCCACAATCACGAGCTTCCTGGCATCGAAGCCTGGCACTCTGTCTCCTTGGTATCACGACGCGGTGTCCCTCCCGCGTCCGGGAGCTGCAACCCCGCGGTTCCCCGCATCCGCCACCGACGCCGTGAGTCGACGACGGCTTCACCAGCACGGACACGCCAGTCTACCGCGCAGCCGGCAGGGCGGGGCCGCCGCCACGGAGAGCGTCAGCCACGTCCTGACCCGCCGCGTTCTGCTCGACGTCCGCTATGCTAGTCGGCGCATGACGCCATCGTGGACTGCCCATGCGCCCTGAAGCCGTCTCCCTGCTGCGCTGCCCGCGAACCGGCGGCCACCTTCGCGTGACCGACCGCGTGGTCGCGGAGGGCCGCATCGTGTCCGGTGCGCTGGTCTCCGAGTCGGGACAGTCGTACCCCATCCGGAATGGCATCCCCGACTTCACCGACTCGACAGCCCTCACCGATCACGAGCGCCAGACGCGCACCGAGTACGAACGCGTCGCGGAAGGCATCTACGACACGGCCGTCGACTGGCAGTTCGCGGCATTCCAGGAAGACGAACACACCGTCAGGGAAGCCATGGTCGACCTGCTGTGTCTCACGCCGTCCGCAAGGGTCCTCGAGGTCGGCTCCGGCACCGGTCGGGACTCGGTCCGCCTCGCGAGACGCCTCGGCGCCGAAGGGCTGCTGCACCTGCAGGATCTGTCGCCCGCGATGGCCGCCGTGTGCGCGCGGCGGATGGCACGTGAGGGCGTCTCCTGCACGCTGGACTACTCGGTGTCCAGTGCCCTCGAACTGCCCTTCCCCGATGAGGCGTTCGATGCCGTGTTCCATTTCGGCGGCTTCAACCAGTTCGGTGACCTCCGGCGGGGCGCGGCGGAGCTGACCCGCGTGGTGCGGCGGGGCGGCCGCGTGCTGATTGGCGATGAAGCCGTCGCACCGTGGCTCAAGGGATCGGAGTTCGACCACGTCGTCACGACCAACAACCCCCTGTTCTCCGCCGACACGCCGCTCGACGTCCTGCCCGCCTGCGCACGTGACGTCACCTGCCGGTGGATCATCGGCAACTGCTTCTACGTCATCGTCTTCGACAGGGGAGACGGGCCGCCGCCCCTCGACCTGGACCTGCCCCACCAGGGGTGGCGCGGGGGCACGATGCGGAGCCGCTACTACGGTCGCCTCGAAGGCGTGACGGTCGATGCCAAGGCCCTGGCGCACGAGGCCGCGGCGCGCGAAGGCCTGAGTGTTCACGCCTGGCTCGACCGCGTCGTCCGCGACGCCGCCACCGCCGGGGATCGCTCCAAGCCGTGAGGTGGCGCAAGCTCGGCCGGCTCTTCGTCCCGGACGGGAGCACGCCCTGGATGCGTACGCACGCAGCCAACCCTGTCGCCGAGGCGCTCGACGGCGACCGCGTGCGCGTCTATTTCTCGAGCCGTGACGATCGCAACCGCTCTTCCATCGCCTTCGTCGACGTCGATCTCACCACGCGTGAGGTGCTCGCCGTCGCCGACACGCCGGTTCTCGGCCCGGGGGATCTGGCGATGTTCGACGACTGCGGCGTCTCGATCGGCTGCATCGTCCCCGTCGGCCGCCAGCGGTACCTGTACTACATGGGCTGGCACCTCACGGTCGCGGTCCCCTGGCAGAACGCGATCGGCCTGGCGGTCAGCGAGGGACCCGGTGCACCCTTCCAGCGCCTGTCCCGTTTCCCGATTCTGGAGCTCAACGAGACCGACCCCTACACGCTGTCCTACCCCTGGGTCATGCGCGACGCCGGTGGGTTCCGCATGTGGTACGGCTCGAACGTCGCCTGGGGCCCCCGGAAAGAGGACATGCGGCACCTGCTCAAGTACGCCGAGTCGGACGACGGCATTCGCTGGTCGCGCGGCGGCGCGATCGCCATCGACTTCGCCGATCCGTCGGAGTACGCGATCTGCAAGCCGTGTGTCGTGCGCGACGACGACCGGTGGCGGATGTGGTTCTGCGCCCGCGGCGAATCGTACCGTGTCCGGTACGCCGAGTCACAGGACGGCATCCGCTGGATGCGCCTGGACGAACCCGGGGCCATCGCCGTCTCCAGTGGGGGATGGGACTCCGAGATGATCGAGTATCCCTTCGTCTTCGACCACGGCGGCGCCAGGTACCTGCTGTACTCCGGCAACGGCTACGGACGCGACGGCTTCGGCCTGGCCGTCCTCGAGCCGTAGCACTCTCAGGTCAGGCGCAGCATCGCCAGGAACTTCTCCGAGGGCACCGGCACGCTCCGCCCCGCGGGCGCCAGCCAGACGCTGTCCGGCGGCGTGTCCCGATCGACCAGCGCCTGGGCACCCACGAAGGTGCGCGCACCGATCGTCACCCCGTTCGAGACGCTGCAGTTGACACCCAGAAAGGCGCCTTCGCCGATGCGGACGTCCCCGGCCAGCGTCACGTCGGAGGACAGCCAGGCATGATCCTCGATCACGCTGCGGTCACCGATGTGGTTCCCCGACCAGAGCGTGACGTTGTTGCCGATCGTCACGTCGAGATCGAACACCTGGCCAGGGAGGACAAGGCAGTTCTCGCCCACCTGCGGTGGCTCGAGCGACGACACCCTGCTGCTCACGTAGCTGATGAACGTGTACCCCTTCGCCTTGCCATCGAGATACCGGGCCGCGCGGAGGCGGTTCATCTGCTGGAAGCCCAGCGGCACGAAGAGGTGCGCGTCCCCTGGCGGGAACCGGTGCAGCAGCTCCTCATACGGCACGACCGGACGGCCGTGGAAGGTGCGGTCGCTCACGAACCGTGCATCCACGGTGAAGGCGCAGATGTCGTGTCCCGTGTCGCGGGACAGGTACCGATACGCGGTGTCGGCGCCACGGCCGGTCCCGAAGATCACGACTCTCGCCATCAGCGCCACCCTAGCTAGGCCCGGATCATCTTCACGATCCACAGGCGCTCCTCGATCCCGAAGAAGTCGTTCTCAATCCAGCCGATCTGCAGGTCGTGGAAGGCGGGGGCGAACGTCTCGCGGATCTCCTGTTCGGTTTCGAACACCCGGAAGACCATGCCATTGCGGATGCCGAGCGGATCTCGCGTCACGACCAGATGGTTGTCCCCGGCCGGGATGGCATCCCGAAGGATGTAGCGGTCGTACTTCTTGGGCAACGAGGCAACGAGCACGCCGCCCGGCCGCATCACACGCGCCACTTCGCTCACGGTCCGGCCAAAGTGCTGCCCGGGCTGCACGTAGTACAACGCATGGGAGGACACCACGTAGTCGAACACACCAGAGTCGAACGGGATCGCGGCGTTCGACCCTTTCCGGACGTCGGTGCCGAGGCCCAGTTCATCCGACAGCGCTCGAAGCTGGATGCAGATCTCCTCGGTGATCTCCACCGCGCTCGTCCGAAACCCGAGATCGTGCAGCAGTGGCAGGTTTCGTCCGTCCCCGGCACCGAGATCGAGCAGCGCCGATCCCGCGTAGTCCGCCCTGGACATCCGAAGCCCCGGGTACGACCCGAGGAACATCCGGACGACGAACTCGACGGGATACCGTTTTCCGCCACGCCGCTCCGTATACCGTGCCGTGTACCCGTCTTCGACGTTCGCCACCCTCGCCTCCATCCCGACGGTCAGGGCACCTGCGGGGACGCCATGGCGCGGAGGGCCAGGCGATCGACCTTGCCGTTGGCGTTCTTGGGCAGGTCGGTCATGACCAGCACTCGCGCCGGTCGCATGTAAGTCGGAAGCCGGTCTGCCAGCGCGGCCTTGACGGCCCCCACGCTCACCGGCACGCTCGCCCCGACCGCGAGGACGATCATGCCCGGCGCCCCGTCGCGGGCCACGTACACCGCTGCAACCTCCTCAACACCGGCGACAGCTGCAGCGGCGTGCTCGACTTCGCCAAGCTCGATCCGGTACCCCTGGTGCTTCACCTGCGCATCGCGGCGCCCCACGAAGTACAACTTGTGATCCACTGGATCCTGGCGGACCAGGTCCCCCGTCCGGTACATCCTGTCGAAGAATCGCTGGTGGGTCGGGTTCTGCACGAACGCCGCCGCCGTCTGCTCTGGCGCGTTGAAGTATCCGAGGCCTACCGCCGGACCACCCAGGTACAGTTCTCCGATGTCCCCCGGTGGGGTGACGTGCCCCTCGCCGTCCAGCACCTCGCGGGAGTAGCCCTGCGCCAGCCGGCCCAGCGGAGCGTAGCCGTCGGGCTCCCGGAGGTCGTCCTCCGTCACACGGTACGACGAGCAGATGCAGGTGCACTCCGTGGGACCGTACACGTTGTGCAGGGCCACACGCCGGCCGATCGCGTGGTGGAGCCTTCGCAGCATCGGCTTCGGATATCCCTCTCCCCCGAACAGCATCTGCCTCACGGAGCGGAACGAGTCCGAGTCCACGAGCTTGAGGCGCTGGAAGTACATCAGGAGCGACGGCACCGAGAAGTACACCGTGCAGCCCAGCGCGTCGAGTCGTGCGAGCACGCCTGCCGGATCCTGCAGCATGGACGCGGTGAAGGGAACGAGCGTGGCGCCGGTGAAGAGCCCTGCGTAGACATCGAACACGCTGTTGTCGAAGAAGAGCGGGTTGAGATTGCTGACCCGGTCGCCCGGCCCGATGCCGTACTGCTGCCTGACCCAGCTGATGAAGTGCGCCAGGTTGCTCTGCGATATGGTCGCGCCCTTCGGGGTGCCGGTGGACCCCGAGGTGAACATCACGTAGGCCGGATCCGCACCGTCCACCGTCCAGTCGAGCACCAGCGGGCCATCATCGCCCTCGATGCCGTCGAACGCACTCGGCTCCCGGAACACGAAGGCCGGGCGACACCGATCCAGTATCAGCGCGGTCCTGGCGGGCGGATTGGACGGGTCGAGGTGGAAGTAGGCAGCGCCGATCTTCAGGCACGCCACCATGGCCCCGTAGGCCACGAGCCCCTTCTCGAGCTGAATGCCGACCGTATCGCGCTTGCCGACCCCCGCAGACAGAAGCACTCTGGCAAGACGGTTCGAGAGCCGGTCGAGCTCTGCGTTGGTGGTGACGGCGTCCGGGGACCACCGGATCGCCTCGCCCTCCGGCGCGGCACGGACCACGTGCGCGAACACCGCCGCGGGCAGGGCGTGCCCGCCGCCATCACAGGACGAGTCCGCCATCCACTTCGACGATGGTGCCATTCACGTAGGGGTTGTCGATGACGAAGTCGATCGCGCGCGCCAGTTCCGGGAGCGCGCCGAGGCGCTTCAGCGGCACCGCCCCGGCGACCCTGGCGAGCTTCTCTGGAGACAGGGCATCGCGTGTCGAACGCGTGTCGAAGTACCCCGGCGCGAGTCCAACGGCCCTGATCCCCAGCGGCCCCAGTTCCTTGGCCATCGCACGGGTCAGCCCGTCGAGACCGGCCTTCGCGGCCGAATACGCCGCCTGCCCGGCGTTCCCGCGGGCGCACACCGAACTGATGTTGATGATGACACCGCGCCGCCGTGCGGCGAGCATGTTCCTCGCCGTGATCACACTGGCGTGAAAGGCGGTGGTCAGGCACCCCCCCAGAACGTCGCGCCACAGCCCGAAGTCGTGCGCGGTCCAGCCGCCGGACGTCCGGGTCACCAGCGGCGCGCTGGCGATCCGACCCGCGCAGTTCACCAGCACGTCGGCACAGCCGTGCAACGCGGCGAGCTCGCCGAGGACCGTCTCTGCCTCGTTGGCGTCCTCCAGATCGCACCGCCTGAACACCAGCGCATCCGGGGCTCCGGACTGTCGCTCGCGCCGATCGACGCCAAGGACGATCCAGCCGCGGGCGAGCAGGTGCCGGACGAGATGGTCGCCGATCTCGCCGGCACTGCCGGTGACCAGCGCCACCGGTGGGCGCTCTACGGCCATACCGCGCGGTCCATGAGCACCCGTCGCACGGCAGCCTTCGACGTGAGGTGCGCGACCTCGTCGGCGGTCAGTTCCACACCGAACCTGGACTCGACACCCACGACGAGGTGCACGTGTTTGAGGGAGTCCCAGCCGCCCGCGGCGGCGAAGGGGGTGTCGTCACCCAGCGTGCCGGCCTCATCCTCGAAGACCTCGCGTATCAAGTGGTCAAGTCTGTTCATCTGTCGCGGCGTCGGGATGTGCGTGGATGCGACGCACGATGGAGTACGGCCGGCGCTTGGTTTCGACGAAGATACGGGCGACATACAGGCCCACGACGCCGATGCTGGCGATCGCGAGCCCCCCGAGCATCCAGACCGACACGATGACGGATACCCATCCCGGCAGCATCGTCCCCGTCAGTCTCCTGCCCACGAGGTACGCGGCAACCAGGAGCGACAGGGCGAAGATGACGGCTCCGCCGAAGAAGACCAGCACCAACGGCTTCTCGCTGAACGCGGTCACACCCTCCAGCGCCATCGCCGCACGTTTCAGCACAGTGTATGACGTTTCGGCGCGACTCCCCTTCGATACGGCCACACCCTGCTGACGGAACCCGGTGAGCGCGAACAGTCCGCCCAGCGCCGTCCTCTGTTCCCTGTGCCGGAGCAGGGCGCGTACGTACTGCCTGGTCATGAGCCGTGCCGTCGTGAGATTCGACGGCACCGGGTAGCTGGCCAGCCACCGGATCAGCCACCAGTGCAGCGCCCCGCCGGCCCGCTCCAGCACCCGTCCCTTGCGCGTGCTCTGGTACCCGTACACGACGTCGGACCCATCGGCCCGCAGCCGTTCGTGGAACTCCGAGAGCCACTCGGGACGCTCTTCCAGGTCGACGTCGATCAGGAACACCAGCGCACCCCGCGCGTGGCTCAGCCCGGTCATCATGGCGCGGTGGTGCCCGAAGTTCCTTGACAACTCGACCACCTTCACGTGGGGATCGCTTGCCACCAGGTGTGTGGCGATCTCCAGCGAGTCGTCGGGCGAGCCGTCGTCCACGAACACGATCTCGTAGTCACGTGTAACCCTGGACGCCGCGGCCGACATCCGGCGATGGAACTCCCGGATGTGCGCCGAGGAACGAAACAGCGTCGCAACGACGGACAGCGCGGGCATGGAACGTTCAGGCATCGTGAACGACAGTCATCAGCACGCGAGTATAGCGACGACCGTTCGCGGCGGGAACCGCTGCGCCGGCCGTGTGGTACGCTGGCGTGCCCCGACGAACCGCATGCCCGGCCGCCCCCGTAAGCGAGTTGCGATTGTGCAGTCGAGCTACCTGCCATGGAAAGGTTACTTCGACCTGATCCGTGCCGTCGATGAGTTCATCCTGCTCGACGACGTGCAGTTCACGAGACGGGACTGGCGCAGCCGCAACCGCATCAAGACCAAGGACGGTCCGGCGTGGCTGTCGCTCCCGATCGCCTCGAAGGGACGCTACCTCCAGGCAATCCGTGACACCAGGATCGCGGACGCCGACTGGGGCCATGCCCACTGGGCCCGGATCCGGAACAGCTACGCCCGGGCGCCGTTCTTCGACACGTACGCGCCGCGTTTTCAGCCGCTCTTCGAGCAACCGCCCTCGAACAGACTGAGCATCGTCAACCACGCGTTCATCACCGCCACGTGTCACGCGCTCGGCATTTCCACGCCCCTCTCGTGGTCGTTCGACTATCCCACACGACCCGAACGGAACCAGCGCCTCATCGACGTGTGCCTCGCCACCGGCGCGACGGAGTACCTCTCGGGCCCCAGCGCGAGAAGCTATCTCGACGAGGCAGCGTTCAACGCCGCCGGCATCGCCGTGCGCTTCGTGGACTACTCGGGGTACCCGGAATACGCGCAGCCCCATCCTCCGTTCGACCACGCGGTCACCGCGCTCGACCTCCTGTTCAGTGAGGGGCCGGACGCCCTCCGCTACATGAAGGCGCTGTGATGAGCGACCGCGAGATCCTGCCCTTCAACCTTCCCATGCTGACCGGCCGGGAGTTCACCTACATCCGCGAAGCCATTGACTCGGGACAGCTCGCCGGAAACGGAGGCTTCACGCGTCGCTGCCACGACTGGCTCAGGAGCACACTGGGCGTACCCGGTGTCCTGCTCACCCACTCCTGCACGGCGGCGCTGGAAATGGCCGCCCTGCTCCTCGACCTCGGCCCCGGCGACGAGGTCATCATGCCGTCGTTCACCTTCGTCTCGACAGCCAACGCCTTCGTCCTCCGCGGCGCCACACCCGTCTTTGTGGATATCCGACCCGACACGCTGAACCTGGACGAGCGGCTCATCGAAGACGCGATCACGCCCCGCACCCGCGCGATCGTTCCCGTGCACTACGCGGGGGTCGGCTGCGACATGGATGCGATCATGGCGATCGCGGATCGCCACGGTCTTCTCGTCATCGAGGATGCCGCGCAGGGGCTCCTTGCCTCCTATCGCGGTCGGCCACTGGGCTCACTGGGCCATCTCGGCGCGCTCAGCTTCCACGAGACCAAGAACGTCACCTGCGGCGAGGGAGGGGCGCTGGCCATCCGGGCTTCCCGCTTCCTGGAGCGGGCGGAGGTCCTGTGGGAGAAGGGGACGGATCGCTCCCGGTTCTTCAGGGGTGAAGTCGACCGGTACACCTGGGTGGATGTCGGATCGTCGTTCCTCCCGGGCGAGCTGGCAGCCGCATTCCTGTACGCCCAGCTCGAGGAGGCGGCGGCCATCACTGCGGAACGCCTGCACCTCTGGCAGGCCTACTACGATGCCTGCGCACCCCTCGAGACCCTGGGCGTCCGCCGGCCGGTCGTGCCCGGGGACGTCACCCACAACGCGCACCTGTTTGCCCTGGTGCTGCCGGCCGGCACCCCGCGTGAGCAGGTGCTCGCGGAGCTCAATCGGCATGGCGTGAACGCGGTCTTTCACTACGTTCCGCTGCACCAGTCCCCGGCCGGACGGCGGTTCGGGCGCGCTGCCGGTCCCCTTCCGGTCACCGAGGATCGGGCAGCACGCCTCATTCGCCTTCCGCTGTGGGCGGGCATGAACCGCGAAGCCCCCGCGGACGTGGCCAGGCTGCTGGCTGGACTGCTGAACCGGATCCGGCCGGCCGGCGGCACTACCTGACGATCAGGTCAGCCCAGGTGACACACGTCGCACCCGCCGGCTCGAACCGCCGCGCGAACGAGGCCTGCTTGTCAGGATCCACACCCAGCACGACCACGTCGCCGGCCTGCACCCGCAACTCATCGGTGTCAGCGACCGGCTTCCCCAGAAACTGACCGGTTCCGCCGTCGATGGTACAGGTGGTCACGAGATCCCAGTACGCCGGACAGTAGCCCGCCAGCAGGAAGCCCCACGTACTGGTGCCGAAGTGGATCGCACGCGCGGACGCCGCGCACGCGGACGCCAGTCTCCGCTCGCACCTCTTCCACGAGTTCAGATAGTCGCAGCGGCGGTCGTACAGCGAGCCCGCATCAGGCGGGGCGGGGGGCGGCAGGCCTGGCGGCCCCGCCTCCGGTCGGCCCAGCACGATCAGCTGCTTGTCACGCAGGCTCACCTCGCCCGGTGGCGGACGCCATTCGAGCAGCCGCAGCCCGGCACCCGACGCGAGCGCTTCGAAGTGCGCGGGCAGGAGGGAGAAGTTCTGATCGGCAAACATCATCTCCTGGTTGGGCAGCGTCGCATCAGGGCAGGTGATGACAATCCGCCCCGACGGCGTGATCAGGTGTCCGAGGGCCGCGAGGAACTCAACTGGTGAGTCGGTGTGCTCCACGACGTTGGTGGCATACACGAGGTCAAAGGCCTCGTCGGCCTGCCAGGCCGACCCGACACGGCTGGTCACCACCTCGAACCCGAGGCGCCTCGCGTTCTCGCTCTCCTCCTCGGATGGCTCGACGCCCTGGAAGCGGCTGTCCGGCAGCGCGGCCTGCATGGCCTGCAGCATCCAGCCCCGTCCGCATCCGGCATCGAGCACCCGGCCAGGCGCGCCCGGCAGGACACCGGCGATCCACGCGGCCATCGCCGCGTATCGCCCACGGTCGAACCGTTCCGCTCCCGGACGGTGATAGAAGCTGTAACGCTTCTCGTAGAAATCCGTACGGGCCAGCAGCCCCGCCCCCGTGCGCTGGACCAGGGCGCAGCTGGTGCACTGGGCCTTCCCCAGTGGCTGGTCGACGATGCGCCCCGCCGTCGTGATCGAACGGGCCGGCAGCGGATCGGGCAGCGGGCGCCAGTCGCGTCCGCCGCAGACGATACAGGCTGGCATGTCATCCTTTGAAAGAGAGGTTTCGGTCACCACGACCACCTTGTGTGCATCGGCTCCACCTGGCCGGCGTGCGAGCCGGCGCTCTCCGGGCTTCGCCGCCCTACGCGGCGGTCGCCGGCCGTCTCGCCACGGCCAGCAGCGAACCGCCCAGCGGCATCGAAACGCCGGCCCTGATCAGCGCCCGTTCCATGCCCATCACACCAGACGCCACCCCGCTGACCAGCGAACCGGGGTGCGCCTCCGCGCCGGGCGCGAACGCACGGCGCTGCGTCAGCCTCGAGGCCACCATGGCCGGCAGCAGCAGCGTCACGAACGACGTCATGCGCAGCACGTCCAGCCCTGCGTCCTCCATGAGGCGACGAAGCGACCCGCGCGAGTAGCGCCGGCAGTGTCCGGAGTACGCATCCACCTCGGACCAGAGCCACTGATGCTGCGGCACGGTAATCAGGATTCCACCGCCCGGCCGTGCGCTCCGCACGAGGCACCGCATCGCGTCCTCGTGCCGATCCACGTGCTCCAGCACATCGAACGCGCCCACGACGTCGAACTCGGCGTCGAAGGGCAGATCCCGGATGTCCGCCCGCACGAACTCGGCCCCCGACAGGGAACGAGCGGCTGTCTCCAGGCCTTCGAGGAACACCTCCGAGGCGGCCAGCCGCAACCCTGGCCTGGCGCGCGCGACGGCCCTCAGCACCTGTCCGTTTCCACACCCGGCCTCCAGCATACTGGCCGCTGCGGGGAAGTACCGCGTGAGCGCCCACACGATGAGTGCGTTCCTCGCACGGTGCCAGAAGTGGACATCCTCGACGGCGGCCATGTCGTCGAACATGTGCGCCTCGTACCCCACGTCCACAAGAGGCGCATCGCCGACGACGTCCCAGAGATCCCCGCGACGCAGAGGAGCCCAGCCGCACGACGGGCACACCCAGTCAGGTGCTCTGTACCGCGATGAACACGACGGGCACACCTTCACGCGCCACCCTCTCCCGAACCGGCACGTACCGGCCTCGACCGGACCCGCCTGATCAGCGGGCCACCGCCGGCGAACGGCTCCCGGGCAGCACGTCCTGCAGGAGCGCCGCGTGGGCGACATCCAGCGGCACGAGCGTGCCGCCGCCGACCTCGGCGCTGATGTGCTGCGCCATGTGCAGGTGCGACACCTGGAAGTTCCGGTCCGAATAGAAGGCGACGGTGTCCACACCGTGAAGCGGGGCCAGGTACGAAAACCCGCCGTAGGTGCCGACGAACGCGCGCGCCCGGGCGATGATCGCGGTCTGCAGGGCGAGGTTGTCGCGCGGTGACACGCCCGCGTCGATCACGTGGACGCGGTCCCGCCCGTGCACCGCCGTGTCGGCGTGGTCGTCCAGGCCCAGCCCGGCGTGCAGGACGACCACGTCGTGACGGTCGGCCAGCGCGCCGATGACCGCCGAGACGAACGCCCGGTTGCCAGGGGTGTCAGGAAAGCAGTCGCTGAAGTAGAACCGCACCGCCACGTAGTCGTCCGGCAGCGGGACCGCCGGGGGTGCCGGCGGCTCGTGGCGCCTCGGACGGACGTACTCGAGGACACGGGCCAGGGGGGCCTCGCGCCGCCAGTACGGGTAGAACAGCGCGTACATCATGGCTGGGTGAATCAGGGCCGGCGCGCCGCCGCGGGCGGCGCACGCCCGCCGGAGCAGATCGCGATCGAACGCGGTCAGCCCCCGCTGCTTCCGGCTGACGGCTGTTCGCGTCCGGAACTCGTCGGCGGTGGTGAAGTCGAGCGCGTCCACGTACTCGTTCGCCAGCCCGTCGTACCACGGCCGCGCCCCGCCCCTGGAGAACACGGTGACGCGGGCGGGATCGATCCCGGCGTGGCCGAGGGCCCAGCGCAGGAACGGGACCCAGTAGATCAGCTCGAAGCCGACTTCGCCCGTCCAGGGGCCGACGAGCACGGCCTGCGACGAACGGCCGATCCGCGCCAGCCGATCGAAGACGCGCTCTTCGCCGATCTCGACGCTGCGCTCGCTGACGCGCTTCAGCACCCGCTCGCTGAACTGGAGCTGCCGCGAGAGGCGCGCGCGCAGCCCGGAGGTCTGCTTGCGGAGCTGCTCGACCTCGCGCATCACCTCCGTCAGGCGCTCCGACTGCGCGTGGCCCCGCCGCTGCAGGCGCTCGACGGCCTCGCGCTGGCCCTTCGCGAAGGCTTCGAAACGCGCTCGATCGGCCTCGGCGTCCGGAGCGAACAGCGGCCGCAGCATCCGGCCGAACCGCGCGAGCCCTCGCTGGAGCAGGGACGTTTTCACCCTACAGTTCGTCGACAGTCGAACCCTGGGATCGGTTGAAGAACACGGCGCTGACCACCGTGAACAGCACGATGCCCACCGACGAGAGCACCAGCGGGATCACGGGCAGCGTGCCAACGCCGAGGATCGCCCACCGGAACGTCTCGACGGGCGCGGACAGCGGGTTCATGTACACCGCCCAATGCATCGAACCGGGAATCTGGGACATCGGGTACACCACCGGGGTCAGAAACATCCAGAAACCGGTGAAGTGTCCGATCACGAACCGGACCTCGGCATGCCTGACCTGGTACACCGTCGTGATCAGGCCGACACCGATCGTCATCAGCATGATGATGAACGTCGCGTACAGGGCCAGCAGCAGGCGCGGTCCGAAGAGCAGGTACCAGTGGCCGTCCTTGACGAGGTAGATCAGCGCCAGCACGATCATCAGCAGGATGTACACGAGGAAGTCCACGATGGCGGGCGCGATCCCAGCGAACGGCAGGATCAGTCTCGGGAAGTACAGCTTCTTCGCCAGACCGGCCTGCGAATCCACGCTGAGCGTGACGCGCAGCAGGCCGCGCTGGAAGATCATCCAGGCGCTGGCGCCCACGAGGAAGAACATCGCGTAGGGCAAGCCGTCGGACGCCACGCCGAGGATCGCACCGAAGATGATGACATTCAGCACCAGGGGCAGCGCCGGCCGGGCGATCAGCCAGAAGCCGCCGAGGGTCGTCTTCTTGTACCGTTCCACGACGATCTTGCGCGCGAAGAACATCAGCAGGCGGCGGTAGCTCCAGAACTCGCGCACGGCGGCGATGAAACCAGTCTGGATCGGCTCGATCACCCAGGGCTGGAGATCACCAGCGCCGGTTAGATGGCCGGCGCTGGCCGCGGCTTCAGACTGCGACATGGTGCTCCTCGATGCTCCACTCCAGTTTCGGCGCCATCAGTCCGGTCTTGCCCAGCTTGCCCTTGACCGCGACGCGCGCCTCCCGTTCGGGGTGGAAGGCCATGAACGTCAGTGCGTTGTACGCGATGAGCCGGTACTCCCGAGTCTGGCCTTCGCGCAGCGTCGTCACGCTGACAGTAGCCGTGTAGCTGATGTCCGAGAGCAGGTTCGCGGGGATGCGCAGGCGGACCTGGTAGAAGCCGGCCGTGACCCGCCGGAAGTCGGCGTCCTCGCACCGGAACACGAGCTGGTTCCTCGCGTTGAGATCCACGGCCCCTCTCACGGCCACCGCCTTGAACGCCTCGATCTCGATGGCGATGAACACGTCCTCGGTGACATTGGCGGCGCCGATCTCCCTTCCCGCTGACGACAGCAGCTTGGCGCCGCGGATCGCCGCGAACCGGCTGCTGCGCCGGCCACGCTCGAACGCGCCGGCGTCGAAGTGCGCCCAGACCGCGTCCTCGTAGTCGGCCACAACCTCGTCAGGACTCCCGACCTTCTGCACCTGCCCCTTGTGCAGCCAGAGCACGCGGTTGCACACCCGCTCGATGGCCTCCATGTCGTGCGACACGAAGAGGACGATCAGCCCCCGCTTGCCGCTCTCGATCACGGCCTGCATGCAGCGCTCCTGGAAGGCCATGTCACCGACGGCCAGGACCTCGTCGGCCAGCAGCACCTGCGGGTTCATGTTGATCGCCACCGAGAAGCCGAGGCGCACCGCCATGCCGCTCGAGTAGTGCTTCAGGGGCTGGTCGGCGAACTCCTCGAGCTCGGCCCACTCGAGGATGTCCCTGGTCCTCGCAAGCGCCTCCGCCTTCGAAATGCCGTGGAGCGCTGCGTTCATCAGGATGTTCTCGCGCGCGGACGACTCGGGGTTGAACCCGGCGTTCATCTCGAGCAGCGACACAACGCGACCATGCCCCGTGGCGCGACCCTCGGTCGGCGGCGTGACACGGGCCAGGATCTTCAGCAGCGTCGTCTTGCCCGCGCCGTTCGGACCGATGATGCCGAGGATGGTGCCCGGTTCGACGGTGAGCGACACGTTGCGGACCGCCCAGAACTCCTTCTTCGCCGGTCGGAGCCCACGCCTGAAGAGCAGCAGGTCCCGCCAGCGCGCGAGCCGCTCGCGAAACGTGCCGGGAGGACTCTCCGCAGCAGCCTCCACGTCGTACCGCTTGCCGAGATTGTCGAGGATCAGCGGGTGCACGAATCTGCAGGATTGTACCGTAGGTCCCGGCGGACCATCACGGTTCCGCCCTGGCGCGAAGCAGCCGCGCCCCGAGGCGCGCGAGCGCGCGGGCCACGCGACTGCTGTCGCGACGCACCCGTTTC
Source organism: Acidimicrobiia bacterium (assembly GCA_016871255.1). Taxonomy (GTDB): domain Bacteria; phylum Acidobacteriota; class Vicinamibacteria; order Vicinamibacterales; family UBA2999; genus VFZH01. The sequence continues at coordinate 16,337 of VFZH01000010.1, read as the reverse complement.
AGGCCACGACTGGCCGTCCTCGACGACTCCCGCCTGGCCACTCGCCACCCCCGCGCGATCCGCTTCGGCATCCGCTCCGTCTGCCGCGACACGGCCCTCCACGACCGGCGCGCGGCCCGGCCGGCGGACGCGCCAGGCCCGGGAGTCCTGCGGTGCCGCACCGCGCGGTGAACGAGGCGATCCCGCCAGCGCCGACGTACCTGCGCCTTCCATCCGCCCGCAGCCTCGACGATTCGGTAAGCAGGCGCGGCCACGCCAACGACGCCGGCAAACAGCGTTCTGAGCGCGAGGGTCCACGCCGGGATGGTGTGGTGGGCGAACAGCCAGACGAGCGGTGCGCCGGGGCCCCACGCAAGAGCGCGTACGAACCAGGCCGCCGGCGTCGGGGACGCGTTCGCGGCCAGTGGCGCCACGGCCAGGTCGAGCAGCGCCCCCGCCACCACGGATCCGGCCGTCCGATCACGGCCGTGCGGACGAACGAAGCGCGCCACGAACCGGTCGCTGCGCTGGTCCGCGACGCCGGGTGTGCCGAGCGCCGTCTTCAGCTGCTCGAAGTGCGTCTCCCAGTCGGGCGCCGTCCACGCCATCGGCTCACCACCGCCCGCCAGATGCGCGAAGTGCAGTGTGCGCGCACCGAACCGCGTCTGCTCCACCACGGGTGCGGCCAGCACAGGGCGTCGCAGGATCGCCGCTTCGATCTGCGCGCTGGTGTTCACGCCGACCACGGCGGCGGCGTGAAACAGCGAGTCGAAGAAGTCCTGCCGGAAGGCGAGCGTCGACGGGTTGCCGGGTCTGGCGGGCCAGATCGCCAGGCCCGGAAACAACTCGAGCCCGGCGCTGTTCCACTGCTGCGTGTTGGTCGGGTGCGGCCGGATCAGCACACCGGCCCGCGCGAGCGCGGGGTCGCGCGCCGCTCGCAGCTCGGTCACCCATTCGGCCACGAACTCCGACTCGTACGGGGCCAGGAACAGCGACGAGCCGAGGTAGAGCACGTACGCACGGGCCGGGTCCAGCCCCACCTCCCGGCAGAACGCCTCGCGGTCGCGCGACGGCTCCCAGTCGAACCAGTGGTCGAAGACCGGGGCCCCGCAGGGTGCCACCCGCTCTCGCGGCACGCCGTGCAGCGTGACAGCCTCCTCGACCTGGGCCGCGTTCCACACCAGGACGCGGTCGGGCACCCAGGCCAGCCGTCCCTTCGTGGTCAGGTTGTCCCAGCTGGGCACCGCCGCTGCCGTCCTCATCCCGAGACCCGCGGCGGCACGGAGGATGTCACTCTGATCCGACCCGAAGTTGACACTGGGCGTGGCGACGACGACATCCGCGCCGGTCCCCTCGAGGAACCGGGCGAAGAACGGGTGCGGCGGGAACGCGTGGTCGACGGCCGCGCACAACCGGTCGCCCAGTGACACGGCCGCGCGGCCTCCCAGGGCGACGATCCGCACGAGGCCCAGTACGGACGCCGGCACGAACCGCTCGGAGCGGGCTCGCATCTCGGGAGCGGCGTCATATTCCCGGCCGCGGTATCGCAGCGTGTCCCGGATCGCGCGCAGCGCCTGTGCGTACGCCCGGCTCCGCGTCTCCGGGATCGGGGGCATGTCTTCCAGCGTCACGCCCGGCAGCCGGGCCACGAGCTCATCGGCAGCCGTGCGCTCGTCCAGCTTGTTCCGCGGCTCTTCGAGCACCACGCGGACCTGGTGGCCGCCGGCGGCCAGCGCCTCGATCGCCGACTCGAAGTAGCGGACGAAACCAGCGTGCTGCATCACCCAGAGCACGCGCGTCGGACCGCTCTTCGCCGATCGAGGGGGAACGTTCGTCATCCGGTCGGGCACGTCTCAGGGGCGGCGGGGTTCGCCCGCCTCCCGTGACGGCGTCGCATCATCCAGATAGCGCTCGACGAAGAACGAGGCGACGCGGCCGTCGCCCATCACGCCCTTGTCGGGTGCCCACTTGCGGACGTAGCGCAGGCGGGGCGACAGCTCCTCTGCCGCCCTGGCCACCAGCGCCTTGTACGTGGCCTGTCGCTCGCTCTCCACGCCGCGGTTCGCGAGAAACGCCCGCATCTCGCGCACGGCCTCCAGCACTTCTTCCGGCGGATGCGACAGGAAGCGGAACCGCGCCGTGTCGCGCACGGCCTCGAGGTACCGCGGGGACGCCATCTCCCGGAGCGTCAGCGGGATCCCGGTGTCGAGATCGATGACCCGCTTGACCGTGTACAGCCAGTCCGGGCGGATCGGAAACGAGCTGACCGGATCGGTCGCATTGAGCGTCAGCGTCGGCGTATTGGTCAACAGCGTGACGATGGCCGGACCGGATTCCCCCGCGAGCAGGAACTCGCTGCGGAGGAGACAATACACCTCGAGCTCCGGCGTCCGGCGCGGATCCAGCGCGAGGTCGACCACGCCGGGCCGTGACACCGGGCACATGGACGGATCGCCCAGGCGGACGACCGTGTAGCCGAGCGACACGAGGTAGTCGATTGCCGGGATGTAACTGTCGATCCTGATGTTCCTCGTCCCGTCGTCGCGCCGGGACAGCGCCTTGATCTGCTTCTCGTGGACCTCGCGGCCCCGCTTGAACCCCGCCTCGCGCGCGTGAACGGTGACAATCGGCGCATCGGGAGGAATGCCCACCGCCTCTGCCTGCCTCCGGGCGGACTCGGCCACCGCCGCTCGCAGGATCACCGGCACGGGGGCGCGGATGGCGTGGCGCCAGAGGTAGGGACGGGGGGTCATCGGACGCTTGCCGCGGGACCCCGACAACCGCTGCTTCCAGCGACGGAGCGCACGCCGCAGACCCGCCGGGTGCCCCGGGTTCCGCGCTTCGTCGCGGAGCAGCCGCTTCAGCTCGGTGACCCACGACTCCCGGAACTCGTACCACGTATCGCGCCACCAGTCACGCAGGTCACGCGCACGCCAGTAGATGCGCCACCGGATGTCGGCCAGGCTGCCGAGCCGCACGATCCGGACGGCATCGGTTTCGAGCTCCATGAGCGCGGGATTGACCAGCGGGGATGGCTTGACGAAGGCCACGGCCGAGCCTTCCTCGCGGGCCGTCCCGAGCGCCATGACTACCTCCATGCCCAGGTGGCCGTACTGCAGCCCGTTGGGGCGGCAGACCAGGAGCGAAGGCGCCGCCCGCACGAGGAACGTGTTCGGTGCCAGCGGTTCCTGTTCCGCCACTAACGACTCCTGCCGGCGGCCCTGATCGCCCGGCGACGGCGGCGGGTGATCCGGCGGCGCAGCCGGTGCGCAGCGCCTGCGATCCGCGACCCGGCCACTCGGAGGTTGCGCCGGACGCGCTTGAACCTGGGCGCGGACGGCTTCCGGACAGACGGGCGCCGGCCCTGGGCGCGCGCGGCCAGGTTGATGCCGAACAACGCACCGAGGGCCGCGTCGATGGCCGAGGTGCGGGCACGTTCCAGTCGCGCGGCGGCGTCGGCGCCGAACCAGGAGATCCCCCGCCGCGCGGGCCGCCACCACCACGGCCTGTCGGGTACGACGAGAGGCGTGCCGGGTCGATGGCGCAGCAGGACCTCGACCAGGCGCCGCCGGGTCAGCCCGAAAAGGGCGGCGCGCGCACGCGGACCGATCGCGTGCCAGGCCAGGCGCCGCCCGACGTCGCGCACCACCACGTCAGAGGCGGCCTCCACGGCCCCCCAGGCGGGGGAACACGCCCGGTCGTGGATCCGGATGCGGTGCGTGAGGAACCGCCGGTGATAGAGGTTGGTGCGGATCAGCGCCCATCGCGCCAGGTGCGCCGCGCTCGACCCACCCGGCAGCTCCTTGTACCCGCCGCGCCACGTGTCATCGGCAAGATCCACGTGGAAGACCTCGTCGGAGTCCTCGACGACGTGGATCGACTCGTAGCGCCCGATGGCCTGCAGCGGCAGGTCGTCATCGAGCGTCGAGACGAACGATGCGATCGGGTGCTCGGGATACAGCATCAGGGGGTGGAGGTGGAAGCAGCGGGCCACGAGCCCCTCGTCACCGACACGCCAGTAGCACTGCGCCGGATTGCGGTTAAAACGTTCGGCGTCCCAGAACCATCCGCGGTAGTACGCGTGCATGTGGTCGAGCGCGATGCGTACCAGGTCGCGCGGCGGCACGACGACCACCCCCCGCTCATCGGGGCGGAAGCGCTCACGCATCACGGGCAGCGCCGTTCCCGCCACGACTCGGATGCCGGTCTGCATCACCGCGCGCCGGCCGGCCTCGAGCGCCCGTGCCACCGCGGCGAGGGAGCCGTCGGCCCAGATCGTATCCGGTGCGAGGAAGACGATCGGCGCACCCGCAGCGCCCGCCTCCCCCAGGGCGCGAACGTTGCAGCTGGTGAGCGCCGCATATTTGTCGTCCACCGCATCCCACTCGACCCGGTGGAAGGCCACGGTCGCCAGTCGGTCCAGCTCGGAGAAGAGCGCGGCCGACCGGATGCGCGCCTCGTCGCGGGCGGTGGTGTAGACGTGGAGGCGGCACGGAAAGCGGGCCGCCAGCGCCGGCAGGTTCCCCGGCGAGAGGAGCGCCGGAAGGCAGTGCTGCAGCAGGAGGCTGGTGTAGGCCTCACCCCACACCTGGAGCGTCAGGTGGACGCCCACCGGCACGTTGCGGCTCATGGGTTCGTCAGGCGGGCGTACTCCTCACAAGCGCCGCGCTCGCGGGGCCCGACGGAACGGATGCCGCATCCTGACCGAAACGATCGAGCACACCAGGCAATGTGCTGGGGACCTCGGACACGACCGCATGCGCGGAGGCTATCAGGTCCCGAAACAGCTCGGAACGCAGGACCCTGCTCGCTGCGGCCGCAAACCGATCCTCGCCGCCGGTGGGGTCCACCTCCAGGATCGCCTGCACGCCCTGGTCCGTCTTCGTCACGACGACCCCGTCCGCCTGCACGACGGGCCTCTTGCCCATGATCAGGCTGAATCGCTGGTCGTGCGCCGCCACCGTCGTCCAGTTGAGAGGGGGGAGGTCCAGGGGGCTCTCCGGCCCCGAAAGGTCGCCGGCAATCTCGAAGCCGAAGCTGCGCGTCAACTCCCACAGCGACGAGGCCCGCACGACGTCCAGGTGCGCCCGGGTCAGGTAGCGCCGCCACTTGCCCACGCCGGGCGCCCAGAAGTGCCCCTTCGGCGCGATCGAGAGCGGCTTCATCAGTACGCCCCGACAGATGGACCTGAGCTGCTTGTCCGTGAGCTGGATGCCGATCGCCTCACAGACCTGGCGTGCCGTGCCCAGCTGATCCGCGAGGAACTGCCGGTAGGTCACCAGGCACACCTGGTCACGCGCGCCGGCGAGCATTGCCAGGTAGTCTGCGATCGGGTGCACCATGCTCTCGAACCATTCCAGGTTCCCGACCAGGACCTCCGGCGCCCGCGTCCCTCCAGCCTCGGTGATCTTCGCTGCGCACGAGACGATGATGTCGAGCGGGTGCCGAAGAATCTGCAGCACCCGGTACCCCCGAGACCGGTAGAAGGTCACCTCTTCTGCACCAACCGGTTCGTGGCTGGACGTGAAGTGAGACGGCCACGCGGACGCGCGCAGGGGGAGACCGTAGAAGCACGCATCGAAGTTCGTGTGACCGGGACGATTGACCATGACCGCGCCGAAATCGCGGTGGCTGGTCGTCCTGAGGAACGAACCGCGTCCCGCCTCGTCGAACTCGGCCAGGAGGACGTCGGTGACGGTGTTGACGTAGTCGGATGCCAGCGCGACCATGAGGTCGTCGAGGTCACCCTCGGGCGACACCGGCCAGTGCGGCACCACAGCCTGCAGGAGGGCCTGCAGCACCACGTTGCCCGAGCCGGGCAGTCCGGCCACGAGCCAGCGATCGGAGGCCCGGCGAAAGGAATCGACGAGTACACAGGGGTGCAGAATCGCCTGACGCCTGCCCAACGCGCTCCGCGCTGCGCCCATGACTGCCGCCGTGCTCTTGCCGGACCCGATGTGGCCCAGCACGACGGGACCGGACACAGCGGGACGATCGGGAACGTCCGCCCTCACCACCGGTACACCGTTGAACTCCCCCGGTGGCTGATCCGTCGTCAGAATCACGGACACCGGGAGCCCGACCCGGCCGAGGCAGTCGATCAGCGCCAACGTGTGCGGACCGGTCTCCCAGAGCGCCGTGTGCCGACCGTCGGGCGAGCCCGCTGTACTAGTCACGATCGAAGCCGCTCCCACAAGACTCTCCATCCCTGCCCGCGGGGAACAGCGCTGGCGGGCGACTCCTAGTCGGGACTGACACCAGCACACCGCGCAGCGAACGCCATCCGTCGGCGTGAGGCCAGGTCCCGCACCAGCGGCGCCAGCTCGTCGGCGAGCACCGTGCCCACGACCTGGTGACCCGCGTCGTCGAGATGAACCGCCAGGGAGGTGTCCACGTAGTCCGCCACGTCCGTGCGGGCCGGGTCGCGGGCGAGCCGGTTCACGTCGATGAACCGCCACCGGTCGTTGTAGTAGCCGTCGAGTTCCTGGCTGGCCCGGTGAAAGAACTCGTCGTAGATGCCGGGACGGATCCAGCCCTCGTACAACGCGTTCTCTCCGGTGTGGACGGCCTGCAGGGCCCAGACGATCGGCAACCCGCACGTGCCGCGCTTGATCGACTGCACGGCCCGCACGAACGAGGGATAGGACACCTGGTCGAACGTGGTGTGGCTGTCGAACGAGCCGTCGGCGGCCGGCTGGTAGCCGTTGTCCTTCCAGCACTGCCGCAGCGCCCGGTCGTCGTAGTACTCGCGGTAGAAGGTCGCTTTCAACCAGCGGCCCCAGCCGTACACGTTGAACAGATACGGCAGGCGCTCCGCCCACGGCCGAAGCGCGTCCGGGTACTCGTAGGTCGCATCGATGAACGCGGTCCGGTACTCATCGCAGTACTCGATCCACTTCGCTTCCTGCGTGAACTGGGCGATGTCGTTGGCCCCGTTGTAGAGGAGGATCAGGTCCGGGTCGAGCGCCGGGCCGTAGCGATCGATCACGACGGCATTGCGCGCGGCGAAGGCACCGGCCATCGCCAGGTTGATGATCTCGACGGTCCCCCCGGCTGGCGCAACGGCCGCCTGCAGCTGCCGCTCCATCACGCTGTAGAACGTGCGATCGAACGACGTGGCGCCGTGCCCCTGCGCGCCACTGCCGCCCACGACGATGATGCGCACCTCCCCGGACCCCTTCGGGGGGTACCGGTCGATCGGGTGCTTCGTGAAGAAGCCGTAACGGCTGCTGGTGATGCGGTACTCGGTGCCATCCGGCCGACGGCCTCGCGACTCCCACGGCGCCTCCCCGTCCTGTTCCACGTGGGGGTACAGGCCCCGCACCAGCGTGTCGCTGTCGGCCATGACGAACGGGAACTTCGAGATCAGGATCGGCCGGGCCGGGTACTTCCACCAGAGATCCGCGGCGGCGGGATCGGTCCAGCGCGCCCACGCGTCGAACACGCCAACGCCGATCAGCGCCGAGACGGCCAGCAGGGCCACGAACATCAGGAGCACGAGCGCCCGTCGCCGGCCGGACGGATTCGCCGACGTCATGCCCTGGCGGCCTCGCTCACGCAGGCGGCTCCGGTGGCGCGGCTGTCCAACGCACGGCCGGGTGGTCCCGCGTCAGCCTCGCGGCGATCTTCGGCGCCAGCCCACCACCCACGCCAATGAACACGCGCGAGCCTGGAGCGACCTGATCGGGGGCCAGGATCGGCCGGCCGGCGAACTGCGACCCGCGGCGGCTCGGATCCTCGTCCACGAAGAACGCCGCCGCGCCTGCCAGCTCCGCCGACAGCCACGTGGCCGCAATCGAGCTGCCGAACAGTCCGAACGCCCCGCCGCCCTGCGCGTCCCTGACGGCCCTCGCCGCGTCGCGCACACCGAGCAGCCACTGCAGCCCCTCGAGCGCTCCGGCCTCCGCATGCCCTGCCGGCACGGCGGCCGATCCACCGGGGCGCGCCACGAGGCTGATCTCCTTTGGCACCCACTCGCTGCTGACCGAGACGACCTCGTACCCCGCCCGCGCCAGGAGCGACGTCAGCGACACGGGCGTGAAGTGCGACGCGTGGTCGGCGATCACGAGGTCGAACGGGTTCCGCACCGCATCGGGCACTTCGATGAAGAGAGTCCCGCCCGGGCGGAGTATCCCCGCCACGGAGCGGAGCAGTTCCACCGGATGCGGGATGTGCTCCAGCGCGTGAATCATCGACACCAGGTCGAACTGCCCGGGAATCTCGTCGAGCGGGCCCGTATAGAGCCGCTCGACGCGCGGGATCGCTTCGATCCGGTCCCGATACTTGTCCGACAGCTCCGTCCCCACGAGCGACCAGCCGGGCATCGCCCGCGACAGCGCGGCGAGAAACGCGCCGTTGCCGCAACCGACGTCCACGGCCCGGCCTTCCGCTGCCAGCCCGCGGCGGTGCAGTTCACCCACGAGCCGCTCCGAGCGCTGCAGCGCCTCCCCCGCCGGCGAGAACACGGCCTGCTCGGCGCCCCCGCCCTGGAAGTAGATGGTGTAGGCGTCGTAGATGCGGTCGATCTCGGCCCGCCACCGGGCGTCGAGCACCTTCTGCACCAGGCCGCACGCAATACACGCACCCAGCGTTCCACCCGCGGGCCACGGCTTGCAGTCCGAGGTCACACGTGTCAGCTCGCCGTACCCGGCCTGTACCTCCAGGCGCCCGCCACAGACGTGGCAACCGGACGCCGCTCCGGACTCCGCAGTCGTCACGCTGGTCCTTTCTCTCCCCGCGCCGCCGCCCACGTCCGTTCGAGGCCGTCCCGCAGAGGTGTCACCGGCACGGACGGCAGCGCGTGCCGGCGGACGGCGACGTCGTATTCCCGGTGGGTGATCGCCACCTGCCGCGGCAGCGACGGCGCCCGGTGCGCACCTGTCACGGCCATGAAGGTGGAGGCCATCTCGGCGAACGAGTGCGAGACGCCGGTGGCGGCACCGAGGATCCCTTCGCTCCGATGGCGCAACAGCTCGATCACGAGCGCCACGAGCTCATCGATGAAGATGAGGTCGCGGCGCTCCTCCCCCTCGCCGAACAGGGCGATCCCCTCGCCCGCCTGGGCCGTGCGGACCCAGCGGTTCGGACCGTAGCTGCCGTGGGTGTCCCCGGGGCCGTACACGAGCGACGGACGCACGATCGCCAGCGGGACGCCACGCCGGCCGCACACCTCCTGCATCACCTTCTCCCGCACGAGGTGCATCACCCCGTACAGGTCCCCGGGATTGCAGGGCGTCGCTTCGGTCACCGGGTTGGAGGCCTCGTCGCCGTACACCGCGTCGGAGCTGAGGTAGATGACCTGCGCGCAGGCGGCGTGATCCAGCGCGCGCGAGACGCACGCGGCCATCGTCACGTTGCCGAGCAGCGTCGCGGCGTCGCGCCCCTTCTCGCGGGTGACGGCGGACGCGAACACGAGGGCGGTGTTCCCGTCCAGCATGGCGGCAAGCCGGCCGGCGGCATCGAGCGTCGCCAGGTCGAGATCGCGTGACGACAGGCGGGCCACCTCGCAGCCGCGCGCCGCGAGTTCCCGGCCCAGCGCCCCCCCGATGAAGCCGCTCCCCCCGAGCACGATCACCCGGCGCGGGTCGGCCGGCGCGGCACTGCCGTGGTGCACCATGAATCAGCCGGCCAGGCTCATTCCATGTAGATGCAGGCGAAGTCCCCGGTGTACCCCGCCTGCCGGCAGATCCACTCCCACTCCTCCGGCCGGAAGAAGCACTCGCAGGTGAGCTGCCAGTACATGAGATTGACCTTCTCCTCTTCCGTCCGGTACCCGTCCACGATGAAGTACTTCCCGCCGCGGGACACGCGTTCCATCTCCCCGAGGGCCGTGACCAGGTCGCCGATGAGCAGGTTGTGCAGCGTGTTGACCGACACCACCAGGTCGAACGACTGGTCGGGGAAGGGCAGCGACACGGCGGAGCCGACCTGCACGAACGGCTTCACGTCGTCCATCGCGTGCTCGATGGCGTACGCCGACACGTCGAGGCCGGCCGCGTCCATCCCCAGCTCCCGGAAATCGTGGACCAGGAAGCCCTTCGCGCAGCCGACGTCGAGGACGCGCATGCCGGGCTCCAGGCGGTAGTGCCGCGCCAGGTCGCGGGCGAACGACTGCCAGCGCCCGTCGTAGCGGAAGCCGCCGTAGCCGTACTTCCGATCCCCGTCGAAGTAGTCGAACCCGAACTGCTTCGAGATCGTGGCGCAGGCAGCCTTGTCGTGTTCGACCACGCGCTGGAGGTAGTTCCGTTTCGTGCTGCCGTGAATCTTCTCGATGAAGTCGATGTAGGCCATCTGTGCTACGCCAGGTAGAACTCGCGGATGCAGTCCACCGTGTACTGCATGTGCTCCGGGCCGAGGTGCTGGTGCGACGGGATCGTGATCACCTCGCCCGCCTGCCGCTCCACGACCGGGAAGTCGCCCGGCTTGTGCCCGAGGTCCCGCGCGCACTTCTGCAGGTGCACGGGAATCGGGTAGTGGACCTTCACCTCGACGCCTCGCGACACCAGGAAGTCGCGCAGCTCGTTGCGCCGGGTGGCGCTCGCGAGAAAGAGCTGGTAGACCTCGCGATGGCCCGCCGGACGAACGGGCGTGCGGATGAACTCGCGGAGCGGCGCCAGCCCCTCGTCCAGCACTCGCGCGTTCCGGTTCCGCGCCGCGATGACCCCTTCGATCCGGCCGAGCAGGTGCCGCGCCACGATCGCCTGGAAGGGCTGCGTCCGTTCGTTCACGCCCCACATCGAGACGTGGTCCCGGTCCTCGAGCCCGTGGTTCCGGTACAGCCGGAGCCAGGCCGCAATCGCGTCGTCGTTGGTCACGACGATGCCGCCGTCCCCCATCACGTTCAGCGGCTTCAGCGGGTGCATGCTGAAGGCGCTGACCCGCCCGAACGTGCCCGCGAAGCGGTCACCGATCTTCGCGCCGACCGAGGGACAGGCGTCCTCGACGACCGGGATGCCGTGGCGCCCGGCGATCTCGAGGATCCGCTCCATGTCGGGACACTGGCCGGCCCAGTAGATCGGCAGGATCGCCTTCGTGCGCGGAGTGATCGCCGCCTCGAGCCGATCTGCGTCCATCTGGTACCGCTCGTCGGCGTCCACGAACACCGGACGCGCCCCCACCGCCACGATCGCGCCGATCGTGGCGATGAAGGTGTTCGGCACGCTGATCACCTCGTCGCCCGGACCGACCCCCAGCGAGCGCAGGGCCAGGATAAGCGCACCGGTCCCGGTATTGGTGCCGATGGCGTGTTTCACGCCGATGTAGTCGGCGAACGTCCGCTCGAAGCGCTCGACGAACGGCCCGAGCGTGAACTCGCCGCTCGGGATCAGCTCCTCGCGGATCTCGCGAAGGATCGCTTCGACCTGATCCGGCGCGAACTGGTCGTCGAGATAGGAGTACTTCACGCGCATGGTGACCGCCGGCATTCACTTCCCCCCGTAGAAAGCCACGACCAGCTCGCACACGCGATCCTGCTGCTCCCCGGTCAGGCCCGGGTAGAGCGGCAGGCTCAGGATGCGATCCACGACCCGCTTGCACATCGGGAAGTCGCGCTCCGTGTACCCGAAGTCACGGGCGGCCGGCTGCAGGTGAATCGGGGTCGCGTAGTGGACCAGCGCCTCGACGCCGTTCTCGACGAGGTGCCGCTTCAGGTCGTCGCGGCGCTCGGCCTGGATCATGTACGTCTGGTAGACGTGTCGCTCCCCCGCACCCTCGTCGGGGACGATCACGCATCCGCGCAGCCGCTCGTTGTACCGGAAGGCGAGCCGCCGCCGCTCCTCGGTCCACGCCTCCAGGTGCCGGAGCTGCACGCGCAGCATGGCCGCCTGCAGCTCGTCCAGCCGCGAGTTGAAGCTCCAGAACGCCAGCGTGTCACGGTTTGGCAGGCCGTGGCTGCGCGCCACGTCCAGGTGTTGCATCAGCGTCTGGTCGTCGCTCGTCACGATGCCGCCGTCGCCGTAGGCGTGCAGATTCTTGAGCGGGTGCAGGCTGAACGCGGCGGCGTCGCCCCAATGCCCCACCCGCCGGCCGTTCAGGGTCGCGCCAACGGCCTGCGCCGCATCCTCGAGCACGAACAGGTTGTGCCGCTTCGCGACATCGAGGATCTCCGGCATGCGTGCGGGACGGCCCGTCAGGTGCACCGGCACGATCGCGCGCGTGCGCGGGGTGACGGCCGCCTCGACGCTGGCGGGGTCGAGATTCATGTCGTCCAGCACGTCGGCGAACACGGGCCGCCCACCAGCCAGTACGGTCGTGGAGGCGGACGCGACGAACGAGTTCGGGGCCGTGATCACCTCGTCGCCCGGCTTCAGGCCAATCGCCCGGAGCGTGAGGTGCAGGGCCGAGGTACCGTTCGAGACCCCGCAGGCCAGGCGGGATCCGCAGTAGGCCGCGAACTCCTGCTCGAACGCCTTGACGTTCGGGCCGAGGATGTACCGGCCGCTGTCGAGCACCGAGTCGACGGCGGCGAGCAGATCGGTCTTGATCGTGCCGGCCTGACGGCCCAGCGCCGAGTAGGGAACCTGAAATGTGGTGGCAGTTGTCACTCGACCCTCACCTGTGGCAGACGTCCGTTGTCCTGTTGCCCGCACCGCGCGCAGCCCAACCCCCGGGCCTCATGCGCGCAGCACGTAGTCCGGCGAGACCTCGACGAGCTGATCGAGATAGCGCCGGCCCCACGCCACCATGTCGCGGACGCCGTCACGCAGGCTGACCTCGGGGGTCCACCCGATCTCCCGCTTGATCAGCGAGCTGTCAAGCCAGTACTGCGCATCCTCGCCCGGCCGCCCGGGGCGAATCTCCACGAGCTCGTCGAACGGCATCCCCAGCTCCTCGGCGGTCAACTCGACGATGTGGCGGATCGACACGGGCTCGTCCGGCCCGGCATTGTAGATGCGGCCCAACGGCGCCTTCTCCGCCATCAGGTACAGCGCGCGCGCGAGATCGCGGGCGTGGATGTACGACTTCTTCGCACCGCCGCCGCCTTCGAGCGGCAGCTTCTGGCCCGACAGACCCGCGACCACGGCTCGGGGCAGCACGCGGTAGAGCTGCTGGCCGGGGCCGTAGGCATTCGAGGGCCGGATGATGTTCATCGGGAACTTCCGCACTTTGAACATCGAGACGAGGTGCAGGTCGCCGGCGAGCTTCGACACCGAGTACGGACTGGTCGGGGTCAGCGGGTGCTCCTCGGTCGCCGGCTCGTTCACCGCTCCGTACAACTCCGAACTGCCCACCTGGATCCAGCGCTCCAGGTAGTCGCGCGCCGCGATTTCCTCGACCATCTTCGCCAGCGACGTGACGTTCGTGTCATAAAACCGCCATGATTTCGTCCACGACGCCCCGTGGGCCAGCGCCGCGAAGTTGATCACGACGTTCGGCTTCTCGCGGTCGAACAGCTCGAAGAGCCGGTCCAGCTCCCAGACGAGGTGAATCTGGTGGTACGCGTAGCGTGAGTCGCCTTTGCCGACGCCGAGCGTGAACGGTTCCGCCTTCTCGGGGTTCCGTCCGATACAGAGCACTTTCCGCGGCTCGGCGTGCTTCAGCAGGTAATCGGCGGTGTGCACCCCGAAGGGGCCGTTTCCGCCCAGAATGGCATACGTTCTCGCACTCATCGATTCCGTTCGCTCCTTCCCGATGCCCCGGCCGCCTCGGCCGCCTCGTCCCAGATCTTCACCAGGTAGTCCGGCATGCTGATCGCCCGCGCCCGCGCGCGGGGCACGAACTCCAGCGCCTGTCCTTCCAGGCACACCGGCCGCTGCCGCCGGTCCCACCGGCACCAGAAGACCGTGACCCAGACCGGCGCCGGCAGTCCTTCATTGTCGTCGAGGAACCGGGTCAACCGCGCGATGCGGTCCAGCCGGTACGCGGTCTCCTCGAAGAACTCCCGCCGGGCGCAGGCCTCATCCGTTTCGGCGGCGTCCCGGTGCCCGCCTGGAAACGCCCAGATGCCGGGATGATTGATCCCCGGCTTGTCGTCGCGGTGCTGCAGCAGCGCGGCGCCATCTTCGCGCAGGAGCACCACGATGGCGACATCGCTCCGGTCGCCCCGCGCCGCCGTCACGCGCCCGGCGCCGCCGGCGATCCCAGGCGCACGTACTCGAAACCCAACTCCATCGCCCGCGCCAGGTCGAGCCGCCCCAGCGGATCGACAATGACCCGCCCCCGCAGCCGCGCGGCGACCTCCGCGAGATCCACATCGGCGAACTCGGGCCACGCGGTCATCACGGCGAGCGCATCTGCGCCGCGACAGGCATCGAGCGCGTCGGCTGCCGCCGTCACCCCAGGAATACTTCGCGCGTCCACTCCGGGATCGAACGCGCGTACCTCGCAGCCCCGGAGACTGGCGACCAGCGACAGCGCGGGCGAGTTCTTCGTGAACTGCGTGTGTTCCTTGTAGGCAAGCCCCCACACGGCCACGACCGGGCGCTCCACCCGTGGAAGCACCCGCGCTTCAAGCTGGCGCAACGGCCAGTCGCGCCGGACCTCGCTGTGCGCGGACCAGGCATCCACGATGCGCGCGGCCGTGCCGGCCTCACCCGCCAGACGGCGGATCGTCGCCATGTCGCGCGTGATGTTCCCGCCGCCGATGCCCAGCCCCGCCGCCAGGTAGGCGTAGGGGCCGATCCGGCGGTCCAGCTTCAGCGCCGGCGCGATCTCCCGCCACTCCGCTCCGATCACCTCGCAGACCTCAGCGAGCATGTTGGTCGTCGCCAGCGTGGAGGCCAGGAACATGTTGATCGCAATCTTGCAGAGTTCCGCACTCTCGTAGCGCATGTGCAGGATCGGACAGCCGAACGCATCGAGGAACGTCCGGACGGGCGGCGGGAGTGCCTCGCCGGGATCGCCGCTCGCGAAGATGAAGCGCTCCGGGTGCAGCGCCCGCTCGACCGCCGTGCCGAAGGCGAGCGTCTCGACCTGATAGAACAGGCGGAGCCCCCGGCCGGCCGCGTCCACGGCCGGCACCAGGGCACGCGTGAACCCCGGCGGGACCTGGCTGAGCACGATGATCGACGCCCCTGGCCTGGCGACCCCCGCAACGGTCTCCACAAGCCGAACCACCGGGGAGACGTCGCTCGCGTGCGCATCGGAAGTGGGCACGTCAACCGACACGTACACGAGGTCGCAGGCCGACAGCGCGGCGGGATCGGTCGTGACCCGGCGCCGCTCATCGGTCCGGGCCAGCAGGTCCGGCAGGCCCGGCTCCACGATCGCCGTGCGCCCGTCCGCCAGCTCCCGGACCAGCCCGGCATCCGCGTCGTACCCGATGACGTCGAATCCCCGGTCCGCGGCCGCCGCACTGGAGACGAGCCCCAGGTGCGAGAGGCCCGCAAACCCGATCACCGGCCTCCCGTTCCCGGTGCCGTCGCCGCGATGCCCCATGCTGCTCAGCGTGGCCTTGCCTTGTCCACCGCCGCGGCAAGCTGGCTCACCAGGGCGTCACCCGGAAAACGCTCTTTCATCGCCGCCAAATCCCGATCGGCGACGTCAAACCGGCCGGTCGCGGCCGCCAGGTTCACCCGTCGGATGTAGAGATCGCGGAGCGGGTTGATCTCGATCGCCTTGGAGTAGTCCGCCATCGCTTCGTCGTGGCGGCCGAGCGCCTGATGGACCTCCCCGCGCTCACTGTAGATGACGCCCGGCTGCCCGATGTCCGGCCGCCGGGCGATCACCTCGGAGAAGAGGCGCAGCGCCTCGTCGAGATTCCCGGCGGCCTTGGCGTCACGGGCCCGGAGCACCGTGTCGTTCGCCTCCTGGTCGTCCATCAGACCGAAATGCTGCGCCAGCCCCCTCACGGTCGGGTCGTCCGGCGCGATGGTGAGCAGCACCGCCATGTCTACTGTCACGTCTTCGCTGAAGCCGAGCGCCGCCGCCACGTTGACACGGCGCACGTAGAACGACGGGTGCGGGTTCAGGGAGATGGCCGCCGAGTAGTCCGCCATCGCTTCGAGGAGGCGCCCGCGGGCCTGGTGGACTTCACCGCGCTCGAAGTAGAGCGTCCCGGGCATGCCGATGTCGCGGCACGACAGGATCAGGCGGGTATAGGCGCGAATCGCCATCCGAAGCCAACCGCGCTGCCGCAGCCGCCTGGCCCGCTCCAGCAGCCGCATCCCCTCCGACGCGCTCATTCGAGAACCGAACATGACGAACCCCGCTCCCGACTACGACCTGTCGCTCCGGCACCGTTGAGGCACCCGGCCGAACCGCCTCACTGTGCCCCGGCAGTCGCGCCTTCTCTAACTATCGAACCGACCGCCGCTGCCGAACAGGACTGCCGGCACGCGACCGATCTTCCGCCGGACGGCCACGGCCATGCCCTTCAGGTATCTGGCCCGCCGTCGGACGGCCCGGCCGGCCGACCGGCC